>CAZZBB010000073.1:0-66292 GCA_964652195.1 uncultured bacterium | reverse complement strand
TGAGTTAAGCCACAACATGAAACTTGCAGAAAAAAATTACTATTGACTAAATCCGTAGCACCAGCGGTGCGAAAGGTGTGTAGAAACGTAAATGCCACAAGAAACCGAGCACCAGCGGTGCGAAAGGTGTATGTATACAGTTGTTAAAGAAATTACGGAAATTGTCCAAACTATTGTATAAAATAGATAAGAGGGTACATTATTATCATTCTTTCAAAAATGAAATATCCTGAAAGGATTCACCCTTTCTGCTTTTGACTCAATAAATTTTAGAAACTGTCCAAACTATAGTATATATATGTTACGGTAATTATTATCATCACTGTAAAATCTTGCTTCAGGATGTATTTGATAGTATTTTTCAATATTAATTTTCCTGCCGTCATTCAATTCTAAAAACATTGTAATTATCCTTATCAAAGTTCTTAATTATATACAATGTGTATCTGTCAATATAAATTACAGATACACATTGTATATTAAGTGATTAATAGTAATTTATTCTATGTGCTTTTTGCTAGGTTGACAAGAACCAGCTTTATTAGTGCTGTCAGTAAATTGCTTACCACATTTTCTCCATCTATATGCCCATTTCCACCTGCCAGTCCGTCTATCCCTAACAAGAACACGTTTCTTTATCATTCTAGTGCATGTTTTTACTTCTTCCTCGTCTTCATCTTCTTCACTTTCACTACTACAAACATGCACACAAGAATATACATTTGCTTCGTTACACCAATCAGTTTTGGTACATGTAGCTTCTATATGGTCACTAAAATCCTTTACAGGCTTTTTACATGCAGGACATATTTTTTGATGAACAATTGTCCAATCCCAACCTCCACGTATAGAGTGATGTGTAGCGGCTTTGTCTGTCCAACCACTAATAGCATTAAACTTAGCACCTTGTACTTCAAATTTAGCAATAGCATGCCATCTATATGTACCAGGATCCAAAGGTAAATTTCCAACCGTATCACTTACAGAAATACATTTACCTTTTTCTGTTTTCCATATAGGTATTATAGGTAGTTGTCTACTACGTCTCATAACACCTATTGGACCACCATCTTTTTGAGACGCAATTGGATACATATACACTACCTGATGAAAGTTCTACAAATGCATGGCCTATACCTTTTGCGGTTCCCCATGCAGTTACTGTTGCTGATGAAGGTTCTGAAGGTTCCCAAGTATGAGTTCCATCTATAAACATTTTTTTAGTATAAGTTCCAGATAAACTACAACTAATTGTTTCATTAAAAAACGATACATCTGTCTGCATCCAACTATGTACTGTTAATGTTAAAACAATTGTAAATGTTAAAAATAATGCTATTGATAGTGCTTTTCGAATACTTAATATCATTGTGAAATCCCCTATTAATTAGATATAAGATGTGATAAGTTTAATTCTATATACGCATTATTAAGTGCTTCCTTAACTTTCAACTCTCTTTCATTTGATGATAAATTCTCACCGCCAACGGCTGTTGCACCAATAGGAATTTTGCCTTGTGAAGAACTTTTAATATCATCTATTTCATTTTGCATGCTTGAAATTTCATCTGGATCAGTAGATTTAATTACCTCCCTTTCTAAATATTGAATTCTATTATAATCATCAAGAGTTGGTGCAAACCCTTGACCATATCTAACAGTAATGTATATATCACCTTCTTTTAATAAAATAGGTTTTCCATCGGAATCTAATTGTGGTTTACCAGGTGCAGTTAATATATATCTGTATCCCGGTGGAGGAACATCTAAATCATAACGGTCGTAGTAATCCTTATCGTATTTATATTTTTGTTCGGGTGTTAATAGATCCCAATCTACACCGACACTACTTAAATATAATAATTCTCTTTCTGATAAATTATCTTCTTCAAAACCTTCTTGTTGTAATTTACGATTTAATGCATCAATCTCTGACTGAGTGAGATTAACTTCCTTTTTTGATGTATTAATATCTTCTACAGGTACTTCATGCCAGTGGTCATCATGTATTACCATCTTATACCCTGGTTTGGCTTTATGAGGTGGGTTGTCATTATTACTTGATGGTTTTACATACTTATAAATTTTATCAGGTTCTTCATCTGGACTATATAAGTATAGTAATGAAATACTGATACTGAAAATCAATATTGCTATAGGTGCGATAATCCAAACGGTTTTACGTTTCATAATATACCTCTTGATTGAAAAGACATTATAATGATTTAATCGTAGGTGTCTGATAACACCACGGTCTGAAGTTTAATCTAAAGTTGTGTAAACCACAACAAGTTTCCATGATTAGGTCACTGAAACCTCTCTTCTAGTTGCGCAACTTATCTTTCACGATGCGGTATCTCTTGACACCAGAAATCGCATGCTCAACTTGTATGCGTATGGACGAAATGTTTCGATTGTTTTCTTTTTCTTTAATGGTGAGTTCGCTTCCCTTTGGTTTCTTTATCGGTTGAACGATATTTATCCCCTCAAGGGTAAACCCTTGAAAACCGGAATCTTGATACAAAACAGTGCCACTTGGCACACAATATCCTATAGTATCGGCGATACGCTTGTCGTGAATACTGCCTTGACAGGATGGTGTCAATAATACGACTTTGCTATCAGCATTAATAATCAGATTATTTTTGATGGTATGCTGTTTCTTTTTACCACTATAATATGCTTTTTGAGTTTCCGGATCTTTTGGACGCTGGATCGGACGCTCAGTGCTATCATGAAAAAAGTGTTCTGACTAGCGAAAAACTCCGACAAGTTTTGATACACTTTTTACCCGACGATGAGAGATTCATAATAGTTAGTTTTCTATCCCGCTTTTCGATTTCAAAAGAGTTCCTTCTTCCACATCCCCTCTCAAATGTGCTGATGGCAACGGCACCTTAGGCCGCTTATGGAAAGTGTGTGACAAAAGCACTTGACACATTCTTCGGATTTCGTGGGAGTATCATCACGACCTCTTATGGACTCCCTGTTGACTTTGCAATAGCCCCGGCTGATACAGATAATAGAGAAGTGCTCCCTTTGTTCTGTGACCGTGGCACTTATCCTATTATCCTCGGAGACAGAGGGTATATTAGCGAAGAACTTGAGTTAGAATTACTTGAAACATATAATGTCTGTTTATTACCGACACGGCGTAAGAACCAGAGAAAACAATATCCATCAGATTTCTGTAAACTCCACAGTAAAATGAGGAGGCGTGTAGAGACAACGATTCGTCAACTCACGCAGCAGCTTCATATTTCCCGTATACGCGCCCGTTCGCATTGGGGAATGCTGACACGATTCAGCAATAAGTTCGGAGGTTTTACACTCGGAGTTTTCTTGAATAAATGTTTAGGACGAAAGTTGATGACATTAAAGGATGTTGTATACGCATAAAACTTGCGAAATGGTATAAGATGAATTACACAAAATCAATTAGCACAAGTCGTAATATATACATATAATATAATAGAAGTCCCAAAACTGTGATAAGTAAGGTGAAAAATGCCGATGCACTCCAAAAACTTCTACTTACCTTTTTTTATAATTGGATAACTCATTTTTCATACTGACACATTCCTTTGTAAGTTTGAGTCCCTTGAAATTCCAAATAAACAAGCGACTCATATTTCATGGTTTTCGGTGGTTTTCGTTGCTGTGATTCCTAACTATGCGTTACAACCACCACTGACACATCCACCAGCGGCATGACCATCATTATCGGTTTCATGTTCTTTTTCGCACTCAAAGAGTTTCGATATGAGAGCTCCAATAACGACACCTATGGCAGCTAACGCGACGAACGCGGCAGCTAAGGCTGCTACAGCCAACTTAATTAGCCATGGAATGCCTGTTGCTTCATCCCACTTCAAAGCTTTCAGTGCACCGTTTAATATTCCAATTCCTCCTTTCTAACTTCCGTTCAGGAAGTTAGTGTTAGTAGAAGGAGAAAATGCAATTTGTAAAAGCTATCCGAATTGTGCTTCCATTTACACTTATTGCGAACAGCGTTTTGTAAATTGTACCATTTCTCCCACAATTTATTTAATAAAATTATAAATTATTCTCCCGCTTAACTCTTGTAGTGGCGTTTTGCGTTACGGTTTTCTTCCACCGCTATATTACACGTTTCACACACACTTTAACATCAGTCGGAGAGATGTCTAATTGTTCACTAGGCAGTGTTTACATTTCTTAGATTGTCATAAGTTCGGTAGTTAATGAACAAGTTCTCATAGTCCTTGTTCATTCAAAGTTGATCTCATTTATAAATCATAGAACTGCGTTTCACTATTTCTTTCCCAATCTCAGTTTGTTCTATTTGTAAAGACTGCTTCTATTTATCTCAGTTTGTTCTATTTGTAAAGACTGCTTCTATTTATAAAGACTGAAAATTAGGTGGAAAAGGGTGCATAAAATGAATTAGGCTTACACAATAATTTTTTGTAGGCGTTATATTATCTCAATATGAGGACATTCAATCCTTACATAATGCAACAGAATTTGTTTTCCGATTAATGTCATTTGCTGTTAACAAGTTTTAACAACTTTACACCAGGGTAATTTATTGTGAACTTTGAAACTAAAGAAGAACATTTTCTGTAGGATCGATCTCCGAATCTCGATAAAACTCAATGGTAGTCGGAAATCGGAATTCCCTCCTTCCAACTCAAAACGGACTGTTAATTCTACAGTTTACTATAATCTTCATGAATAAAAAGAGGAGACAGGTAAACGTAAGGCTACCTGTCTGTTGTTATTCATACCGATAGTGGATATATTAACAATTGTCATTATAACGGTTTGTAGCCACTTGTTTTATCTTGTCTCTCATTAAGGGGAGGACAACTTTGGCAATAAGGCAATTTACTTATGGGATTTAGAGACTGGAAAATACAAGCAGGACTTACGCAATACCTCTTAAAGTCCCCTTGATAAGGGGTGGGGAATGCCTTAAGGCATTCATACCGATGATTCTTTAGAGGGTTAAAACACCGAAATAACAGCTTTTAAGTCCAATTATTCATTTTTCTGCTCAATTTGCGTAAGTCCTGATACAAGAAAACACTTTCAGGTAACATGGGAGATAAAAATTGTGTTGCTTTCAGTCCGGTTGGGAAACTACTGGCAAGTGGATGTGAAAATGTATGGGATGAAGATATGGATGCAATAATTTTGCGGGATGTTGTATCAGGGAGTCAACTGGGTATATTGAAAGGATGGGAGTAAATTGGTGAGTGGTAGTACGGATGGAACTCTATTAATCTGGAAGATTTCAACTCATTAAGCTTTACACCTTTCACTTTTCAGTTTGTTTGAGTTCGTCGATAGAGACTTCTTCAATCGTATCACCATCAGCGATAAAGTAACGGTAGTCCGGAAATTTTTCTGCAAGTTTTCGGTTTTCGTTTTCTATATCTTTAGCGTAGATGTGCGGTTTAGCAAAAGGTACGTTAAATGGATAATGTACTTGATATGTGCGTTTATCTTTTACAAAGACCAGTGCTTGTTCGACATTGTTTTTTTCAAGATACTTGTGAATTGTGACATCTTTTCCGTAATTTTGATAGGTTTTTACTGTTGCGGGTACATTAAAAAGAAAGGCAAATAGAAAAAGACCGAAAAGCACTAAACCGAGGATATTTTGTGCATGGACTTCAGATAGATTTTTCCATCGCGAAGTTATGAAGTGTATCGTCAAATACACGCCTCGGCTTGTTAGGAGAATTACTGCTGGTAAACTTTCGTACACAAATCTCGGTCCAAAATCCAACCAATTGAAAAAATAGAAGAATTGTCCAACGAGCAATGCACCAATCCATCCCACTAACAACCACTCCCAGAATCTCCTTTTTCCGAACGCGAGGAAGAGACATGCAAAGAAAAGTGAGGGGATTTGCCACTCAAACAGAAAAATATTAAGAGCATTCAGGTTGGTCAACACATGCTTGAACCCTTGTGCTACAGTGTGGGGTTGATCGCCCCATGGTTCCTGGTGGAAACCTGGATAGTGCTGTTTACCATGCATGGCAATATACCCGACAAGAAGTGGATGTCCTGTCGTTGCATAGTTGTAAGCGAGGAACGTTACACACGCAGTGAGTAACGGCACCATACCGATAAGGATATGACTTAGTGATAATTCTTTCCGCTTGATAATCGCTGCAATTGCCATCGGTACACAAATCCAAGCTGTTGTATAGGGACGGCACAGCATTGCAACGCCTAAAGCTGTGCCACAAACCACTGCTGAAAAAAGGGGACGTTTGTTTTTAATCATCCGGACAAAACTCAGAAACGCCACCGTTATAAAAAAGAGGGTCGCGGTGTGTGAGGCGAACTCTGAGGACATAAATAGAAAGAAGCTGCTTGCACACGCCAACACAACGGAGAGTTTAGCAATGTTATCTCCATATAGTTCTTTGGCAAGTAGAAAGATGCAAACGATCGTCAATGCACCAAGAATCGGGTTGACAAGCCAAGAAATTTTAAGAAGTACACCTAACGCAAGGACTGCAGGGTACCCTGGTGGATAGACCGTATACCATTTATCGGAGAGGATCGTATTCCCGACTTCAAAAAATTGGGTATCGGGTGGCAGTGGTGCAGAAAGCTTCCCGTGTGCAAACAAACGTGCCTGGAACATGTATGAACAACTATCAATAAAGCCGGGAACACCATCAAATATGTGCCACGAAATGGAACCGCAGATTAGTACACAACAGATAAACATCCCAATCATAAATGGACGCGGGTGGATATTGCGGATCGATAGGATAATACGAGAGCAGATTTTATGAATACGCGAGAGTTGCATGCCGATTAATCCGCGAAAACAAAGCACAACACCGATACTATTAACAACTATACTGTATAAATTTGAAGACGTTTTGCATTGTTAAAGTGTGCGTATAGTGGCAATGTACAGATCAGTAGCAAAATGAAAAAAACAACAACGTGAACCCTCTGTTGATGCAACACTGTAAAGTTGGAGAGTATCAAAAGAAGTGTGTAAAGTAGGAGTGCCCCGGCAAGTAGATTTACACCCCAGAGCGGAAAAGAGATTGACAGATAGGAAGATTCATGCCAAGAAATGAGTACTTTGCCATCAAGAATAACAAGATTCTTTTTGAGCCAATACCCGATAGTGAAACAAAGGAGTCCACCGAACAGATAATTCACTATTCTATGCCACGGAAGGAGTTCTGATCTCATATATAATAACTCTACCAGTGTTCCTTTTTACAATAGTTTTGTAGGTCGGCTTGAACACGGGAATGTCTAAATTACATTCATACCGTTGATTTTTTGATTGTGAAACCCGACAAATGCCAAAAGCGTATTTGGCGTCGGTTTGAACACGTAGTTCGTATCACCGTTCGTATCACCTTGTGCATGTCGGGTTTCGTAAACTCTACCCGACCTACGGGATAATGTCCTAACGGTGTGACCTTTTTACAATAGTCGGAAAGCGTACTGCCAACCGATGACGAGTTTCCATGTGTTTTTAAGTTGCGTGCCTGTGAGGTCCTGATAGACAGGCAAGATAAACTCAATAGCGAGACGCTGCCCTGCCAGCACTATCAAATTACTTGAAATTGCCATGTCAAGTCTGTTAAAACCTTGAAAATCAGGACGGTGGCTTGGAGTTCTATTTAGATCTAAATCTGGATGGTGTCCCATTATACTTCCCTTATGCGAAAACAGTAACCGCGCGCTGAGACTGATCCAATTGTTGACGCGCTGCGCACCCCAAGTTGTGGCAGTAATCGTGTTCCCGTTCCGATACTCATTGGTATTGGAATTCAACGGAAATGAACCACGCAGTTGACCACCGTAAGACCAATTGCTACGCGTTGCGAAAAACGTAATACCAGGACGTGCTTCAAAAGAACCACTTCCCAGTTGCATCGGATAAGGGAGAATGCGCCTGTCGTCTGCCTGCTGTGTAATGGATCCTGTAGGAAAGGATACACCCGCGTTCCCGATAAGCGTAAAGTTATAATTTTTCCATAACGTGAAAAGTGAGTCCAACTTGACATCCCCGATGCCTGCACTGGACATTTCATGCATGCCTACGGGATGGTCATGGTGTCCTGTGGCGTGTTGATGTGCACCCTCCATCTCCATGTGGCGTTGCTGATAACTTGTCATCCCCATGAACGTAAGTTTGTCATGTGGTGCAAACATGGCACCAAACATGTGCATTCTCATATCCATTGCTATTGGTGTCATCATAAAATCTTTTAGCACATCCACTGTTTCTACGGGATCTATACCCGATTGTATTCCCCGCATGTCCATCGTCATGAACCGATAGGAAAACATCATTTCCCCTGATGTATGTACATGATTACCTATAACACTTATAGGGACGGGGCAGTCTTGATGTTCTTCCGATGTATCTGCAAAGACGACAGCTGCGAAAAGCAGAAAAAGTGTTCTGATTAAAGCGCCTTGTTTCAAATGGACTCCTTATCTGTTTATAGGTAGGGTTTCATATCCCAAAGTAGGATAGTGCCATCATAACTACCGCTTGCTAAGAGCATGCCATCCGAGGAAAACGTCAGATATTCGACATCTGTAGAATGACTCCATAGCGTTGCGATATTTTCACCACTTGCAACGTCCCACAAACGAATGGAGACTTTATCCGTTCCTCCCCACCAGGATCCGGAGGCGAGGTATTGTCCACACGGCGTGAAAGCCAAAGCGAAGGGTTCCGCACAACCTCTGGGTTGAAGTATTGCTAATCGCACTTCATGTGTTGTGGCATCCCACAAACGTATTTCGCGCGTCATTCCTCCGGCAATCACATTTTCACACGGTGAAAAAACAATAGCCTTTACACTGTACGGTTTCGATGTTGTGGATACATTTTTAATTCTTTTTAGCCGTCTTTGCAATTGATCTGCATCTCCTATATACAAGTTAGTATCTATCTTCCTAATTGTAGAAAGCGTGGCAATCTGTTGAGCTGATGTAACATCCCACACATAAGCAGAACCCTCACTTGAAGTGCAAGCAAGTTGCTTACCATCCGTACTAAAAGCAATCGACAAAATTGCCCCCGTATGTCCAGATAGTTTTTTTAGGGGTTCTTTTCCATCAAACACATAACAATTTCCCTCTAAATCTCCGAATGCACAGACCCCTGTCGCCGGTGCGGATGCAAAGGTGATTAGACGCGTATCTGGTTGCGAGAAAGTTGCAAGTACTTCCTCCGTTTCAACATTCCATACGATCCCTGTGTTTGTATTTCTTAATGTCCCATGGGCGTGCATACTCCCCTCTGGAGAAAAATAGACTTGTCTTATTGATATTTTATTATTATACATTTGCCGTTGCCACCGTTTTTCAAAAACATCCCAACGATTAGCACCACCACCATCAATACTTACAAGTGCCTTCCCATCAGGGAAAAAGGTTGGGTGTTGAGAGATATGACGATGCCCTAAAATTGCACCACATCCATCCGATGAACTTTCTATCCACACTTTCAGAGGACTGTTAACAGCAAGATTCGTTCCATTTAAAAAGTGGGAGTAGGAAATGTACCAGCCATACTCAAACTCGTCTATCTTTTCATTATCTTCCACGTTCCACACGACGATTTTAGAACCAATACCGTAGGCTGCACGCAATTGACCAGAGAGAGTATAGGAAGGGATTATCTGATAACCTTGCGGATAATCTGATGAGGTCTCCATCTGTATTCCTGTGGACTTTCCGCTGAATATATCCCACTCTTTGAGGGTACCAGATGCGTCTCCCACAGCAAGAAACTTACCACACGGGGAAAATGTAAGTGTATCTATCCGTGTGGAGTAGTCTCTAATAGAAGCGATAGGTTCAAACGTCTTCATATCCCACAGAGAAATGAAATCCGCAGTACCTTTTGTATCTACTGGACTGGCATAGGTAAGAATTTGTCCATCAGGAGAGAAACAAAGGGGGCGGTCCATAACTCTACGCTGTTCTAACGTTATTTCGGCTTCCGTTGAAAGTTTGACAATCGGTTCACAAGTATCAGCACACCAGACATAAACAACACTTGAACGCGTCGCAGACGTGGCGAAGTGCTGATTATCTCCTGAAAAGGCTACTCTGGAAGTACCTGATAGACGTTTTACTTGAGAAACACAATCGCCTGTAAACACATCAAATGACTTGATTATTCCTTCGACATTGCGGGTAATAAGCCGTTTTCCGTTGGGAGAGAAGGTAATCCTTGCAATTGCCCCTCGTTCTGTTTCCCACAAAGCAATTGGAGACAAGGCAGACACGTCATACCACCAAAGTCCTACCCAAGTGCCAACAGCGAGATATTTGCCATCTGGGGTAAATGCCAAATCATTCACGGTTCCTTTACCGAAACGGGCGATTGCACCCTCTGGAAGTGCCCATGTGTTGACATTGGATTCTATATCTATATCCTGTGTTGGTATGTTTAGATTTTCATTTGCCATATATAAACCTTTGTAAACGGGATGCCACTTAGTGATGGTCGCATTCCAATTTATAGAAACCATAGTGAGTAAGAAGTAAGAATTCAAATCAAGGAATTTTGAAATAGAAAGAAAGGGACATAAATTGTCGCTTCCTTTCCATTTCCCACAACATCCTAATGTCTTACTCAACATCCTAATGTCTTACTCAATAGGACTTCATAAATATATCTAAGACATACCACCATCACCATTACGGGTATCATCATCCATTGGCTTGTCGGGTGGAACACATTTTTCGGTATCCTCGCATAGGCTACCTGTATTTGCACATTTAATCTCGCCTGCACAAGTAGAGCACCCGCCTTCTCCTTTGTGTGGACAGTCATTCGAACAAGATGCCCGAACATCTCCACAAGGATAATCAGAATCATTAGTGTCACACAAATCAGTTGAACAGTCATCAGCATCATTCATATGCGCCGACATGCAATCACATGGGTCTGGATCATCATAATCGTTATTTCCTCCACCTGTCGCTGCGACCCATGCCTCTACTTCGGCACCCGAAACAGTTTCCACATTAAAACCATCAAAAGCAAAAGCATAAACAAACCCGGCACCAACCAGAAGTGCTATCATCATGGCACCGACTAAGTTAGGTTGATTCAAAACATTTTTCATAAACATTAAATTCTCCTACTATTTTTTATGCCGCTTGGACATCTAATTTTAAAATATAGAGACACACATTCAATTATTAAAGGTGCCTCGGATTTCGCGCTTTTTTCAAAGCACGTTCTATATCTCCATCCACATTGGACAGAGATAAATTATTAACTACCACATCCACATCCACCTTCGTCCGTATTATCACTTTGCGGTGTATTCGGAGATGTTTCGTTTGTTTCAGGTGTACCTGAAGGTTGCACCTGTTGTGAGTTATCAACACTTTGAGATGCATCGGACTTAGATGTTCCACAACATCCGCCAGCAGTTTCAGACGAAGTTTCACCTTCGGCCTTAGCCACATCGCAACATCCTGTAGCAGGTATATCTACCGCTTCCTGTGTTTGGGTTTCCGTAGCAGGAGCGTGCTGCATAAAAACAAAGCCACCAAAGACACCGAAGCCACCGAGAATCATTATAAAGACTGCAATGTCTAAATATAATTTCCGTTTCATGTGTGAATTCCTATCGTTTGTGACACCGCTGCAGAGGTGTCGGTTAGGTTTCCTAATTTCGCTGTGTTTAGGGTACATGGTGGTTTACTTTTTTGTTCTGGATGGAGATTTGTTTGATTCTCAGGGACAATCCAACCTATTCGAGATTGTGCTGTACTGTCGGATGTCTCTTGCAGTGTCGTCAGCGTGAAATTCAGTGCTATGAACAATAATTTGTCAACAATACTTCCAAAAACAACAAGGAAAAGCCCGCGTTTATATTCAAGAGATCTCATGTGAACCTCCTAACAGTAGCAGAAAATGTTGTTTTCTGACATCAAAATGATGTGTGATCTGCAATTTCTTCTGCTTCCGTTAACGTGACAAGTATACCACTGTGAATGTCAAACTTTTTTCTAAAAATTTGCAGAATTTTATGATATTTATTCAATTTTTATGAATCCTACACGGATATCTGAGGTTTCTTGAGTTTTTTTGTAAAAAAATTGCTTTTACCGAAATAATATGCACCGTGATCGTTATGTATTTTTCTTAGTGTTTGTGTCTGATCCGCCATTATATAGAGAGAAATAATAGGGTGCAAAAACAGGCATTTAATCCTAAATTCTCTGGTGGTAATATCGTGTTCATGTTGTTTTGCTCCGGGTGTCAAAAAAATGAAAAAAGTTACACTTTTTGTCACATTGTGTGACATTGAAAATGGTGTAAATTACCCGTGTAAACCCTGTCATAGACTGACTTCATACCATTTTGAATTGCTTTTATAAGAATTCTTAAAAAACGGGATTTTGTGCTTTTGTTGTCCTTGCTGATTTTGACATTTCCAATCGGCAAAAGATGTCGATTTTTTGACGTTATTAAAATTTTGTATTTAGGATCGTTTTTATAGGTAATCATCATTTATTCTCCTATTTTTGATAAAGATATGTTAAAAGCATCAACTAAATATCTTGAATCCATTCCATGTTTTTGTAATCTATGTATTTAGTTGTTAGCTATAGATATTTTCTTCATTTTATTTTCTATAATGTGAACTATTTAAACAGAAATGGTGTGAAAAGTCACGCTATATCTGTTTATTACAAAAAAAAAAAATAAACAGTTGTGAAAAATATCGAAAACTGAATAACCCTGTGAAGCTACGGTATACTTGATGAAAACTACAGAACCACAAATATGACATCGAAAACTAAATGCCTCTGTATCCCAATAAGCCGTTCTTGACAAAATAGAATGCGAGGTATAGAATGTCAACTGAAATATACTGTTGAGAGAAAGCAAGCACAGACTATCCAAATTAAAGAGAGGAATAGGTTATGATTCAAACTGCATATAAAGAAACGTATCGTCCACAATTCCACTTTACACCAAAAACAAATTGGACGAATGACCCAAACGGATTGATATATTATAAAGGGGAATATCACCTCTTTTTTCAACATAATCCAACCGGTATCAATTGGGGGAACATGACATGGGGACACGCCGTAAGTCGAGATCTTGTTCATTGGAAACAACTCCCACACGCCATCCATCCCGATGAACTTGGAACGATTTTTTCGGGTTCCGGTGTTGTGGATTGGAACAATACTGCTGGATTCCAGACAGGAGACGAATCTGTTCTGGTGGCTTTCTATACATCCGCTGGAAACCATGCACCTGAACCTGTGCCGTTCACGCAGAGCATCGCCTATAGCAATGACCGTGGTAGAAGTTGGACTAAATATGAAGGAAATCCTGTCATTGAACATATTGTTGCGAGTAATCGTGATCCAAAGGTAATTTGGCATGAACCTACTAATAAATGGGTAATGACACTTTTTCTTGACGGAAATGACTTTGCTTTTTTTGGATCCACAAACCTAAGGGAATGGGAACGACTTTCGGATATAAAGATTCCAGATGGGGAATGTCCAGACATCTTTGAACTTCCTGTTGATGATGATCCTGATAAGACGAAATGGGTGTTCTGGGGTGCTGGTGGAAAGTATTATGTTGGTGATTTTGATGGCACAACTTTCACACCAGATGGTGAATCACACAGAGCTGATTACGGTGCGAACTTTTACGCTGCACAAACTTGGAGTGATATACCGGATTCGGATGGACGTCGTATTCAAATCGCATGGATGAATGGGAGTAATCCACCAGAGATGCCGTTTAATCAGCAGATGAGTTTCCCCTGTGTGTTGACACTCCGTACAACAGCGGAGGGAATCCGTTTACATCGTGAACCTGTTGAAGAAATCGTCAATATCCATGACTATACACATGCATGGAGCAATGTACAACTTAATCCTGATGAAAATCTTCTTGATGGATTAACTGGTGAACTGTTTGATATCCGGGCAGAGATCGAACTCAATGATGCGTCGGCCGTCGGATTTAATATCCGTGGTCAAGATGTGCGATACAGTGTAGAAGAAAAGCAGTTGACGTTCCTTGAAAAAAGTGGTCATCTTGCCCCTCAAGGCGGTAAGATCGAGTTGCAGATTTTGGTGGATCGTATCTCTATTGAAGCATTTGGAAATGCGGGAACGTTATCAATGACCTCCTATTTCCTTCCGGATCTTGATAATGCTGACATTGGTATTTATTCTGAAGGTGGTTCTGCTACACTTGCGTCGTTGAAAATACATGAGTTGAAATCATCTTGGGTGTAATCAATTTAAAATGTAATTTGTTTCAGTTTTCTCATATATGTTTTAACCCTCTTTTAATTCCAAACCCCTAAATGTATTACTAAAAGGACTTACGCAGATATCAAATATTCGGATGAAAGGATGGAAGGCAGGGAAGGATGGAACTCACCATCCACCCTTCCACCCTTCCAATTCTGCAAGAATGGAAGGAATTTTGCATCAGTCTTAAATAATCCAAAATCTACTATAATAATTCTGGACATCTTATACCACATCATAAATAAAAAACTAATTTCATATCTCAAATTGAAGATTTAGGCACCTTGAAGATTTATGCACCCGTTTGCATGCTATTCCGCGTCACACTGTTAAATAGATAACCTACCACTTTAAACCAGAATAAAACGATGGAACATATAAATGCTGAACTTATCCAACGTAACCTTGATGAAGATGACGACGCATTTTCTATGAGACATTGGAAAACTTTAAAATTACACCAAATCTTACAGAAAACATCATGCGTGAGATTTCACAAACACAACCCATTCTTCCGTCTGGAAATAAACCGTTGGTTCCGTGCTTAATTACTGCTACATCAGTGGTAGTTGTTATGCTAATGTTAGGGTTTGGATACAACAAGACATTCGCACGTTTTCAGCAACCCAATTCACCATCGATACCTACTAAAGAGTCACCTGTGGAAGGAACAGTAGAAAAATATACGCAATGGAATCTACCAAAACAAGCAAAAATGCGTTTAGGGAAAGGTGGAATGGAATCAATTCAGTTTTCACCAGATGGAAAACAGCTTATAGTTGGAAGTCGTATCGGTGTATGGCGCTACGATGTAAAAACAGGTGAAGAGATTTCACTTATCCCAAATATGCGTGGGGTAGTTGTGAATTCACCTGATGGTCGTTTTATGGCATCTGGCGGAGGAGATCCTCTTTCAAGTGTTGGTGATAGTCACCTCGAAAGGGGTGTAGTGTTGTGGGATACAGGAAAAGAGAGTGAAGTTAAGATACAGGAGGAATTACCATCTGCATCAGTTATCCGATTCTCAAATGATAGTAAAACATTAGTTTTTCTCAGTAAGTCAAGAGATACATTTTATAGAATTGATGTTGAGACTGGAAATATAAAAACGACAAAAATGGCAGAAAGACCGGGTACGATCCATCTTGACAACTATGCACTTACAGAAAGTAAAATCGCTATTGGGAGTAGAAATGGAAGAATTGAGTTGTGGAACACAACAACTGGCACAAAGCTATCAACCCTCAGGGAAATTCCGAAAAAAGTTATATTGCCGAATAATCTTCAAACAACAAACCGTACACTCACTCTGGAATTTTCACATGATGGCAGGAAACTCGTTACTGGAATTATGGACACCACCGTACAACTATGGGATGCTTCCACAGGAGATGTATTGAGAGTCTTTCAAAAACCTATAGAAGGGAATATATGGGGTGTTCCATGGGAAAATGCTGAGAATGTAATTAAAAATCCTATGAAGAACGAGTACAATAGTATTCCTATCGCTTTGGCGTTATCCCCTGATGGCACACTGCTTGCATGTGGTAGTGAAGATAGTACTATTAAATTGTGGAATACTGCTACCACTGAATTATGGGCAATCTTCACAGGGCATCTCAGTGATGTTAATATGTTAGTATTTTCTCCGGATGGTAATACACTCGCAAGTGCCAGCGATGATGGTACTGTTCGATTTTGGGATATTAAATTACGGAAAGCAATCAACACCAAAATCACTGGACACATGTCAATAAGAACTGCATCCATGTTAAAGGATAGCTACAGACTGGTGAGTGTGTTAGATACTGGAATAATTTCTGTTTGGGATCTGAAGAATTCACTTAAAACAACTTCCATATCTAAATTTACACTTGAAGGTCCTGAGTATTGGTCTATGTATAGAAATCTTGAGTTATCATTTGATGGAACAAAACTCCTCAATGTTGGGATACAAAGTGATCCATCCAAACCAAACTATAAACACGATGTACTGCGTTTGACGGATGTTAACACTGGACGCGAATTGTCTACTTTCCCACCTATATCCGGAAGAAAAACTTCTCCTGACGGGAAGGTTTTAGCAGGAACGGAAGAAAATAAGATACAATTACTTAATATAGAAACAGGTGAAATCCGTGAGATAATTACATCAGACCACTTCGAAGATTCCGATGTACAGAAACCAAGAATCAACACTTTGGCGTTTTCCTCAGATGGAAAAAAGATTATTACTGGTACAAAAGGTGGACATGTTCAGTTGTGGAATGTGGAAACAGGAAGTGAGCTGAGTTCTTTCTTTGAGGAATGGCAACCGGGTGATATTAATAAACGAGAATCTATTCTACATTTCGCTTTTTCCGCAGACAATTCTCTCATTGCTGTAGGGAGTAGTAAACGGATACGATTGATAGAAAGTACCGAACAGTCTCATTTTAGAGAAATAGTATATACTGACAAAGAGGATGGTGAGACATTTATCTTTTCACCAGATGACAAAGTGCTGATTGTCGGGTACAGTGGTGGTAAAATTCGTTTCTGGGATGTCGCTACTGGAGATTTACTCACTACACTTGAGGGGCACACAGTATCAGTGGAAGATTTATCTTTTTCATATGATAACAAAATCCTAATGAGTGTTGGTGGGGATGTTATTCTGTTTTGGGAGTGGGAGAAAATCCTTAAGAATACTCACGATAATGAATCTGAAGTGAAACTGTTCACTGAAGAAAAATCAACAGACACTGTACTGCAGTTCAATGAACAATCTTTACATCCAGCAAAAACTTCAGACCGGCTTTTGACGAAGGTAGAGGTATATCTTGCAAACGAATGGTATGAAGCAGCATTAGAAGAATTTACCAAATACCTAACGGGTATAATTGATGATGGAGATGAGAAATTCACGACATCACCAAATTTTCAACGTGAGTTATTCGCAAAAATTGGTAAAGCCGGCAAAGACATTCAAGACAAAGAGGGTTACGTTGAAATGGTGAGAAGATTGATTGAAAGTATACCTGATAGTCTGAATATCGAATTAAATGGACATCTGGTACTGGCAAAGTTCTATCACCATCATGGCATGCTTAATAAGGCAAAGGAACATATTCAAAAAATTGACTCCTTAACTGCAAATCTCCAAACAGAGAGTTTTAGGCTAAGATTGAATATCTATCTCAGTTTGGTTAACTATTATCATGAGATTGAATTGCCTGAGAAACGTGAGGAACATATTCAGATGATCAATAATATGATTGCTGAACTTGATCCTAATAAATTGGATAGTCTGAAACTTCGGTTGGAAGCCAACTTTGGTTTAGCAGACTTTTATCAGGATCATGGCATGCCTGAAAAAGCATCTGAGTATATCCAAAAAACAGGTTTTGTTACTGAAGACGCTTGGATGGTGCTCGGTCCATTTGACAATGATGACGGAATTGGTTATAACACTCCATACATTCCTGAAACTATTACAGAGGTTGATTCAAAGACAGGATATAATGGACAGAATGAAGCAGTGAGTTGGAAAAGGTTTGCCGACGCTAAGATAGATGGATATATCTATCTCCCTGAAAAGAATGTAAAATGGCAGGTCACCTATGCTTTTGCAACTGTTACCTCTCCTGATACACGTGAAGTTGAATTTCGCTTTGATAGCGAGGACCAAGGAAAACTATGGCTAAATGGCAAAGAGGAATTTTCTCATACAAAGACATTTCCAGTGAGAATTGATACATACACATTTCCAGTAACCCTCAAACAAGGTAAGAACAGTATTCTTGTGAAGGTATGTCTTGAATATACGAGATGTGCCTTTATTCTTCGGATTACCGACAAAAACGGACATGCTTTTGAAGATTTAGTAATCAATCCTGCGACACAGTAAACAGAGTCATTTAGTTTTAATATTTTGATGTTTTTACAATTACTATAGTAATGAGATTTCTACCTATTATCAAACTCACTTTATGTTGTTAGAGATGAATAATGCATTGATTCGTTTGAAGGATTTGCGAAAGTTATGTGAAAATTATGCACCCGTTTCTGTTTCAGGTCGCGTCATAGAGAATAAAGAGGTAACGAACCATTTATATTAGAGGTGGCAAATGAACCACAACGATACTGAACTTATCAAACTTACCCTTGAAGGGGATGACGACGCTTTTTCTGAATTGATGAAAAAATACCAGAAGCGGGTACATGCGCTTGCGTGGCGATATATCTGTGATTTCCATATCGCCGAGGAAATTACACAAGATGCTTTTCTAAAAGCATATAGGCGATTGAAAACCTTAAAGGATCCACAGCGATTTGCCGGTTGGATGTATGTGATTACAAGACGTTGCTGCTTGGCATGGTTGCGGAAAAAACGTATACAGACACAGTCATTTGAAGAGATGGAACAAACAGACAATGAGAAAATTGAAGAAACCATATATTCTGAATATGTGGTTACGGAAAAAGAACAATCCACGGCAGAAACACAACGCTATGTTGTCAAGAAGCTACTCGCAAAACTGCAGGAGAGTGACCGCACTATTGTGACATTGCATTACTTCGGAGATATGTCATATACAGAGATTAGTGAGTTTTTAGGGGTGTCAGCAAATACGATTAAGAGTCGACTACGTCGAGCACGACAACGTTTGATGAAACATGAATCCCTCATAAAAGAAGCATTGGAAAACTATAAAATTACACCAAATCTCACAGAGAACATCATGCGTGAGATCGCCAAAGCAGACCCCGTAGTTCCATCAACCAACAAACCGTTTGTTCCATGGTTAGTCGCTACCTCAACATTGGTAGTTGTATTGATAATGTTAGGTATTGGCAGTAATAAAAATTTGTCACTTTTTCAGCAACCGTATAGTTTAGATGCCAGTTCAAAGGTGTCGGTTGAAATCGTAGAAGCTCCTGTAGTAGATAAGTTTGTGTTAGAACAGAATGTGCATCAACAAGTGAAAAATAATAACCCACAACCTGAAATACCTGTTCCTAAACTACAACATGATAATGCACAACTACTATCTACTGAAACAGGAGAGGAGAATAAAATGGAGAATTATCCTCAATGGTATCTGCCAAAAGAAGCCAAAATGCGTTTAGGGAAGGGCGGATTGGGTGCAATTCATTTCTCACCTGATGGCGCACAACTCACAGTGGGCAGTCGCATCGGTGTATGGGTATACGATATACAGACTGGAGAAGAGATCTCTCTAATTCCAAACCTGTCTGGTGGTATTGCATATTCTCCTGATGGACGTTTCATCGCATCTGGTGGAGGTGACCCGATCACATATTTTGGAGGAAGTCATTTGGAGAAAGGAGTCGTGTTGTGGAATGTAACAACAGCCAGTGAAGTTTCAGTTAATGAGGTATTACCTCCTGCAATAGTGATCCGATTCTCAAATGATAGCAAAACACTTGTATTTCTGAGTATGTCAAGAGAAACAATATATAGGGTGAATGTAGAGACCGGTGAGACAACTACTACAAAGTTAGAAGAAAGACCCAGACACTATGAAAATTACGCACTTACAGAAGATAAAATTGCTATCGGAAGTGATGATGGGCGAATTGAGTTGTGGGATACAACGACAGGCACAAAGTTGTCCACACTCAGGGAATTTGGCAAAGAAATTCGAATAAATAATTTTCACCAGGAGAATAACCACGCACTCACTATGAAATTTACACCTGACGGCACGCGACTCGCAACTGGAAACTTGGATACATCCCTACAACTATGGGATACAGAGACAGGTGAAGAATTGATTGTTTACCAAAAACCTATTGTAGAAGATAAAACTTGGAAAGTACGGATTGAAAATGGTAAAGAAATTGTAAATAACCCGATGAAAAACGAGAGGAAGGGGAGACCAGTGGTATTGGCGTTCTCTCCAGATGGAACTATACTCGCATGTGGAAGTGAAGATAGCACTATTAATTTGTGGAATACGCTTACAGGAGAATTGATTGCTACGTTCACGGGGCATTACAGTATAGTAGGATCATTAGCATTTTCACCTGATGGGAACACGCTTGCAAGTGGTGGGTCAGAGGGAACTGTCAGGTTTTGGGATATTAAGAAAAGAAAACCCATACAGAAACGAATTTCAGGACACATGTGGATGAGTACAGCATCTATTGTAAATGATGGTTCCAAATTGGTGAGTGTTTCTGACGACGGTATTATTACAGTTTGGGATCTGAAGAATTCACAAAAAAACAACTTCTATCACAAAATCGATGCTTGAAGAACCGTTATTTTGGGAAAGTTACAGACCTGTTGTCTTATCACCTGATGGAACAATTCTCGCTGTCCACGGAAAACAAAGTGATCCAACTAAACCAGACTATAATAGATGGATAACTCGTTTGTCTGATGTTAACACAGGTCGTGAACTAAAGGTTTTACCAAGTGGTTATGGCGAGGTATTTTCACCTGATGGTAAAACGCTGATCAATAGTCGTGGTAATAAAATCCGCTTACTGAATATTGAAACTGGTGTAGAACGTGAGATTGTCACCTCAGAACACGACGAAGATTCTGATGAGCGTAAACCTCATATCAGCACTGTGGCTATTTCCTCAGATGGAGATAAGATTGTCAGTGGAACAATGGGTGGACGTGTTCAGTTGTGGGATGTGGAAACTGGAGCGGAGTTAAGTTCTTTCTTTGAGGAGACACCACCAAAGGGGAATTCATACAGTGATCCAATCTTAAACTTAGCTTTCTCTTCAGACAGTTCTCTAATTGCTGTGGGTAGTATAAAACGGCTACGTTTGATAGGAAGGGCAAAACAACCCCATTTTAGAGAGGTTGCTTTTGATAATAAAAGTTCTCGTGATACATTTATTTTTTCACCAGATAATACAATACTAATTGTCGGTTTTTGGGGTGGTAATATTGAATTATGGGATGTTCCTACTGGAGATTTACTCACTACACTTGAGGGACATTCAGTGTCAGTGGAAGATTTATCTTTTTCACATGATAACAAGACACTTATCAGTGTTGGTGGTGAAACAATCCTATTTTGGGATTGGGAAAAAGTACTTACGAATATTCACAATGAAAATCAAGAACGTAAACCTGAAGTGAACATTCTTACTGAGAATCAATCAGCAGAAACTGTGTTGCGATTCCTTGAACATTCAACACACAAACCAAAAATATCTGATCATATCTTGACGAATGGTGAAGTATATCTGGCAAACGAATGGTTTGAAGATGCGTTTATAGAATTCACCAAATATCTATCAGCTGCAGATGCTCAATGGGAGTGGGAAAGTGATGAGTATATTACAACGTCTCCGGTTTTTCAATATGAGCTGTTCGCAAAAATTGGCAAAGTCGGTAAAAATATTCAAGACAAACAGGGTTTTGTCAATATGATAAATAAATTAATTGATCATTTTTCTCAAAGTCTGAGTATCCGATTAAATGCACATCTGGTTTTAGCAGAATACTATCATGATCATGGTATGCTTCAAAAAGCGGAGGACCATACTCAAAAAATTGATTCTATAATGCCAGACCTTATGACAGAAAGTACTACCTTCCAGATTGATGTTTACCTTAGTATGGCTGTATATTATCATAAGAAAGGGATGGTTGAGAAGTCAGATGAGTATATACGAAAAATCGACTCTAAAATCCACAATCTTACCCCTGAACAACGAAGAAGTACGCACTTTGTTTTGGCAGAATTTTATCGTGTTTATCGTAGTAGTGATAGTGGAATGAAGGCAAACACATATATACAGAAAACAGGATTTATTCCTAAAGATTCATGGATGATTCTGGGGCGATTCGATAATGCTGGTAGAAGCGGTTTTGATACAGCATTCATCCCTGAAAACATCACTGAGATAGATTTGGATGCGAAATACCATGGACTTAATAAGGAAGTGAGTTGGAAAAAATGCACAGATGATTCACTAAACGGTTATATCGGTTTAGGAAAGGATGTTTTTTGGTGTGTCGCTTACGCGTTCGCTACCCTTACTTCACCTGATAACCGAGAAGCACAAATCCGCTTTGATAGCGATGACCAAGGGAAAGTATGGCTAAATGGTGAAGAGGTATTCACACATACAAAAACACATAGTGCAGAAATTGACAGATATATTATTCCTATAACACTCAAACAAGGAAAGAACAGTATCCTTGTCAAAGTGTGCCAGGAAGAAGGTGGTTGGGGATTTTATTTACGAATCACCGACCCGGATGGTAATGTCTTTGATGATTAGATGAGGGTTTTATCTAACTAATGATATTTGATAGTTAGGTGTCTTTTATGACAAGTCAGCCTGGAACTTATACAGTAACAGGAAGTGCTGAGCTTATGGCTGTGAAAGGTGCTGGTGGTATAACGGTGATGGGTAATGGGCTATCAGGCACCGGGTTTATACAATTTCATGTTACCGAGACTGCGACTCCCGTAACGCATACCCTAAAGGTGAAAAAGAAGTATCCCAAGTCGTATGAATGTTTACACGAGAACTGTTCAATTAAACTCCCTGACATACATCATCATCGTGTGAGTTGCCAAGAGAATCAGTGGAACACGTACACTAATCGTAAACACAAGTGTCGGAGAGTATACTATCGTTGTCAAACCTCAACCTGCCCTCTTGATAGTAGGCATGCTGTTGACTATGCGTGTGGACACACCGATAGGAAAGAAAATGCTTCTGCACATGAGTTGCAGGCGAGTTGTTCTTATAGCACCATCCAAAACGGACAAACCGTTAATTGCACAATCAGCAATTTTTATAAGTGCAAACCCATTCGGTGCATTCCTATCCATCAGATACCTCTTCAACCCCCTCTACCCCTGATCCAACGCCTGAGTCTCCAAGCACGCCAACGGACAATACGCCGGATTGCTCTAATTGTACTGATGGGTGTTCAAGTTGCCCGGTGACTTGTGCAAATGGTCATTCTTATAATCCGAGCAATGTTGGTGAGTATAACATGCACAGAACCCGGACATACCGATGGTGTGCGCAAACGTGGCAAAAGTGCGTGAGCGGAGCCCCACAGTGTTTAGTCAAAACGAAGCGCACTTGCTGGGCAATAGAGTAGACACAACACAACCCTTCTAAAAGCGAGGCAGGTATCCGTTTGGATATCTGACTTTTTTTGAGTTAGCAATAATACCCAAAACAAGCGAAATGTGTTATAATAGTAATAGATGAAATCTGTAGGAGTTATTCTCTTCTGTGGGCGGGGAATGCCAATAAGGCATTCATACCGTTGATTCGGATTCCGATCCCCCATCTTATATTCTCTTATACCATTTCTATTAATTTTTGTTCCATTAGCAATTGCTATAAATGAAGTGTTGTGTGGCACAAACTAAAAGTTTATGCTACAAAAGAGTGTCGTGATATATCAGAAATGGTATTACATTCTGTAGGCGGGGAATGCCAATAAGGCATTCATACCCACCGAATTCCATACGCGGATTCGGTGTTGATTTGGGTGAATGCTAAACAGCATTCATACCGTTGATTCCTTGATTTGGATTCCGATCCCCGATCTTATATTCTCTTACATTCAGTAGGACCCATCGTCGTAGTAATTAATGTTGGGTTTCACCTGTGTTTCAACCCAACCTACGAAATAACCCTACAAGGCAGGACAAAGTATGAAAATTTAACAAAATAAAATGAAGAAAATCAAACCAACTTACAACTAAAGTATAAATATTACAAATTACACATAAGAATTAGTTGTCATAAGAATAATAACAATGTATAATACCATGTCGTATGTAAAGGATATACTAATACCATTCTAATTGATAATTAATCATTTAAATAATGCTACAGAATCATTTAGAAATAAACTTGCGATTTAGATAAGTGTCCAACCCGTAGGGGCAAGGTTTCCCGCCCGTTGTTGACGTACAATTAGATATTATTCCAAATCAATGGATTTGAAGTATAGCAAAAGACACAGAATTCATCATTCTTGCAAATTCTTGCAACCTTAAAAAAGTGGCTCTAAACCCAGTGTAGTACTGACGGGAGAGAGGTTTTATCAATGTCACACAATGTGTCAAAAAGTGTAACTTTTTCAAACATATTGATAACAAACATATTACTATTGTTAACAACTGAAAACAGTAATTTTACATAATAATTACCCTTGGTTCAATATAATACATGCCAATGTCAAAGAACAATGCAGTCTTAAAAGATACAATTGATGAATAGGTTCAAACAACTAAGACGAATAACTAAAAACGAATAACCTACTATCCGTGATATTCATGCAAAACACTTTATACACCCAAAGACTTGGTCGAATTTGACAACTGGGTAGGAATATTGTATAATATGAAAAAGTCGTATTAATGTGGAAACACGAGTAAATGCATTCCCCACAGGTAATAGATCATTTTGAAAACCCTCGTAATATTGGATCCATACCTGATGCAGACGGCACATCCACTATTGGGTCTGCAGCGAGTGGGGAGATGTTACAACTTACACTTAAAATCGAAGATAATACAGTCATTTCCGCTAAGTTTAGAGCATTTGGTTGTCCTACTGCGATAGCAAGCGGTTCAGTTGTAACGGAATTGGTTAACGGTAAAAAAATCTCGGATGCAAATAACATAACAGCATCACAAATTTCAAGTGCTTTAGGTGGATTACCAGAAGATAAGGCACGGTATGCCACATACGCAGAAAAAGCATTAAAAGCAGCGATTGAGAACTCAAATAAATTACAGGAGATGTACTGATGATTAATGTTACGGAAGCTGCAGCTCAAAAAGCGATCACATTGATAGATAATAGTGAGAGTGACAGTGAAGCCCATCTCGGTTTACGGATGCAAGTAATCGGTGGAGGATGTTCAGGATTTCAATATAATCTTGAGTTTGGTGAAGCAAAAGGCACAGATAGAGTGTTTGAATTTCACGGTCTCAAGGTATTCATAGATCCTCGTAGTTCCCTATACCTTGCGGGATCTGTGTTGGACTACAATGATGGACTGATGGAATCAGGATTTAAGATTACGAATCCGAATGCCAAAAACACTTGCGGTTGCGGCGAGTCATTTAGCGTGTAAAAGAAAGCCGGTAGAAATGTGTGTTAACATCTCTACCGGTGTGTTGTATAATCCCTATTCTACTTTATCAAGAGTCTCTAAGAACCCTTTTATAGTGTCTTATACAATTCAGCGTGCCGTTTGAGTACAGCATCTGAATCCTTTGGGTTGATTACCTCAATAGAGACAAATCCCTCATACCCATCTTCTTTCAACAGTGTCAGAGAATCTTTTTCTGTATCTGGCATTGGACCTTCGTCTCCAAAGTTAACATGTGCATGGCGTACTTTGTTACGTAGATGTACATAGGCAACATCAACAGATTGTCCATGTCTGACATGATGTCCAGCGTGCCAATTTACATAGGTATTCTCTGCTTCAGATCGGTACAATGATTCTGCAACGTAGCTTGCCAGAAGATTTCCGTGTGTTTCTAAACAGAGTGCGACACCTGCATCACCAGCCATACCATCACATGCGCGTATTCCCTCTGCTTCCCAATCCAATGTTTGGTCCACATCTGCTGGAACTTTTGGTACAGGATCACCAAAAAACCTAATATTTTTTGCTCCCATCTTTTCTGATAGATCAATATATCGTTTGAGTAAATCAACTTGATCAGCGCGTTTTTGTGGATCAGGATCAATGAATCTAACACCCGTTGCTATACACGACAATGTAATTTCATTATCTTCTAAAAGAGCGCGTGCTTCATCAAGTTGTTGCGTTGATGAATCCAATTCAACCCCATGTCCATGATCCCATTCTACACGGAGTTCCAAGTGTTCGTAATTATACTCATTCGCTTTGTCTATTAGTTCAGCCATTGTCAATGGTGGACAAACAGACGACATGAATCCAAATTGCATGTATAGCCTCCAGTTTTTTGATAGTTCTCTTATATCAGTTCTATTTTGTATAGGTTCATTACGATTTTAAGATAACGCAATTTCCTATAATGAATCTTTTATGAGTAAGAATTTGCATGAATGTGTAAGGGTATTAATCGCTTTATACTAATCTGCAATGCAAACTCCTAAGCAAATGACTTTGAACATTATATCACTTTTTTATGAGATTGACGATTCTTATATTCCTGAAGATTAATATTAAGGGTATTAGCTAAGTAATGGTATCAAGAACTTTACTCTCCTATATTTTAATAATATTCAACTTGACTTTAACATTATTTAATTTTATAATATATAAATCCCTGAATTGAATAGCATTTAAGGAACAATTAATATTATGGGTACACAAAATCCGAAATGGTTATCAGTTCTGAGTGAAGAGGAAATCCATTTTATTAAACGGTTTGTTCTTGCATCTGGGTCACTCAAGGATTTGGCAAAACAGTATGAAGTTTCATATCCAACCTTGCGAATTCGGCTGAATCGGCTTATAAAGAAAATAGAGATTGCTGATGACTCGGATAAAGAAAATCCTTTTTTATTGAAAATTCGCCTGATGGTTGCCGAGGGCACATTGACCCAAACCGCTGCAAGAGCACTTATTAAAGCTTATGAAGAATCGCAATAAGGAGAAAATTATAATGAATGAACCTTGGATTTCACAGCAGACATTTGGTCTTTTAATTATGACGATATTTATTCCTCTGGGTCCACTTGTCGGAACCTTAGGATGGTTGTTTGTTCAGAAAGGCAAAGCTAAGAAACTTACATTAGGTGTTATTGCTTTTGGGTGTGTCATGGGGTGTGTTTTCATTGTGTTTGGTGTTATCGCATATCTGTTTGGACAACCTCGTTGGATATGGTTGCGGTCTGGGTTTTACGGATTAGACTGTGCAATTCTTTTTGGAATCGTATACTGGCTAATTCTTAAAAGATATTGGGATGCTGAACTTAGAAAGACTATGTCTGAAGATTTAACACTTGGAGGTTAAGAGGTAAGTCACAAAGACAGTAATGAAGAATAGGAGGTCTCTAATGAATGAACCATGGATGAACCCTGGATTGATAGGTGGTACATTAGGTTCAATAATTGGTATTCTTGGCGCGCTCATCGGAATATTGGGAGGTGGGTTTGTTCCGAGAGGAAAAGCAATAAAACTTACTTTAGGTGTAAACACTTTCGCGTTCGTTTTATCGTTCATCTCACTCATAGTCGGTATCATCGCTAATTTATCAGGACAACCTTCCGGTGTATGGTACGGATTCGGTTATGCTGGAATACTGGGTACAGTTCTTTTTGGTTTAAGTTTTTGGGTAATTCTGAAAAGGGCAAAAGATGCCGAACTTAGAAAATCAATGTCTGAAGATCTGACACTTGGCAGTAACACAGATGAGAAGGAGATTTCTCATGAATGAACCTTGGTTCCACCCTGGATGGTTCGGTCTGTTGGGTAGTTTTGTCGGCACCCTTGGTGCGCTTGTCGGGATAATGGCAGGTATATTCATACCAAAAGGAAAGGCAAAGAAACTCGTTTTAGGTGTTAATACTTTTGCATTTGCAGTCGGACTCATTTCACTTGTAATTGGTATAATTGCATATTTTTTAGGACAACCATACGGTATATTGTACGGATTTGGTCTCTGCGGTCTGTTATCCACATTCCTATTTGGTATGTTATTCTTTGTGTTTCAGCATGAATATAGGAAAGCAGAACTCAGAAAATCTATGTCTGAAGATTTAACACTTGAAGGTAATAAAAATGACCAACAGAATTAGCCCCATAATTTTGACAACAATAATTGTAGGTATATTGTTTGTGGCACCAACCTTATCTGCCGAAACACTTGAGCCATACAAATTGGACAATGGACTCACCGTAATTTTACATCCTGTACCTACGGCAAACAAGGTTGCTTTTGTGGTCCTATACAATATCGGTGAAGATCACGATCCGTTAGGTAAATCAGGAATGGCACATCTACTGGAACACTTATATGTCACTGCAGCAGCTGGCGATACTCTCGCACGCGATGTGATGCAGTTCACGAGGCACTATCCTGCAGGTTGGAACGCACAAACAGGAACAGACTATACTGTCATTGCCAGTGTTGTTGAAGCAGAACAATTTTCAGTAGAAGTCAAGGACATAGCAGCACGTATGAACGATCTCCGTATCACTGAAGCGGATATTGAACGTGAAGTGCCTCGCGTGGAGCAGGAATTGACAAATATGTACGGCGGAATCCCAATGTTAGCAGGTATAAACCATGTACGAGCACAGTTGCACCCTATCCCTCAAGGTGGACAACGCGGTGGTGCCGTCAAACACCTCCAAACTATCACACTTGATGAATTACAACAGTTTTGGCAGGATTACTATAAACCGAACAATGCAATCTTAACTGTGGCAGGTAAGTTCGACATTGAGAAAGCGAAAAAATCCATTCACGAAAATCTTAGTCAAATTACCCTTGGCAAGTTTCTTCCGGAACCTCGTCCTAAACCCAAACCTAAAACTGGTAATGTTAACAAAATCACTGTCCAACCTGTGGTACCAAATGCAACTGGAGTCGCTTCTATCGGTTATGCTGCACCATTACCGGGTAGCATAGAATATGCCACATTTCTTATAGTTTATACCCGTTTGTTGGTGAAGCTGCAAACGAAATTTGGGATAGGCAAAGTTCAACCAATTTACTATCCGATTCTTGATGACACCTCAACCTTTGTGCTCCAGAAAGAATTGACGCCTGAGGAAGACATTGACGCGGTCCAGAAAGAACTTGATAAACGTTTGCAAGACGCATTGACCCCGAAACTCACGAAGCAGGATAAACAGCAAACTATCAATTTCCTGGCAATGTACTTAGATATTGCTGATGTTCCAGATTTCTATTTGAACCAAAATATATACGGTTTAGCCTTCTCTATCGGTCGACGACATCAATTGAAAATCAACGGAAAAGAGCTGCGTGCTGCAATTGAGAACGTAACCGATGCGGATATACAAAACTTGGCTAAAACTATCTTGGCACAAGAAAAACGAGTGACCGTAGTCGTTAACTTAGAAGAATAAGGACTTTATCTCTCATATTCATATCTATGCTGTAGATACTTTCCCCAATTACGATTCTTATATTCTACAATATGAAACAGTAGCATCAGATCTGTTTACAACTTCAGTACAAACCGAAAAGGCATATACTTGAAAACTATATGAGAATTGAATTAGAAATCTATAAATATTAACCACCTTCCAACCTCCACCTACCTTATTAGTCCATCTAATTGGTGTATCAAACAAACTTATTTCCACTATTCTGAAAATAATGCAACCTTTTGATATCTATCTCTTGTCACTTAATTATACGAGGTAGTTTATTCGTGTTACATAACTATCTTTAACAGAACAGTTATTAGGATATAAAGCATTTAAGGCAGTTCTTAAGGAGCTGCAGGGTAAAGAAAATACTGACATATAAGTTAGGGTTAAATCTACAATAAGAAGGAGAAAAAGATGATTCGGTATATCTTGACAAACAAATGGTTAATTGGAAGTATCACAGTTTTTACCTGCATCGTTATTTCTTGTATATTCTGGTATAATCGTGAAATTATATCTTTCAAGAAAGACCTTGACAAATCCAATGAACTAATTGCTCAAAATGAAACACCTCTTGAGGAAGATACTCTAAACATCGTTAAAAACACCGGTAAACTGTCAGATGAATCTAATAATGATAATTTCAGTGAAGACATAGAGGTCACCGATGAAGATATAGAGAATCTACTCAAGGAAATTGCAGATGAGAAGATCGTATCTGATGAAGTTTTAGAAAAAATATTTGAGGAGATGGCTACTCTTGAACTTACCGAAAAAGAGGTTAGTAATGATTTATCACCTGAAGAAAATGCAAATCAGGAACGACGACGTAAAGTGAATGAACTCTTTGATAAAATCAGTAAGATAATACAGGAAGCTGGCGGAAGAATACATTCTTCTACACATCCAGAAGAAATGCAAAAGATTGTTAACCTTTTAGAAGAGGCTTCAGGGGAAACAACGATATTTACTCAGATGCATAATTTTGGAATGATGTTCAAGGAAAGTATGAGTGAAAACGGTGATGTAAAGACTTCTGAACTCTTGAGATTAGCAGAATATTGTGAATCAGAAATGTCTGGACTGGGTCCCATAGCTCAGCAATCTGCAGAAACTTTGCGGAATATGGCACTCTATGCTACGATCAAAGGCAACGAGACAATAAATCTCCAAGAGATAGCTAATTCTCCGGCAGACTTTGAAAAAGTCTTGACAGAGTATTATGAGAATAATAACTAATCCTACAAGGAAACGGAGGAGTGTATGACATTTACTGTTATACACTTCCTTACCATACTATGTGGGTAGTTACGAATTAAAGTGTTAATGTACTAACAAAGAAGAACTATTTAAGACAAAATGATATTAATATTTGACGTTTTTACACTGTTGGTATAGGCTAAATTGAGCTATTCCACATTAGTTTAACGCGTAATGATATTCGATTTCAAAGGTGTTACAATGGAACAGAAAGACGCTGAGCTTATTCAACAGGTGCTACATGGAAAGCAAGAAGCCTTCAGTCTTCTTGTAGAAAAGTATCAGAAAGGTATACATGCGGTTGTGTGGCGTAAAATCGGTGATTTTCATATTGCGCAAGAAATCACACAGGATACATTTCTTAAAGCATACCAAAAACTCGGTACATTGAAAAACCATAATATGTTCTCTGGATGGCTCTATGTCATTGCGTCACGTCTCTGCACAAACTGGTTTCAAAAGAACCGTATTACAGAACAATCTTTAGAGGTTACAGATGCAAGTGAGGTGGATAAGGTGTCCTATTCTGGATACATGGAAGAAAAACACGCCGTCGATGCTGATGAAACGCGTCGAGAAATTGTGAAAGAATTACTTCAAAAACTTCCTGAAAGTGAAAGAACCGTGGTGACCCTTCATTACCTTGGTGAAATGACAATCAAAGCTATTAGCGAGTTTCTTGGTGTTTCATCAAATACAATAAAGAGTCGTCTTAGTAGAGCAAGGAATCGTTTGAGGAAAGAGGAAGACATTATACAACAATATCTTCCCAGTTTCCAGTTACCTGCGAATCTTACAGAGAACATCATGAAGGAAATCTCACGTATTTCCTCCATTACTCCTGTCACGGCTAAACCCGTGATGCCATGGGTTCTATCTTCCGTATCCGCTATTTTCATTTTCTTATTGATAGGTGTTGGTACACAAACACTTTTTCGTCATCAACAATCCTACGATTTAGATGCAACATCTAAACAGTCTGTTGAAGTAATTGAGGCATATATTGTTATGGATTCTATTGAAGAACAAACTAAAAAAATTCAGTTAGGAAACTCTGTTTTTCCCGGTAGTCGACAAGGAACAGAAAAAAGTTCTGATCCAACATTATCCGATGCTGCGTTAGTTGAATCCTCAGAAAGTATATCTACCAATAGGCAATGGAGTCAAATTGACAGTTTAGAAGGGGGTGTCGTCAACAGTCTATTTATGACTAATTCAAGTGATATTTTTGCAGGAACACCTACAAGTCTTTATAAATTATCAGAAGATTCAAGCTCATGGAAATTGGTCAATACAAGAAAAGCAAGTTCACTAAGCTTCCAAGATTCACTTGTTGGTTCATTACAGATGAAAGCTTATTACGAAACGCTCTATCTTGCTACTGATACTGAATTAATGGTATCAGAAGATAGTGGTGAGTCATGGAAGTCGTGGGGTAAGCACCCAAGAGGCACACCCAAAGGTTTGGTGATAACCGATATGGGAGTTTATATTGCATTACTTGAAGATATCTACTTCTCAAAGGATGCAAAAACTCCCTGGATTTTGTTAAAAAAAGGATTGGATGGCAAAAAGATACGGGCACTTGCCGCTGTGGAAAATACTGTTTTCGTTGGTACTAATAAAGGACTGTATCGTCTCAAGTCCGATACTTGGGTGGAGTTACCAGTTGGTACTGTAGATAAAAGTAAGAAAAAACTTACTATCCACGCATTAGCATCATCGAAATCACGTCTCTATGTAGTGGCAGGTCGAGAGGAGACCTATCAGATAGACAAACGCCAAAAAGTAATTATGACTGATACCAATAGCTGGTCCCTTTATCGATCAAATGATTTGGGTCGAAATTGGGAAGCAATATTTCCTGTTGACAAAAAAGAAAAGAATAATCAGATGTCGTTATTATTTCCGACTCCGAGCAAAACTTCAACACCTGTTGATTTTACCTACTCAAATTTCAGATTAATTGTCGATAAAGATAATTTACTGTTAGCTGATTCAAAAGATTCTTTCTACTCAACTAATGCAGGTGAAACATGGACATCCATAGATCTAAAAGGTATGCCTAATTCTACAAATTTTGCACCTCCAATTGTAATGATGGATGACAATACATTCTTCATAGGAAACCAGTTCGGAGTCACCCGTACTAACGATGCTGGCAAGTCATGGCAAGAATTTAATATCGGAATCACTGGAACAACCATAAGGGAACTATATGCTATTAATGGTCAACTCTATGTGTCAGATTTGAGTGAACTTATGACGACAACCGATGGTGGTAAGGTTTGGAAACAAGTAACCGTTGAAAAACCAGAAATATCAGGTTTTTCCAGTATACCTGTATTGGAAACATTTAACGATATATTGTACATGAAAATCATGAAAAATATGACGCCACATATTTATCGTTTAACAAATACAGATAAGAAGTTTACGCAAATTCATGGGATTCCCATGATCAATGATGAGCTTACAACTGAAAAAGCTGACATCTCGAATGAAAATCTACCAAACAAGATTCAAAACAGAAATTATGACAACCTCTATAATGAACTTAACAATACCACTAAACAAGCTCTTGAGAACAGCGGACCTCCTAATATTGACAATATTGAGACAATAAATACAGAATTGAGGGAAGTTTTTCAACAAGCAATAAAAACTAATTTAATACCGGCTTTAGGGAACTTTGCAGTTAGTGGTGAGACATATTATCTTGAATACAATCAGAAACTTTATAGATGGAAATACGGGGCAGATGAGTGGCACTATACCGGCTTAGAGGATAAGAGTGAAAGCACCATATCAAGATTATTTGCAACGACGTTTGACTATTCGGATAGTTTTTTTTCTATTATCAATAATTTTGGTAATATAGGTTTAAAAATTGCAGTATCAGGTAAAACTGTTTATGTTGGAAAAGGAGATGGACATCTCGCTCAATCTTGGGATGCGGGAGACACTTGGAACGACGTCTCTGCAGATCTTCCGTTTGCTTTTTCGGTATTTAATGATATCACTTTTGCTGGAAAGACGATTTACGTAGCAACCGACAAAGGTAGCGCTTATTCAAGTGACGGTGTTAATTGGCATAGCCTAAAAAACTCTGAAGGTATACCAATTATAATAGAGAAATTTGCAGTGGAAGGTATAAAGGTATATGGACAAGACAAAAACTACGTGTATAAACTGAAACATAAATCTGGTACATGGGAACTGATAACACCAGAAATCCCTGATTCCGTCTTATCGTTTGCTGTTGATGAAAACATGCTATATATTGGAACTTCTAACCGGGGTGTGTTAAGTTTTAGGCTTGATGAGTAGTATTATGGATAGTCACTATTAATCTCTATGGAGGAAATAAAATGAAATTGAAACCATGCGTTATCTGTATAATAGTTCTATTTGTCGCTTTGTGTGTTTTTAAGTTTGGATGCATACCGCAAAAACTCGGTAAAACAGGTTTTGATGTTACGCTGTCTGTTACTGGAATGACGAATGTCACTTCCCCATTTCGTGTAATGCACTCCCTAAACAAGATCAATCCGTTGGTAATCAAGGATGCAACCTATAAAGTAACCAGAATCACTATGCCGTTCGACTTTCGTTTTGAACCGAATCAACCAGTATCTTTCGAGGTTGAGGTTTGGGCACTACATGGAAAAGATCCTACATATAGTACCAGTGAAAATCTATCAATACTTGTAAAAACAGCATTAATTGAAGCTATCGAACGCTTAGGCTTTGAAACGAGTATAGATTCTATAATACCACGTAAAGTACTTTCCAAATATGCAATCAATAGTCGGAAAACCGATTCTATTGATAGTCTACTTCAAGTTAGTGGACAGTCCAGATTAGAATTAACAGGCAATATTACAGGATACAACCAAAGAATCAACACCGAATCTTTGCGGAAATATTCGTATCAACTGGATGAATACCCGTGTTTAGAAAATGTACCTAACAGATTAGAAACGAAGGATTCAAATTGGACAGTTAGCAACTTAGGTTAACTTATAGAACATGGTCATTCTTGGCGAAGGAAATTGATTACAATTGGTATTTTGGAATAACCCATTGATGTAACTTTTTGTTCGTCAATGCATTCTTACCTATTACATTGACCAGAATTATAATACAAAATCATCTAAAATAGGTTGGATTCAAAGTGTTTAAAACTTACATTTCTATCATCTTAATTTTATGTTGTGTTAGTGTACTTACATTTATATTATTGCACTCCCAAGCTAAATCTAAACAACAGTTGCTGAAAGTCTATAAATACGTTCCTTATAGTTCAAAACAGATTAGTGTTGATGGAAAAGAAAAAATAGATATGTCTGCTGATTTCAATCTATCTGAAACAAGATACTCTAATGAAAAGATAACAGATGTCTCTACGGATACAACAATAAGCACGATTGTGCCGACTGTTGATGAAGAGTCTGTAACCTTACAACAAACATCATTAATAGGAGAAAATATGTCTGACAAAACAGATGTACTTGAGTTAAAAGCTGGAAACACAAAAAAGACTGACAATACTATTGAAGAACTGACCCCACAGGAAGAGAATCGAATTATTAATGAAATGTTCCCTCTAATCAGTGTCCTTGATTCGTATGGCGTTGATACAAATTTGGGTGGTGTCAGATGTCCTTTATGTAACCATCCGGATGATTTTGTCATTACAAGAGATAAGAATACATGGTGGTGTGAGACGTGTTCAAACACTGCTCATGACAATATTGAATTCGTAGCAAAAATAGAAGGTATTCCCCGAGACGAAGCGCGTAGACACCTTCTTCAAATGGCAGGTTTTGGAAAATGACTTCTCAGTTTTTTACATCAGACACAACAATATAGGATAGGGTTTAAATCTGACTTAAAAATTAACTATCTAATTTCAATAGAACTACTATTTCCTCGTTTTCGGACGTTTATTTTAATGGGTAGTCGATTTGTTAATGCTTGTATATGACTAATAAGATAGATTCTTCGTCCTTGAGAACGAAGGGCTTCCAACGCAGCCACTGCGACATCAAGCGTTTCCGCATCAAGCGTTCCAAAACCTTCGTCAAGAAATAGTGAATTGAGCTGTGAACGTCCCTTGCTGAGTTCAGATAGCGCGAGTGCAAGTGCGAGACTTGTCAAGAAAGATTCTCCACCAGATAACGTTTCTACAGGTCGTTCTTCATTTGCATTCCACCTGTCAATTACACTCAACCTACCGATAGTTTCAACTTTGAGCTGGTATCGTTCCGATGTCAGATCTTTTAAATATGCATTTGCTATACGACTTACCTGTTTAAACATTATATCCAAGGCAAAATCGCGTAGAGTATTGAAAGGGATCGTGTCTTGTAGCTGTTTCCACCGGTCAAATTCCTTCTTTGCTACATTCAACTCCTCGCTTACTTCCTCACGTTTCTTGAGTGTATCCTTCAGATCTTTTATTATCTGGTTTTGAGATCCAATTTTTTCTGTTGTTTCCTGAATTTCTGTTTTAATTTGAGCATCTTTTTCTTCAATCTCCGTTAATTTATTTGGATCATACGGAAATTGCTCAAATAAAGATTGTAATTCGTCTATGTCAGAATTGAGTTGTTGAATCTCTGTCTCATGCTGATCAATAGTATCTGTTAGCTCGTTTATCTGTGTTTCCTCACGAAATGCTTTCTCATGTTCTTCAGACGAAGTGAATCCAACTTTTTCTAATTTGTCATGGTATGTTTTCTTCGCTTCCTCATACCTATTATTACTTTGTTCCATCTGCTTATTACATATTCGATATGTCGTCTTTTTCTCGGTATGTAAATTACGACTTTTCTGAAGTTGTGTTTCCGCTTCGTCACGTACTACCTGCTTTTCTTCTATCTCTTCTTCAAACTTCTTGATAGCAGAATTGATCGCTTGTTCGGTTTCCAAACCTCCGGTTTTCTCTTTAACAACCCCTATGAGTCGATCGCCTTCACTTTGATATTTCTGTATTTCTTTGTTAAGTTCAGAAAGACGGGTATTCTCTCCTTCGAGTGATTGCTGATCATTTTTAATGTTAGTATTCAGTACATCAAGATCCTTATTACTCGTAGACAGAATCCGTTCTCTGGAATCTACTTCCTCAATTGTATGTTCAAAATGTTGGGTTGCTTCATCAGGAGAAATACCATGGAATGAATTAGGCATTGTATCCCAAAACCTATCCTCAGTATCTGAAATACTAACCTTTAAATCTTCTATTTCTGAAGTCACGTCTTCCAAATTTTGTTTTTTTTGCTTTAATGCGTCACTTTCCCTTGAATAATCACGTTCACAGGTGTTAAGCTCTTGAAAAATTAACGTCAACGAATTAGATAGTTGACTCTCTTTGTCTTGAGTGGACGTTAGACTCGCAATTGCTTTTTCTATTTCATCAATTCTTTCATCAACCGTATGGGATGAGACATCTGTAGAATCGTATAAATCCTGCCACTTTTCAAGTAGATCCTCAATTTCAGATGTAAAACTATCTATTTCCTGCTGACATTCTTCTATACTTTCAAAAGTATTTGATTTGTTCTGTAGTTCCCTTGTGTGTTGCTGTTCTAAATCTTGCTTCTGTTTCTGTGCTTTTTTCGCAACCGATTCAGCTTTTCTTAATCTCTCTTGAATGTCATTGAGCAAATCTTCACTTTCACGTTCAACTTGACCTGCGTAAGGGTGATGTGTGGCACCACATACGCGGCACGGTTTCCCGTCCTCCAGTTGATATCGAAGTTGGTTAACAGGATCAAATAGTAGGGCAGATTGTTTTTCAGACTCTAATTTTTCTACTTCTGCTTCAACACTTTCATACTGTGAGGTTATATCTTCGATTTCCTGCTCAATCTTATCAATTTCAACATCTAATCTATGTATTTCGGTATTTAACTCCGTTAATTTCTCTTTTTCCTCGTCAAGATGTTGTTTAGTAAATTCATACTTTTGAGCAATGGGTTGTGCTTTTCTTGCTTTCTCTCTTCGTCTTTGCCACTCCTCAGGTGTACCATCATTTAAGAGTTTATTATATTTTTCCTCTATCTCTTGATGGGATTCTAATGTCTTTTGCACTTCAGATTGCAACTCTTCTCGCTTTTGAATTAGATCTTCTACTTTCCCCTCTAACTCGTTGATTTGTGAACTATACTGTGATTTATCATTAACTTTTTCTTGTAATCGTTCCTGAAAAGCGTTAATTTCTCCAAGAAAAGTGGTTACCCTTGCAAGCCGTTGAGTTCGATCGGATGGCAGTGGATTCTCTTCTAAATAGGTTTGGGTTTCGGTTATCTGTTCTTCCAATTCTACCCGACGAGTTTCATGTTCTGAAAGTTGCTCTGTCAATGAATCAATCTGATTACTCAGTGAATCTCTGGAAGTAGTTCGCACTTTTACTTGTTCAAATTGGTTTTCCGCCTGTTTTACATCCAATATAGTATTATTGTAAATACTAATTTTGTTGTTGTTTTCCTCTACTGCTGCCAAATATTCATTGTTTTTATTATTATATTCATCCTGATGTATCTCTACCTGTCTTTTAACTGTAGACAGTTCAGTTTCAGATTGCTTGAGTGCCTCCGATGTGCTTGCTTGATCAGATTTCGCATTGTCATACAACACTTTCTCAGATTGTAGTTGATTAGCACGTTCAGACTGTTCTAATTCGATTTTCTTATCATCAATTTCTTGTTGAATTTCATTAAGTTCTTTTTTTCGTTTTTCATAATTTTGAAGTTTTTCATAGTCCTCTTTTCGTTCTGTTTCCTTATCTTTATTCTCTTCGATTCTTTGTGCTTCCACACTTAACTTATCTGATTCAGCATTTAATTTACCCAGTTCTGCTTCAGCTTCTGCAAGCTGTTCTGGAGATACATCTGGAATAGCACCGATATTAGCTTCTGCTTGATTATACTCACTTTCAACTTTACTTACTTGATCATTTAAAGCGAGTTTCAGTTCTTCATAGACATCCACATCAGCAGCAGCTTCCAGAATTACGCGTCTTTCTTCGTTCTTTGCTTTTAAAAAAGCGGCAAATTCCCCTTGTGCCAACATAATTGACCGCTTGAAGGCATCAAAATCAAGACCTAAAATTGCAGTTATTTCTTCACTCACTATGTTTTCACTTGAACCAAGTGATTTACCTTGATTAGAGAGTCTATCGGAAATCAGTTCATCTGTGTTAGCATTTATCAATTGTCCACTGGGTGAACCTTTTAACTGAGAAGACCACTTGGAAATGTAACTTATCCCATTTGCGTTGAAATGTACTTCAGCAAAACACTCTTTTTCACCTTGACTGATTAGATGTCTCGGGTTTTGTGTTCCTGTACTTCCCAGACGCGGTGTTTTACTGTAAAGTGCAACACATATTGCATCTAACAACGTTGTCTTTCCAGCACCAGTCGGGCCTGTGATAGCCACAAGCGAGGCATCCCCTAAAGGCGGATTTACAAAATCTATTTCTACCTCTTCACGAAAACTATTGATATTTTTAAGTTTTAATTTAGTTAATTTCATTTAGATTCCTCAACCATCTGCAATAATTCATTAAATGTCTGTTTCAATGACTCATCAGGGGGATTATCAAAAGTTGAAATGTGATACTGTTCAAAGATTTCTTCTGGCTGATCCATTTCTTCAATCTGTATAGAAAGTCCTCCATCTGTTTCTGGTAGTTCTACCTCAATTATTAATACGTCACCACCACGATCATTAAATTTACTCCGTATTTCATCACTGATACCCGAACTAACCTTATCTAATTTTAATTTAACCTGTATATATTTTTCTTTCCAATCCCCTGACATAGCCTTTCCAAGCACAGTGGTTTCATCCCCCTCAACAATACATAACTCTTTAAAAACAGGGATTTCAATCTCCTCTTGTTCCAATGTTTCATTCTCAGTTACCTCTAATATATATATCTTTTTTCGATAATTAATTTCGCTAAATCTTAAAGGAATCGGTGAACCGGAATATCGGATTGGAAAATCTTTCCCATTAATCATCTGTGGTCTATGGAGATGTCCAAGTGCAACATAATCGACACCATCAGGAAAATCACTGGCATGAACAGCGGTAGCTCCACCAATTCGTATATTCGGTTGAGATTCGCTGAGTGGTTCACCTTGTGTTTTTCTCTCCGATCCACTCACGCTTCCCCCCTCAACATAAAAGTGTCCCATCAGGATTTTCGGAAGGTTTGTAGCCAAACTGGTAACACATTCAGAATATAATGTTTTAATACGTTCCCGATATCGCTCGCTTTTTTCTACCTCTGTTTCAAATGAGATATGTTCGAGTTCACTTTCGGACAGATATGGCACTGCTGCAACAGCCACCTGTGGATTATCGGGAGGAATAGTAAAAACGCATTCAGACGGTTCATTGGCAAGTCCAACAACGTAGATGCGTCCCATCTTAAGGAATTCATGTGGTGCTTCCAAATGACGCGCTGAATCGTGGTTGCCAGCAATAATTACGGTATATGCCTTAGTTTCATTGGAAAGTTTGTAAAGGAACTCGTAATAGAGTTTTGTCGCTTCTGCGGAAGGGAGGGAGGTGTCGAAGATATCTCCTGAAACAAGGAGAAGTTCTATTTCATTTTCTTTGATTTTATCTAAAAGCCAATCAAGAAATTGCTTATGTTCATCATGTCGAGATCGTTCATGTAATTTTTGTCCTATATGCCAATCGGCAGTATGTAAAATACGCATTAATGCCTCAATTTATTACTATTTTTCCATAATTATGATATACTTATTCCTGCTATTATTCAAGGTAAAATAGATAACAATTATTGGAGGAAAAATGCGTTTTTCATCTCTATTAATTACTTTCGTAATACTGTTAACAATGTTCTTCTTTGCCTCTATAAACGCTTCAGCAAAGTTGTTCTTTCATGACGATTTTGAGAAGGATACCATCGGTAATGAACCCGATAAATGGGAAATAGGATTTGATGGCAAAACAAAGGCAGAAGTCGTTGCTGATCCGAAAGACAAGAGCAATAAAGTACTCAAAACATCAACTAATCCATCCAATGCTTCTCGCCACGATGTAGGTGGTTCAATCTATGTGGTTGGAGAAGACAGTTGGAGTGATTATGTAGCGGAATGGGATATGATGTTTCCAGATGACTTCTATATGGGAGTCGTCTTCCGTTTTCAAGATAATGAGAAATTCTACTTGAGTGACCGACGACAAGGTGGCAGAGATTATCACTTTTACAAGCGACAAGGTGGCTGGGCACAGATTAAGGCAGGTTCAGTAGAAAATAGACCTGAAGTCTGGTATCGTGCACAACTCACGCTTTCTGGTGATGAATTCACATTTAAACTGAAAGATCGTAAAGACAATACGGGATTTGATAACATTGATCCTGCAACAGAAGGACAAGATGGTACCTTCAAAACCGGTAAGTTTGGAAATTACGGTCTTGTTTACATAGATAACCTATTTATCGGTGATTCGGTTGATGATTTCGTTTTACCTGTTGAACCCAAGGATAAACTAAGCACGACTTGGGGTGCGATTAAGGACGCCTATTAAAGAATAGCGTGGAAGGATGGAAGGAAGTTCCTACACATAGGATAATTCCTTCCTCCTTCTATCCGGATGTTATCACCCAATCCACCTAACCGAACCGTAAGGAAAATAAATATGTCGACCTATATTGCCCACGGTGGAAAAGACACCGTCATCGCATCCGAAGAAAAGCATACCTTAATACACGAGGCACTCCTCAAGTTGGGTGGGATACCGAAGAAAATCTTGGTTGTTCCACCTGATATTACGCGTCTACATTCAAACGCGGGTGAACTTACCCGTATTCTCTATGAACTTTGGGATGCTGCCAATGGACAGATATTTGATATCCTACCTGCTATCGGGACACATTCTCCCATGACCGATGATCATATCTCAGAGATGTATGGTGATTTACCGAATGCAACGTACCATGTACATCACTGGAGAACAGGACTTTATCATTTTGGGGATGTGCCATCAGAATTTGTAAGTGATGTATCAGGTGGTAAACTGGATTATAGTATTCCTGTTGCTGTTAACAGTCGTCTTGTTGAGGGAGATTATGAACTCATTATTTCAGTAGGACAGGTGATTCCGCATGAAGTAATTGGGATTGCAAATGGATTCAAGAATATCCTTGTCGGTGCGGGTGGTGTGGAAATGATCAATAAATCCCATTTCCTCGGTGCCGTAGACGGTATGGAAAGATTGATGGGTCGAACTGATACATCAGTCAGAAGAGTCCTAAACTATGCACATACACATTATCTGAAACAACTTGGAATTGTGTATGTAATGAGTGTGATGGATGTTGACGTTGAAGGAGATCGCATCATGCGGGGACTTTATATAGGTGACGATGCACACACTTTTGAAGAGGCAGCTGAATTAAGCCGTAACGTTAACATGACATTCTTAGATGAACCTTTAGACAAGGTTGTTGTCTACCTGGATCCGAGAGAATTCAAAAGTACTTGGCTTGGAAATAAGGCAATTTATCGTACACGGATGGCAATGGCAGATGATGGAGAGTTGATTATTATTGCTCCCGGATTACGTGAATTTGGTGAGGATGACGAAATTGATAGGCTCATACGCAAATACGGATACCGTGGCACACCTACCACACTAAAGGCAGTGGAAGAAAATCAGGAATTACAGGAGAATCTTTCCGCTGCAGCCCACTTAATTCACGGCAGTACAGAGGGACGTTTCAAGGTCGTTTATGCGACAGAACATCTCACCCAATCCGAGATTGAATCCGTTGGCTACGAGTGGGCACCAGTAAAAGAAATCCTTACTGAATACAATCCTGAAATGCTTATTGATGGATTCAATGACGGGGGCTTTTTCTACATCAGTGAACCGGGACAAGGTCTATGGGCATTACGCTCTCGGTTTAGCGAAGATTAACTAACTCAGACAACTCAGCAAGACTCTGAATCGTTTCCTTCCATCTACCGGTTTGTGTGCCATCTCGGTCAAGCAATATCGGACGAATTCCAACCCCCTGTGCCCCTAAGATGTCTGCATCAAAGGTATCACCCACATGAACAGTTTCTTCAGCAGTGACACCAACTTTCTTAAGTGTATACTCAAAGATATGTGGATCCGGTTTTGCTGACCGAACACGCACATCATGTGAAGCCGTAATGGTGTCAAAATAGTGGACAATACCCAGTCGTTCTAATAACGGGAATAACGGTGTATCCCAATTGGAGACAATCGCTAACTTAATATCCGCTTCTCGTAAATGCTGAAGGGTTGGTACAACATCGTCGTATAGTGTAGCATCTGTAACAGCAAAAAGTGGGTGTCCAGATTGTAAGAGTTCCCATGCAATTTGCTCCACATAATCCTGAATACCCAATTTTCTAATAAAATCACACTCCCGAATCATTGTATCCATCACCGAATCCAGTAACAAATCCATAGCAGTATTAGACACAGGAGTATTTACGAATAGATCTTTTATTGCTGTATCATAATGTTCCCAATTAATTTCTACACCATAATCTTCAACTATCCTTTTTAAACTTTCTTTAAACCTACTCTCTCCCCAAAATGAAAGCGTTTTGTAAAAATCGAAGAAAACCGCTTTTACCATAAATTCCCTGGTTTAAACAGAACCAACGGAACAAGTAAGAAGTTCTGGTAACTCTGATAAAGTTTGAATCGTTTCATCCCATCTATCTTCTTGTGAACCCATACGGTCAATAAGAATTGGACGAATCCCAACACCTTGAGCACCAATAATATCCGCTTCGAAAGTATCACCGACATGAACAGTTTCTTCAGCAGTGACACCAACTTTCTTAAGAGTATACTCAAAGATATGTGGATCTGGTTTAGCTGAACGAACACGCTCATCATGTGAAGCTGTGATGGTGTCAAAATAATGTGCAATACCAAGTCGTTCTAATAACGGAAATAAGGGAGTATCCCAATTGGAGACAATCGCTAACTTATATCCATCCTCTTTTAGGTGTTTCAAAGTCGGAATAGTGTCATGGTAAAGAATAGCGTTATTCGCACCAAAGAGTGAATGTTCGGATTGCAACAACTCCCATGTGATCTGTCCTACATGTTTTTCAACACCGAGTTGTTTGATAAAATCACCATAACTCTTCACGATTCTATCCATTGTTTGAAGTAGTGAATGTGTTTTTGGATCTGATCCTGATGCATCACCATACAAACTCCTGACCGCTACTGAGTATTTATCCCAATCAACTTCAAAGTCATATCGTTCTGCGATCTTTTGAACTCTATCCTCAAGTGGCTGTCCCCAAACGCCTAAAGTCCAATAAAAATCAAAGAATACCGCTTGTATCATATTAACTCGCTTTAACTATATCGTGTCGGATCGGGGATGCCTGCCTCTTTAAAGCCTCTCTTTCGGAGCAAGCAGCTATCACATCTCCCACACGCCCTGCCTTCCGTGTCAGGATCGTAGCAACTTAAGGTGAGACTATAATCGAGACCGAGTGCCGTTCCGATTTTTATTATTTCTGCCTTTGTTTTGTCAATCAGCGGGGTACATATCGTTAGTTTTGTTTTACCTTCCACCCCAGCTTGTGTTGCGAGGTTTGCCATCTTCTGATAAGCCTGTATATATTCTGGACGACAATCTGGATAACCACTATAGTCAACAGCATTAACTCCAGTGAAAATAGTATCGGATGAAAGCACTTCAGCCCAAGAAAGTGCGTAGGAGAGAAAGATGGTATTTCTGGCGGGAACGTAGGTAATGGGTATACCTGAAGTCATTACCTTATCAGTTCGGTCTTTAGGTACATCAATATCAGACGTCAAAGCAGATGCACCAAATATACGGAGATCTATGTCAATAATTGTATGTTGTTTTGCTCCCAATATTCTTGCATTATTTTCAGCACATCTAAGTTCAACATTGTTTCTCTGTCCATATCGAATACTCAACGCGTAGGTTTCATATCCTTCCGAACGCGCAATTGCTAAAGTAGTTGTGGAATCCAATCCACCACTTAACAATACAACAGCTTTGGACAGGACTTGATGATTGTGGGATGTTGGTATGGTTGACAATTCTTAGTCCATTAAATTAGGGGTAGCAATCTGCCACCCCCAAATAACTTGAAAGGCTTATTCCTGTTCAAACTCAAGCTTAGCAAACCGCAGAAAAATACCGCCACCCGGTCTTGCAAACGGTCCGTTGACAGCTAAACATGCCAACACATGCTGAGCACCGGGTTCCGCACTTTCGGATACGATAACTCTTTGAGGAGCATTAAAACCTGAAGCAGCCCCACGTCCAGACTTACCAAAAGCCAAGTCAATTTCACCATCAACCCAGACTTCTCCGTAATCATCAATACAGGTATGAAACCACACTTTAGAACCAGCGATTGATTTTCCATCAACCTCTTCAGGTAAAGTAACAGTTATACGATACCAACCAAAACAGAATCCTGTTGAGACGATCTCTTGTATATTTTCACAGACATCCCATCCTGAATCGTCATAATCAGCGAGTCGTGCCGGTGTTTCTGGCATTTGATCGACCAACCCACCATTAGGTTCACCGGGAACAAGCCCATCAGCATAACGCCATTGGGCATTTGTAAGGTCAAGATGTTCAGCATTTTCTAAATCAAGTTCAGCAAAAATCATGGAAGTTCCTTCCTTATTTTTTTATGAGTATGCCAAAGTTTATAGGCAATACAGGTTGAACAAATCAGGAATAATCCTGCAACAATAAAAGGTGTATGAACAGATATATTAATTAGTATTCCACTTACAACATATCCAAGGAGAAATCCAGTGCTCCAAGCTAAATGCGTAAGACCAACCCCGTGTCCCTTCTCTTCTGAATCCGTAAACTCATTAATGAATCTTGGAATAGTTGTAGAAAGCCCCCACGCTGCACCAGCACCCAGTATCCCAAATATCTCAAGGGCAATGAATGAATCGTGAAAGATAGCTAAACCGAAAGCAAGAATTGTGATAATACCATTCGTCAATAGTGCAGGTAAACGGTGTCCAACTGCATCACATATTCTACCGATGGCGAATTGGCATGTAAAAGCAAATAGTAAACTGAAAGTCCCGTAATAACCGGTAGCTCTATCTCCAGCGATACGATGAATTAGTATCGGCATCAAAAGGTTTACAGAACCCCAATAGTATGTTGGAAACACACGCAACCCTATTAACATCCAAATGTCAGAGCGACGTAATAAATCGATATACTTTCCTTTATTCAGTGTTGATTTCCAACTTCCCTCCTTTTTCTGTGCGGTATCACTTGGTCTATTAAGACGTGGTAAGAATATACAAGCACATATAAATACTAATCCTGATAGGATTATAGCTCCAATACCAAAATTACTGAAATGTCTGCGAGATATTATTTCTCCAGCAATTGCATTCCCAATGGCACTTCCCACTGTGCTGCTGATAAAGTAGAGACCGGTTGCTGACCCTAATCGTTCTGGTGTTACTGAACTAATAAGGTATGTTTGCCCACCTGCAGTTTTGAATCCTGATGCGACACCTTCATAGCACAAAATACCCCATATAAATAAAGGTATTTCCGTAGTGAACAAACTTCCAATAACAACAGCACCAGTTATACCGATGAGTAATGTCGGTTTTCGCCCAAACCGGTCACATAGTTTACCTCCGATGAGTGCTGTAATACCACCAAGTCCGATGGGGATTGCACGTAATAATGCTGCATATAACGGGTTTTCCCCCAAGACTTCTTCTGTGTATACTGGGAAAAATAGATGTACCGGACCTGTAATCAACCCAACTACAAACACGATGATGCAGAGAGAAAGAAAACCTTGACTCCACATCAGAATACGCTTATTGTGGTCATACTAAGCCTGTCTATCTTTCTTGTATTTGGTGATATTTACAAACTTAATCTCATTAAACTGTCGGTGATATTCGGGGCAGCGGTTCCAAGACCACAAGCACTTGTTGCCTTCATAACACTTCCGATTTCTGCAATCAACTCTAACGATTTCTGAGTTAGTGGTTCAGATAAAAGTTCAGTAAGTCTGTGTGTTCCGATCCGGCACGGGAAACACTTCCCACAAGATTCTTCTGCGAAAAACGCCATTGCATTGTGCGCGACATCCACCATATCACGCGTATCATCAAACACCATTATACCTGCAGCCCCAAGCATTGCCCCTACACTTTGGAAACTGGGTTCATCTATATTGATGTCAAAATCCCTCTCACCAATGAATCCTCCTGACAATCCTGCGGAAGAAATTGCTTGAATAGATCGCCCTTCTAATGCACCACCTGCCCAATCGTAAAGCAGTGTTTTAAGTGGAAGTCCGAACGGTACTTCATAATTTCCCGGTTTTTGTATGTCTCCGGACAGGCTAATAATCTTTGTTCCTGCAAGATTTTCATCATAACTAAGGTTTTTATACCATTCAGCACCATGACGGACTATTTGGACAGCAGCAGCAAGTGTCTCAACGTTGTTTACTGCTGTAGGCAGGTTTTCAAAACCGTGGGTTACTGGATATGGGGGACGATTTCTTGGGAATGGATGTTTACCTTCTAAACTGTTTAACAATGATCCCTCTTCTCCACAAACATACGCACCTGCTCCGCGTCGTATGTAGATATGGAATTTTAATTCTGTTCCAAGTATATCATCACCAATCAATCCTTCCGCTTCTGCTTCTATAAGTGCGTTTTCAAGTATCTTATAGGTTTCTGGATACTCATATCGGAGATAGATAAACCCACGAGTTGCTCCTGTTGCATAAGCTGCCAGTGTCATCCCTTCAATAACAGCATGTGGCGCGTAGTCAAGAATAACTCTATCCTTAAAACATCCGGGTTCACCTTCATCAGCATTACACACAATAGTCTTTGGCTCACCTGGTGCATTCAGCACGGATTCCCATTTCATACCAGTGGGAAAACCTGCTCCACCTCTACCTGCAAGTTGGCTCTGTTTTAATGTTTCAATTACTTGCTCTGGACTAAGGGATGATATTGCATGTTTTATACTATCGTATCCGCCTGTCTGTTGATAACCTTCGAGTGTGTTTCGTTCCGGTTCACGGATATCTGCGAAGATGCATTCTTCATTATCACCTGAATAGGGTGGTGGGAGTGGTGTTGGTTGTATAGAAAGTGTTCCTACATCTTTTCCTGTGAGTACTTGATGTCCTTTTAAAACTGGGACACAATCATCACACCTGCCTGCACACGGCATTTCAGTTGCCCCTTCACTTTTTAATGCATTAAGGATTTCTAACCCGCCTTGTAGACGACAAACAGGACCGGTACATATACGAGGTACAGCCTGTCCTGGTGCTTCACAAGCCAAATGGTGATAGAAGGTTACCGTGCCAAAAAGTTCAGCAAGGGGAATTCGTAGTCCAACTGCAATATCTCGGAGAGATTCTTCAGAAATGAATCCGTCCCTGTCATGAAAGGCGTGTAATAAGCCGAGCAGTGGGGCAGGGGCATCATGCCATTCGGCAATCAGGTCGGCATTCGTTGACATTTAACTCTCCAAGACTATGAACATATACAGGAACAAATCAGAAATGTTATGTAATAGTAGAAATAATCCTATGATTAGAGTATCAAATTTTATTTATATGGTCAACAGTTTAAAATAAATAATTGATTCATCCATTTTCAGTTAGGAGTTCAATTGTTGAATTATCAAGTTAATTCCTATCCACTAAATTCAAAGTATAGATAGCATTATTTTCTTAAGGGGTTGGGAGTGAAACACAGGAGTAAATATCCTAACGCATCTACCTATTATTGACAGATACGCTAATGTATGAGATAATAACATCATACTACAATAGACCTACTTATTATGGCAACAGTACGACTTGAAAATATAACAAAGAGATTCGGTGATCTCACTGCACTTGATAACATCACACTTGATGTGAAAGATGAAGAGTTCTTTGTTCTACTTGGTCAGACAGGTGCAGGAAAAACAACCACTCTTCGATGTATTGCTGGATTAGACAAACCTGAAGAAGGCAACATCTACTTAGACGATGTGTCTGTAAATGACAGAACCCCTGCTGAACGGGATGTTGCATTCGTCTTCCAATCCCATATTCTCTATCCTCACCTAACTGTCTACGAAAACATGGCATTCCCATTGCATCCTCGAAAGTTATCCGCTGAAGAAATAGATAGACGGGTGAAGGATATTGCACAGATGCTCCACATTGAACATCTCCTAATGCGAACCCCTAACCAACTTAGTGGTGGTGAAACACAACGCGTTGGTCTTGGTAGAGCTATGGTGCGTCGTCCACAAGTATTCTTGATGGATGAACCGATTTCTAACCTTGACGCGAAATTACGCACGGAAATGCGTGCTGAAATCCGATGGAGGCAACGTGAACTGGGAACTACAACCTTTTATGTAACACACGATCAAGTAGAAGCAATGTCTATGGCAGATCGGATTGCTGTACTTGACGAAGGGAAAGTCCAACAATTAGGAACACCTTTCGAAATATATAACCATCCAGAGAATTTATTCGTAGCAAGTTTTATTGGTAATCCAAGTATGAACTGTCTTTCATGTGAGATCATTCGTAATAATGGGGACCTTCAATTAAACTTATCTAACGGAAACAGTAAAGACAATTCATTTGCAATTCAAGACGAGCACCTTACAAATATAATCAATGCGTTAAGTTCAGACCAACAAATAATCTTTGGAATCCATCCAGAAGATGTTGTGGTAAAACACAAATCAGGTCCCAACTCGTTTAAAGCTGAAGTGTATAGTGTTGAACCGCTTGGGGCAGATACGATAGTTGAGATAACTCTTGGGACAGATGAAACAGGTTCACATACCATCCTAAAATCTGTCACTGCCCCCAACTTTGAAGTTGAAATTGGTGAGTTTCTATATGTATCCTTTGTCATCGAACGTATCCATCTATTCGATAAGACTACAGAAAAAAACCTTATGACGTAACTAATATTCCATATACTATTATGAGTTGGCAACTAAGACTATTTAATCTACTACCCAATATTGTAAAGAAAATCGGATGCCAATTTCTACGGAAACTGGGTCGTGATCCAGATACATGGTATGAGAATTTTCTGGAAAAACACAAAGGAAAGTAAGCGTGACTGGCGGAGATATTCTGATTGAATGTTTGAAAGCACAAGGTGTTTCAACCGTATTTGGAATGCCGGGTACACAGAACATTCATATCTACGATTCTCTTCTTCGGAAGGGAACAAATTCAATTAGCCATTTTCTTGTTCGACATGAGTATTCAGCGACACAAATGGCGGATGGTTTTGCTCGTGCAACGGGTGATGTTGGCGTTGCTATAACTGTTCCCGGACCAGGGGCAAGTAATGCATCAACAGGGATTCTTGAAGCATATACCGATTGCATACCTGTGTTGCTCATAACTGGACAGAGTCATTCCGATTCCTATAGAAGGCATCCAAGCAAAATGTTCCACGGTTTAGACCAGATGGCTTTCTTTGACCCGATAACGAAATATTGTGCTATTGCACGAAGTGTATCCGATATACCAAATGTTGTTGAAAATGCTTTTAAAGCAATGCGTAATGGTAGGCCTGGACCGACTGTATTGGAATTTCCTATGGATGTAACTACTGGAGAAGGAGAGGTGCGGATACCAACCAGAGTAGAACGGGATGATTTCGCACCACCTGATGATACAGATCTTAACAAGGCTATAGAAACAATAGAGAATGCCAAATTTCCGTTGATCTTCGCTGGCGCTGCTGTGATTCATTCAAATGCCAGAAATGAGTTAAAACTGCTTGCAGAAAAATTGCATGCTCCCGTGATCGTCTCCCGTTGTGCCAAAGGTGCATTACCAGAAGACCATCCATCGGCATTGCAAGTCTGTTATGGTTATTTAGGACAAGAATCACTCAAGCAGGCTGATTGTCTTATCGGCATTGGACTAAGGTTTACATCTATTGATACCCGGAGTTGGACTTTACAGTTACCACAACCCTTTATCCAAATTGATGAGGATGAAAATGAAATTGGACGCGAGTATCCGTGCGATACCGGTGTTGTTGGTGATTTAAAACTTACCTTACAAGCGATTATAGAAGATATCTCAACAGATGGTAATCGGTGGGAAACCGTACTTCCGAAACTTCGCGATAATTTTGATATTCAGCCTCCCCTTCCAATCATACATGAACTCCAAGATGTTCTTCCACGAGATACCATTTACTCAATTGATGTTCATTCCCTTGGGTACGCATCTTTTGCGGAATTTCCGATCTATGATCCGCGCACATTTCTTTATCCAAATATCGGTGTTGCCTTGGGGTATGCGTATCCTGCTGCCATCGGTGCAAAAGTGGCATATCCTGATAGACCTGTGGTCTGTTTTAGTGGTGATGGTGGCTTCCTTATGGGAGCAATGGAAATGGCAACTGCAGTTAAATACGGTATTAATGTAATAGCAATTGTTATAAACGATGACGCATTGTCCGCTATTAAAGGATCTCAATTGAAAGGATTTGAAGGACGTACGATTGACACCGACTTACGAAATCCGGATTTTGTAGAATTTGCGAAATCATTTGGGGCGTATGCCAGGAAGGTTGAGAATTTAGAAGATTTTAAGCCAATCTTGAAGGAAACTCTCTCAGCTGAACAACCAGCACTTATAGAAGTAATGATGCGCGAACATCAAGAAGAAATAATTGATTCTATCGGTTGGTTAAAGGCTGATTCTCTCCGAGAAACTTGATTTTCGTCGTTCTATTTGTGACTACATCGATTAATATTCACCTCGTGAGTTCCAACCTGGATACTGTTCTTCCAACGCTTGTAGTGTTTGCGGTGTGTAATAGGAGTGACCGGCAGGTGGGAAACGAAATACCTCTCGCTCTGCCGCTGTTAATGTACCGATGAATTTTGAGAATGTACCGTGTCTTCCTTTGTCAGTATAATGTCGAAATCCTTCCCAAACATGGTCCGCACGTCCTAAACCGAACCCCCAGGTGAAACGTTGACCATCTTCCCGATGATAATCACTTGCTGAATGGAACGTATAGTTACTGAAAATACAGAGCGTTCCGCCTTTACATACAAGTGGTTCGTAATGCGTCGTATCTCGTCCATATTTAGTAGCAAGGAGTCTAAGAGGTGCCTGATCTTCGTCAACATCTTCAAGGTGTACCCAAAAAACCAATTGTCCAAATTCAGGTGCTGACTCTGATTGTGGTAGCAATGAATTATTCCCGTTATCAATATGCAGTCCACTCGCATCACTTCCAACACCACCACCTTTGAATCCTGGATATCGGGCAATCATACAACCAGCGCGGAACTGGATATGTTCTGTTTTCAACCACTTCCGAGCGAATCCCCATGCATCATGATCAACTATACCGCGTAGTAAAACCATCTCAGACGATGGAAAATCTGTCAAAATAGCTCTACCTTGAGGGGGATCATCTTTCACATCATCCCAGACTGGAAGCACACGCCTTTGTGCCTCTTGCATCTCTGTAAGTTGTTTACCTGAATAGTAGTCTGGAACAATGAGATATCCTTTCTCTGCAAATTCGTCAAAATGAGAATCGGTAAATTCTATTGGCATATCTACCTCCATAGTTTAAAACAGTTATGCAGTACATTAAAAAAAATATGCTGGTGAACCTTAAATGTTAAAGTCCGCCAGCATACCCGACTCCCCCAGACGGACTCGAACCGCCGACACGATGGTTAACAGCCATCTGCTCTACCGACTGAGCTATGGGGGAATATTACATCGTAAATTATACATCAAGAGGTCGATATTTGCAAATTAAATCCACATTCAATATCAATTTACTTAGCATCCACAAACGACCTCTTTTCCGCTAACACCTTGTTTACCTTCCGTTTCGTACCCATCACGACGCCACCATTCTATACCACCCATCAATTCTTTGACATTAAAACCTAACTTTGCCATGTTCAATGCACCTTTCGTAGAAGCGTTACAACCGATACCATCGCAATAAGTGACATACAGTTTCGTTTTGTCCAACATTCTTGTCGTATCTTCACTCATCGTTCTGTGTGGAATATTTATAGCGGTTGGTATATGCTCTAACGCATAAGCCTCTGATGAACGTGCATCAATGACGACTATATCTTCACCGTTATTCAAAGCTTCATACAGATCCCAAGAGTCCGTCTCGTAATTTAGTTTTCTTTTGTAAAATTCTATTTGATCCATAAATTATTAATATACCGCCTGTATAACCATCTTGTCAAATTGAATCTACTTTGGAAAATACCCCAGAGAACACCGAAAACAATACACGCTAACTGCCCTATATGTGCAATACAAGCAACAATAGTAAAAATAGGGTTCCCTGTATGGTATTTTGAATCAAAATAGTCGTATAAACCGCTATGAGGACCTATATCGGCATGTTGGGACACTACATTTTCACCTGTGAAATGGAAAATACCGGCAATAGCGATAAACCACACAAACCCCAGTATGATTCCCACTAAAATCCTAAGAAGTAGAATTCCAGTAAATCGAAAACTTGGAATGAGATTCTCTATTAACATTGATCTTCCCCTTTATCGAAAAATTGTTAGTATAATCTATATGAATTGATTCTTTGAATAGTAATTAATGAGATAGACTTAGAGAAATAATTCTTCAATAATTTATCGGTTTAGCATGTTTGTCTTATAGTACTTTGGTTAATATATATTATAGTTTGGACAATTTTAGACTTAGCACTCCGCTGGAGTACGGGATTGCTATGATTCACTGCTATAGACATATTGCTCCGCTGGAGCAAGACCCATAACTTATCCGTGTGTTAGATGCAATCAATAGAGAACTAACTACACCGACCTTACGATGTCTCATCACGCCAGCGGCGTGATATGTCTATAGAAATAAGATGCAGAGAGCTCCGCACTCCAGCGGAGTGTTATGAAAGATGACCGGTTTGGACATAAAAATGACACAGGTTAACGCTGTAATATAAAATAAGAATTTATGTTGATTAAATTTGCACAAAATTATATAACTAATAGTTATATTGAATTTCATAGGGGGGTTGTGATGATTAACAAAAAGCACATAGCATTGACAATTATCGGTTTGACAGTGTCTGTTTTTATGTTTGTGATTGTGTCTATGTATCAAAGAAATGCTCAGCAAGCAGCTATCCAAGCAGAAAGTATACAACGATTGACAGAGATGAGAACGCTATACAGGCAAAATCAATACGTCAAACCCAATCGGAAGCAGGAACACGACACGACACCGCACATAACGGAACACGCAACAAACGTGACGGACACCCATAAGTCAGCACAATCAGAAACTGAACAAGCCACACCTGCTTTGGTGCTACCTGAAAAGACAACAACGCAAGAGTCCCCAGAAAGACGCGCACAAAGATTGGATTTGGTGCGACGCATGAAGGAAAATAATGCGATGCTCAATTATGTTACCGACCTACAGTTAGATGACGCATCAAGGCACAGGAAACTTATACAGGCATTCTTGAAACTTAAGACGACGCCTGAACAACGCAGAATTATATATCGAGAGATGCTCAAACATTATCCCGAAGATGAGACAGATGCGTTTTACCAACAGGTAGAAAACGCACCTGATATGACAAGTGAGCAGATAAAAATAGCAGAACGAAATAATCGGATCGACCGAAAAACGATATACATGATGAGTCAGGTACTACAAGAAGAAACCAGACAACTCATTCGAGAGACAAAAGAGCTTTATGGAATTGATCCTGATAATTCAACCCAGCACTAAATGGAGGTTAGTTTCATGAAATCTGCAAAATTTCAACTTATTACAACTGTCTTAACATGCTTATTTCTTGCAGTGAGTATGTGTCACCTCACCAAATCTGCTTTGCAATTTTATTATCGCTAAGGAGTTTTATGGCAAACTTGTTCCAATCAGTTACATCGTATTGACTAAGGAGTTTCCCTCCCCACAGATATACATGTGCAGCACCAAGTAATTTCTCGGCTTCAGGAGTTTTTTCTATCTTATCCGTAAAGGAGATAAATTCATCATTCTCCATCAAATATTGACGATACAATTTGGCAGGAGTGACGGGTGATGCATTACCTAACGAGATACGAAAACCGTATCTCCCTTGTTCCCAATTTGGTGTGAAAGCATGCGATACATGCATGTCTAATCCAGACTTTGATGTTGTCTTGAAACGGATCTGATTATTGAAAGGGTTCGTTTGAATATAGGTAAGAGTTTGGTCTATTATATCTAATCCAACTGTGTTGGAGGGTTTTGCCTTTACTGCAAGCGTCTGTGGCACAATTTGAACTGTCCACTCTGAATTCTTAAGGTAGACATGGGGTGGAGACGCGCCTGTCTTGAGTGAAAACAACAATAATATCAATACAAGCAAGGTATGTAGTTGTAATCTCAACATTGTTTGTCATCTGAATTTGATAAAGTGAAGTATACACCAGCATCACTCACTCACATCCAACATGCGGATGATGTCATCCGCACCGCCACTGGCAAGCGTGCTACTATCCGGACTGAATGCTACGCTAAAGACATAACTCGTATGCCCTGTGAGGGTGCGGATATGTGTGCCACTGTTTGTGTCCCACACACGAAGAGTTTTATCGTAACTACCACTTGCGAGTGTGCTACCATCGGGACTGAACGCTACGCTAAAGACATAACTCGTATGCCCTGATAGTATACGTACCTTTCTACCATCGCTTATGTCCCATAGACGGACGGTTTTGTCGTAACTACCACTTGCGAGTGTGCTACCGTCCGGGCTGAACGCTACACTCGAGACATCACTCGTATGTCCTATCTAAATTATGTGCTAAATTTATCTGCTTTCCACTCTCTATACACGATATAGCTGCCGACGACATACCCTACATTACTGAAAATCCCTTGTATATGATGTATTATATCAAGCGTCTGTGTAAATGCCCCAATTTGAGAAGTATAATAAACAAGACTTACGCAAATTGAGCAGGAAAGGAAAAATTGGACATAAAATCCGTTAGTTCGGTGTTTATCGTGAAAAGGCTAATTTACTATCTTGTATCTTTAAGCATTCCCCATGTTGTTGCCAATTTTCCACTTGATGACACTGCCAAAGCTTCCTCAAGACCGATATTCATGATCTGATTTAGATCTTTTTCTGGCAACGGTATGTTAAAGACGGCCACCTCATCAAGAACACCAATATATGTCCAACCCGGATTCTTCCATGATGCGAAACGAATATCACTATTTGGTTTATCATCTGGTTTTCCAACATCCTTATCTCCGACAGATTCTCCATCAACATAAAGCGTCAGTGTATTTCCATCATGGGTAATAGCAACAAAACTCCATTCGTTCATTTCCCATGCACCACCACGTACATTCGTCTGAGCTTGGTCAGCATTCACCGCAATACTTGCATAAAAATCGGTAGGTCCTATCATTATGGTAGGATTATGCCAGTCACGTTCAATCACGCGGGTATGAGCGTTCGGGGGTTGTCCCGTTGGCTTTATCCATAATAGATAGGTAAACCCATCAAAAACATCATCAATTGACTCACTTGGTGGAATTTGGACTTTTGCAGTACCATCAAATTCAAGTCCTTGTCCTAACTTTCCATCTGTCCATTCTGCACCATCAATTTTACCGTCATTTCCATTACCGGAACTGTCTTTAACACTTTCTCCTTTACCTTCATCCAGTAGCCAAAGACCTACGATAGAATCAGGATCAATTTTAGCATCAATACTTACTATGGAAGTTGCCATCATAATTGCAAGACATAATAAAACGAATATCTTCATTGTAGATACCTCTTCAGATTGTGATTATAGTAGAATTAAGAATTAATATTATACACTTAACATCAGTGCTCTTCTGTGGGAGGGATTCCGTACCCAATTCTTACATCTCTTCTGTAGGAGGGGATTCCGATCCCCGATTCTTACATCTCTTCGGTGGGAAAGAATTCCGATCCCCGACTGTATTTGGGGGCACGATAAAGATTATTTGTTATATTCTTCCCATAATGCGCGATAGAAATTCATAACGCGAACAGGATCAGAACTACCAGCTATTTCCGCCAAGGTATAACCGGAATATCCAGATTCTTTCAATAAGGTAAAAAGTTCACGCCATGGGTATTCACGACGATGTAGTTCTGTGATATGGACTAAACCGATTCTCCCAGTAACGTAATTGAAGTTATTTTTAATTGATCCATCTTCAACTTCACCAAAATTAGAATTCCAACATACATACACATTTTCCTGGTCAGCCACATCAATGATCGTCCGGATATGTGGTAATTCCGATGTTCCTCCACCGTGGACTTCAAGTCGAATTTCTACACCAAGATCTGCTGCGAATTCGCCACATTCCCGTAATGCCAAACCGATCTGTTCCAACGTTTTTTCAACCGTAACTTCATCAGGAAGTCCATTCGGACGCACTTTAACTCCAGGCGCACCCACATCTGCTGCTAACTCGGAATATTCCTTTGTCCCCTCTATATTCTTACGGACTACGTCTTGGTCAGAAGAATGATAATCAAATGCTGATCCTAAACCTGCAATGTCAATAGGTGAATCGTCAAACTGTTTCTTTACTGCTTCACGTTCACTCGCAGAGAGTTTGACTTCAACACCATGGGCATGTGTGGTGCGTAACTCAACGCCAGAAAAACCTGTTTCCGTACAATTTTTTATAATTGTGGGTACATCCCAATCTTTTGCCATATTATATGTAACTAAACCAAGCTTCATAAAATCTCCTTATTCAAAAAGTTGTATCACTGGACAAGAAAATCCTTCAATAACATCTTCACCTATCAACATGTCATTTCGTGTAAGTGTCTGAATATCGGTTTCTGAACGATATACCGTTACCGTTTTAGCGATTGGTTCAATAACCCACACAAGACGTGTGCCTGCTTCCAGATACGCGAGTGCTTTTTGAACTACTTTATACTGAGAATCGGATCGAGAAACTACCTCTATTGCAATATCTGGTGAAATAGAAAAGGATGTTTCCCGTTCTTCAGGAAGACGTGCGGCAGAAATAAAGGCCACATCTGGTATAAGCATACGATCACCAATCTGGAATCCTGTGTCTGATGTATAGACGCGTCCTAACCGATTTGTGCGAACATGTGACTGCAAATACCATTGAATGTTAGAGCAAATATCACCATGTTTTCCTGAAGTTGGTGGCATCGGTATTAATTCCCCTTCCAAGTATTCAAATCCTTCTAAATCGCTATCAAGAAATTCCTCCAACGTCATCCCGTTGTACTCTGATGGAAGAGTCTGTTGATAGAATTCGCTTTCTTGTGTATTCATTTTATTTACCCCGAAAAGACTGTTTATATACCCTATCGGTAACGATCCGTTCCAAATTGTTTGTCTTATACCTATAACTTTGCTATACTATTTCTAATTCCATACTGTAGGAGAATACATCATGGCATACACACTTGAAGATGAATTTGGTGATATAATTGGTAAAGCACGACGTGGACAGAACATGTCTCAGGGTGAAGTAGCACAGGCATCAGAAATCACTGAGTCGGATCTGTCTCGTATGGAAAAGTATACCTTAAAACCAACAGAGACGCAAGTATATAAACTCGCTGAAGTACTCAATTTAGACGGTGGAAAACTGCTTGCAATTGCTACTGAACAGTGGGAACCCCTCCCAGAACAACAACACCCAAAAGCACAACTTGATATCGTCACTATTAGTGCTCCAGTTGGTGGTTGGCCGGTCAATGCATACCTCTTAATATGTAAAGCAACCGATGAGGCTGCCATAATTGATACAGCTGCACATCCTGATATGATATTAGAAGTTCTTGACACACAAAAAGTTAACCCTACTGCCATCCTCTTAACACATTCACATGGTGATCACACCAATGGTTTACCGCAACTTCAACGTGCCACGGATTGCCAAACATATATCCACAAAAACGAACCTAAACCTCAGACCGATACCGATTTAAAAGAGCTTGTTCACGCAGACGTAATTAGTATAGGTCAACTCATGGTCACTGTCGCTGATACACCTGGACACACACCCGGTGGTTGTAGTTTTGTAACCCAGACTGCTGCTTTCGTTGGAGATGCAATTTTCGCAGGATCAGTCGGTGGTCCCAACATCTCTTATGAAGATGAGATAAATAGTGTTCGAGATAATATACTTTCACTTCCTGATGACGTACGTCTATTCCCAGGTCACGGTCCTCCAACGACTGTTGGTGAAGAAAAATTACACAATCCGTTTTTCTAAATCCCTCCTCCTAAATGAAGATCTTCTGTAACGGTCTGTAACAGTAGGTTGTGAGGCTTATATATTGCTATCCTATCTAATCCAACGTTTCCTCTCCATCGGTCTATCACTCCTTGGAGTATCCCTCCTTGTTTTCTTTATGGTGCATTTGATTCCGGGTGATGCGGCACTCACCATTGCCGGGGAACGTGCAACTGAAGAGATTCTCACCCAACTGAGAGAAGATATGGGTTTGGATAAACCTCTTTATCAGCAATATGCGAAATACCTGTGGGATCTTGTCAGACTCGATTTGGGACGTTCATTTAAGTCAAAGCAAAACGTCATAGATGAAATAAAACAGTATTTTCCTGCCACCGCAGAATTAACCCTTGCCGCAATGATATTTTCTATTCTATTTGGTATTACTGCGGGAATCATTGCTGCTGTCTATCGTGGTAGATTCTTAGACTATATATCTATGACCACATCTCTCGCTGGAATATCAATGCCTATCTTCTGGTTAGGGTTGATGTTAATTTTATTGTTCTCCTATTACTTCAAAATCTTCCCCGCAACAGGACGTTTGGATCCTATCCTAAGTTTAGACATCAAAACACCTACCGGTTTCTATCTTATTGATACCTTACTTGCGGGAAACTTTACAGCATTTAAAGACGCAATAAAACACCTGATACTCCCAGCCATTACATTAGGTACAATCCCATTGGCGATAATTGCTCGGATGACACGGTCAAGTCTGTTGGAGGTGTTGAACCAACCCTACATCACCACTGCTTATGCTAAAGGACTTTCAAAGTGGGCAGTTATAATCAAACACGCCTTGAAAAATAGTATGGTCCCTGTATTGACAGTCATCGGTCTTGAATTTGGGTATCTCATGGGTGGTGCTATATTAACTGAGCATATCTTCTCCTGGCCTGGTCTTGGGTCATGGCTACGAGATTCTGTTGAAGCTCGTGATGTTAGAGCGGTGCAGGGTGGAGTGCTTTTTGTATCCGCGCTCTTTATGTTCGTCAATCTTATTGTTGACCTGTTATATGCGTACTTTGATCCACGCATCCGAGTAGGAGATGAAGCACAATGAATACACCGACTGCACCCACAGGACAACAACAGATCATACGTAAATTATTACGGCATCCGTCAGCTACAATCGGTGCGACAATAATTCTCTTTTTCCTTCTTGTCGCTATATTAGCACCCCTAATCGCAACCCATGATCCCATGAAAACGAATGTAGCAATGCGACTAAAAGGTCTTTCTGGAGAGCACTACTTCGGCACTGACGGTACAGGACGGGATATTTTTAGTAGGATAATATACGGTTCACGTATATCGTTAAAAGTCGGCTTTATTGCCATGACATTTTCACTCGGGTTTGGTACACTGTTCGGGGCAATCGCTGGCTATTTTGGTGGATGGCTTGATAACCTGATAATGCGTGTGATGGATATGATGCTTGCCATGCCGAGTATTCTGCTTGCGATGGTAATTGTAACGATCTTAGGACAAAGCTTAACCAACGCTATAATAGCGGTGTCAATTGTGTATATTCCACAATATGCGAGGATTCTTCGCGCCTCTGTTCTGAAAGTTCGGGAGTTGGATTATGTCACGGCTGCAAAAGTTATTGGTGCCAGTGACACCCGTATTCTTCTAACCACTGTTCTCCCCAATTGTATCGCGCCGTTGATTGTTCAAGCCACATTAGGTATCGGTGCTGCAATCTTAGATGCAGCAGGCCTCAGTTTCCTCGGTTTGGGGGCAGAAGTTGGTGTGCCTGAATGGGGTGCTATGCTCAATGAAAACACTAAGTTCATACGGAAAGCACCCATAGCTGTAACTGCTCCCGGAATAGCGATTTTTCTGATTGTCTTAGGATTTAATCTGCTTGGAGATGCGCTCCGAGATGCGCTTGATCCACAAATAGATTGAGGCAATATTATGTTTAAACCTGAATTCAGTTATACACATACCATCGTTAAAAACCTAATGGATATTGAAGGTGCAAAAGAGGTTATAGAGAATTCTCCTATCCTACCTATCTGGCAATCACGACTTCAGAAAGATGCATTAATTCGCCAAGCACATCATACCACCCGGATTGAGGGAACCCAACTCACTATAGAACAGGTTCGAGACCTGATTGATGACAAACCTGTTGTTGCGCGAGAACGAGACATACAAGAGGTACGCAATTATTTGAAAGTAGCTGCATTCATAGATGAAGTCTATGCTGATCCTGATATGGAGATTGATCTCCGCACAATTCGACATATACATTACTTGATACTTGATGGAATTGAAGGCGGTTATGAACCGGGAGAATTCCGTAAAATCCAGAATTATGTTGTAAACAACAAAACTAAAGAGGTAATCTACACACCACCCCCCGCTTCTGAAGTGCCAATTCTCATGCTTGAATTGGTTGATTGGTTGCGTTCTAACGAGACAAGTGAACTATCGCCATTACTAAAGGCAGGCATTGCACATTACCAGTTGGTTACAATTCATCCATTTCTTGATGGTAACGGGCGAACTGCACGAGCGCTTGCAAACCTTATTCTCTATCATTCAGGTTACGATATAAAGAAACTCTTTTCGCTTGAAGAACATTATGATATGAATCCTGCGGATTATTATGAGGCTTTGCAGAGTGTCCGGACAACAAGCATCCTCTCAACGTGGTTAGAATATTTTACTGTTGGCATTGCCGCAGAAATGCAGAAAATTAAAGAATTAGTGCTTACGCATAGTAGGGATAGGGCTTTACGTGATAAAATTGGACAAATTGCACTTTCCGAACGGCAACTGACTATTCTCACCTATGTTGAAAAACACGGACGAATTACCAATCGAGACTTACAACAACTTGTCGATCTTTCACATACAACAGCACATAAGGAATTGTTGACATTGGTACAAAACGGGTTATTGAATAAGAAAGGTAAAGGGAGAGGAACCTATTATGTACGGGTTGATGATTTCTAACTGGTTTGGGTTGATGATTACGCTATAAACTTATGCTATATCAGTGTTTATATCGGTTGATAATTCAGCTGATGATTTATCAATGTTGGTAGAAAAATCCAAATGACTAAACCAGAAATTATACCATTTCTAAATGGATCGTTCTCATAAATTCACATGTTGTATTGTATTTAGTGCGGTTCCATGAAGATTATTTTATTCAATCGGTAATATACGGGCGCGGGTGGGGAAACCCCACCCCTACGATAATTTTATGGACTGAATTACTGAGATATTTATTTATAGTAAACTTTTGTATTAATGGAACATTTTACAACGGGCGAGGTGACCTCGCCCCTACGATGGACGTTCTTCGTAAACGTTGAAATGTCTCATTAATTATTCACTTTACTATAAACCGTAGTTATCGGAATTTGCCTAATACTTCTTAAGTTTTGATAACGTACGGGAATATCTGGGGAATCCCTTAATAGCATTCCTCCCCCATATCATAATTGCTATTAAGAACACTCGTAATGGGAACAAATTAAATAGAATTCGTATACTATTTTTTTAATTTTTTAGGATTATCATATTTCACATATGTTATATATGTTGTTTTTATAGTTAAAAATGTTACACTTTTTGACACATTTTGTGTCATTAATAAAACGGCTGTCCGCCCTGTCACAGTCTATGTTCGTCCTTGTTTTTTTTAAGAATGTTAAAAATTCTGAAATTGTGTGCTTTTGTGTCTTTGTTCTTCTTATGGAGAATATCCGATACAGACATTTGTAATACATTTTCTAAATAATAATATCTCATTATTGTGACATAACCTTTTGGGGTGTATCCTATTAGATGACATTCCCATAAACCAAAAGTTACGAAATCGTAACTTTTTTCTGTCACCGTAATTTTAGTATAGTCGCTGTTAGGTAAGTAGCCACCTATGTTTAGAGACAATTTACGAATTTGTACTAAAAAATAAAAAAGTGTTCTTGATGGATTCCTTAGCACTGGATTCTCCATTAAGATGTGTGATATTATTGATATTTGTATAACTGTGAATATATTTTCTTTAATCATATTGATTTATCTTTGATTTTGTATTAGTATGCGTATAATAAATATTCTCTATATGTTATTGTAACGTATGTTTACTTATATGTCAACTGTTTTTCATTTATGTGATGATTGTTCTTTTAATTTTCTTCAATTTATTTTTCGATACTATAACCTAAGTTGCTACCTTGTAGAATAAACTTCATCTTTTTTATACATTTTTATCACGCAAATTGGAAGTAGATACCCCAAAATATTGGCTATCTATTGGTATTTTCATATGAGACTTCAACTCAATTTGTCGTTTAAAAGTACTTGAGATGATCGCGCACATGAAGGTTCGCTTTCGCAACATTTCCAGGTTAATCATATTTAACGTTTTGTAGTTTTTTTAACAACTTCTGCTATATTCTCTTGATAGCCACATCTTGTCATGTTAATTGGAATTCTATCCCTACGAAATCTTATTCTTTTTGTTTTGAGTTGTTCAGATTGTGCCCTATGAATTCCATCGTGAACTAACACGGGTATCAATTCAATTTCAATATTCTTGGGTGTGAAATTGTGAACGATACGAGCACCTTTTCTGAGTTGTGCCACAACTGTTGATGCTTTTACGTCCCCACTTTTTAGTTCCATTGGAACACCAACGAGTCTACTTAAAATAGTGTCAATATAGAAGAGAATAAAGTCACATTGATTTGTTGATGCACTGGACGTTGGACAAGCAAGGTCCACATCTAATACAACGCGTTCAGAGGGTAAATTCGTCATTGAAACTTGACATCCCTCTTTAGTATAAGACGTAGCTGCGTTTTCCGCTACCTGCTGTCGAATCTCCTCAAGAGCTTCATGTAGATTCACGTGTGCTCTCACCTTTCTGCTTCTCATACTTCTGTTGGAGATTCACCGATCGGTTATATAGTCCTTCAGCCACGTCATTGTAATCTTTAGGAGAAAACCCCTTTCTTGAATGGAACGCGATCTCTTTTACTGGTTCGTCTTTTTGAAAATGCCATGCCCCCACCTCTTCTGGTCGAAGCCAACTCGGTTGTTCGTCTGTCTTTTCGTCTATCAACCCTTCGAGTATAAGATTTCCTATCTCCTGAAGCAACCAATCACTATGTGTTGTTATGATTACCCTAACACCTGCGCGCACCAGACGCGCAAGAATAACTGCCATGTCCGCTTGGGCACCGGGATGTAGGTGTGCTTCCGGTTCCTCAATGATGAGGGTATCACCTGGCTGGACAAGACTTCGGAGATATAGAACTAATGGTGCAAGTTCAGTTACCATTGATGATGCTTGGGTTAAACGAATATCCTCTTTAACATCTGATGGATGATAGAGAAAGACAGGATAGCGGTTTTGTGAAGATGTCGAAATAATCCGACCTTTGATTACATCAGATTCTATAGTATTTGATAGGTGTGAGACATCATTCTCTGATGGTTTACTTACATCGTACAGTATGATTTTCTGCATAAAGTCAGCAATTACACCAGATAGTGTTGGTATTTCTATTTGCTCTAAACCAGCGAGCGAGGCATTTGCCATTACCGAACTTGCAATAACTTGGTGACTTTGCATAATTCCACTCCGGGCTGCTGGTAGGTAGTACCGGTTCAAATTACGCCTCTTCAGTCCAGGGAAGATTTCAGGAGAGATTTCAAGAAGTTCATCCAAATTTAGACCATCTTCTTCTGACAACCAACTATGCTCGTCAAGAAGTATCATATCTTCATTGATAGTTCCGTCAATTACAATATCAGTATTTTTTGTTGTTATATTGAATGACCAAAATTCTTGCTTTTCCTCCCTTACATTTATTAACATTCTCATTTCATTATTCTGATCTTGGATTCTTCGGGTTAATCCTGCTATATTATGTAACCCTAAGCAACGCTTAAGTTCAGTACCTAAATCGTTCTGCCAAATTTCTGAATCTTCAATATTTGTTTGTGCAAATTCACGAATCCCTTTTGGCAAATCTAAGAATGTAAAGTTCCTGTGCTTCGTTGATAATTTGTTTACTATTTCCGGTACTTCCTCATCTGTTGAAGCGAAAGCAGATGTAAGATTATTACGAGAATCAGAAACCATGCTGTAGAATGATCTGAAAGAATTTGGCAAAGGTATACGCAGAAAACCGTCAAAAATACCATGCAAAGCATACACTAACGTTGCAAAATAGGTTTTTCCCGTATTGCTGGGACCAACAAATACCGACAACGGACGCAGATCAATGTTTGCTTCAGGAATAGGTCCAAAATTCTCAACTGTGATTTCAACCTTTGGATGCTGTGTATTTCCCATTTTGCTCAATTTGTTCTCCTGATATTGATATATTCCGTACTTTCTTACGCGTAATGTTCTCTTGCTGATTTTCAAGTAGTATAGCAAGTTCTTTTGTTTGATAGATTTATCATGTGCAATCGTGACATTTGTTTATCACGCATTTATGGTAAAATATAATTATTACACATATTTTATATTTTACCACAAAAAAATAATGAAGAAAAATCTATACACTTACATCTATAGTAACATACGTGAAAAATAAGGTTGCAAACTCATTATGAATATGTTAAAATAGAATTTTATATAATAGAATATATCAGTAATTAAGGTTTATTATGTTATGATAAATTATGAATTTAAGACTCAATTGGTAAATTTCGGACAATTCTATACAATCCCTTTACCCGACTGGGTATATAGCAGATTGATCCAAAACACACTTTTCAAGTTTTTCAAATTTCTAAAAAATCACCTGTTTTTAGTGATTCGCTATTAACACAGTGCCAGACTTACTGCAGGACACTCTAAAATCAGAGATTTTAAAAATCGACTAAAAAAACTTGAAAAACTAAAAATGAATCTTAAACGAATTTCAGAACTAAACACAGAGACTTTTAAAGGTGTATATAAACCAGCAAATCTTGGCATAGATATTCCATTAACTGACAACCAACAATCGTCAATTAATAACTATAAATTAACAACAAAAAATTAACAAATGTGAAAATTTAGCACAACAACAGAAATAACACAAAAATGAGAAATTAGAAATTTTACTTTCTTCTATATATAAGGTAATAAACCCAGTACAGTACTGGTCTGAAAGCCAAAATTTCACCGAAAATAAATGACACACGATGTGACAAAAAGTGTAA
>CAZZBB010000072.1:0-85125 GCA_964652195.1 uncultured bacterium | reverse complement strand
TCTCGTAATCGAGAATCTTTTATTTTCTACGCTTCCCGTTGATCCGTAGAATCGATCGGAATCTCGTTTCAATCTCGTAATCGAGAATCTTTTATTTTCTACAGCCCCTGTTGGCAACCCTTACTGGACTTGCCTTAATATAAGGTATTTCCATGAGCGAATCTTCTTTAATCATATAAAATGTGTATGAATACACATGTAGGATAGTTAAGTCAGTATTCATAAGGGTTTATAGTCATCTATGAGCAGCAAGGAATATATGAACTCCAACCGCTCATAGAATTTCTAATAAGTATAATTTATACGATATAAGAATCATTGTCAAACCCTTTATCTAATCCAATACGTTCAATCTGTTTTTCACATGCTGCACAGATATGATAAAAGGTGATTGTATCCTCATCCATATCCATTGCTTTTTCTAATCTATCATGTAAACGTAAATACGCACGTTTATCAATGTTACACTCAAATACACTATACTGAACACGTTGACCAAAATCTTTGAGAATCTTAGCAACCTTGTTACGACGTTTATCGTCAGTAATATCATAGGCAATTGTATAATGCATCAAATACCTCTCTTCCCCTCTTCCACCCTCTTCCTTTTTAGTCTATGCACAAACTAAAAGTTTATGCTACAAAATCTTCCTTGCAATCATGCATCCCTATTTAATCGTCAACGGTGTATACGCTTCAATTTCACCTGTGAGATACTTCGATAACAATCGTACCTGTAATTCCATTGCTCTGCGGAATGTGAGTTTATACTTAAACACAGGATGGGTGATAGTTTCATTCTTGCGTGTTTCGTAGGCTGCGTAGAATGTCTTGCGAGACTTATCTTTTAAATACCATCCACCGTGAGATTGTGTAAAATCTTCAGGTTTAATACGACGATTATTAATCAAGGTAATAACGACTGAGTCAGCGATGATGGGTCGAAACTCCTCCATTAAGTCAAGGGCAAGGCACGGTTTACCATACTTGAGTTGATGGTAATAACCAACATAAGGATCAAGTCCAACAGTCTGGATGGCTGAACTAATATCGGCTGTCAGTAATGAATAAGCAAAACTCAGCAGGGCATTCGTCGGGTCTGCGGGTGGTCTACGACTTCTTTTATCAAAATCAAACCCCATTTCCTCTTTCAGCATGAATGGGAATGATCTGAAATATGCTGCGGAGGCGTTCCCTTCCAATCCTAACAACTCAGGAATATCGGTTGCTGAATCAATGCGTTTTTCCATCGCTTGTATTGACTTAATACTATCCAGTAAAGGTTTTAATGAGGGGTCTTCACTATCTTCTGCTTGCCATTTCCTGCGTTGGAGTGTCGTTCGCAAATTTACAATTTTTCCGCGTACATAAGATTTTGAGAGATCAAGGCATGCATCCGTATTATTGGCAACTCTATGCTGCGCATGCCGAAGGAGCGAATTTCGTGAGACATGTGGTGTTAATGCCCCATGATAGCGACCGTAAGCAGAGAGAAACACAACAGGAATTCCTTCGTGCAAGAGTGTCTGCATTGCTGGGGTTGTCAGGTTAACATTACCAGATATAACGACTTGACCAAGATGTATGAGAGGAATATCGCGTATTACCTCATTTTCTTTCACGACAAGAAGTCTTTCACCTGTCTTTTTTATTGCGCACCCTTGTTCATCAACATAAAGTACATTATCAATACCGAGTGCTGGTTTAATTCGCTTGGGTCGTTCGTCCAATTCCTGTAGATAGGCGATTTCATCAGGGAGGCAGATCGGACGCACGCTACAACCGTTGCACCGGTTATCGTGAACAGGTTTTGGTATCTTTTGGGTTTCTAATAATGAATGTGCTTCAGCGACATAACGGAGTGTTGTTTCCCGTAGTTCTTTATCGAATGGTACTTTGCGTCTTCGCTTGGAACCGATATAATACATATATCCGTGAGGAATAGAGATACCCGTTTTTTCTTCTAATAACAATCCTTGTAAACAAAGCTGAACCTGATCGTTTAGCCAATCACCTACACCTGCTTTTTTATATTCAACAGGATAGGGGATACCATTTTTCTCCTCAACAAGATCGGTGTAGCCAGAAATACCTAAAGTGTCAGATGCAAGATGTTGTCGTCGAGAAATTATTCTATCCCCTTTCTTTCGATCCGTAACCTCTGTATGAACGTGTTCATGTTTTATCTTACCTTCTTCTACATGTTCATTGATGACTTGGTGCCCTTCAATAGATTCATAATAGAATCTACGTGGACAGAAGACGTAGGTGTTTATTTGTGAAAGTGGTATGTATGTTTCTGACATGGTTATTGCTCCTTTTAAGGATGGAAGGTTGGAAGGAGGGAAGAGTGGAAGGACTCCCAATTTTCCAATCCTCCAACCTTCCCTCCTTCCAACCGTTATGTTCTTTTCGTCTGTCCCATCCCCATAGTTGTTTTGTAACCTGTTCCGCAGTAGAAAGCAAAATTTGCCAAACAGTTCGCTACCCGTAGCAAGTCTTCATCAAGTGATTTCTCTGGATAGAAAACCCATGCACATGTACCAACCCACCCCGGAACAGTATGTTTTCCGTAGTTGAGTCTTCTTGATTTTGCGTCTACCCTTGTAACCTGTCCATAATCTCTTACGAACTGGCGAATCTCGTTTTTGTCAAGACGGATAGGGGCAAATGCGTTCCATTTGTTGACCCAACTCTGATAACATCGTTCCATATCAATATAAGCCTCGTTCCGTGTTTTTTTCCCGCGGGCGGTTAATCGTCGGAATGCTGTGGGTGAATAGAATCTGAAACTCATCTGATGGTCAGTATGTGCAGTTTGGACTAACTCGGTGTATGTTGCACTACCACTCCAAATTTGGTCATCCGTCGCGTGGGATACCAACTGTTTTACAGTAAAGGTTGCCTCCCCCAGTCGAATCGTAGGTAATACCTGTGTAAGAAAAGATTGCCCAAAGAATGTGAAGAGTGTGTCATCCAAAAGTGTGAATCTGAGTTTACACTCTGTTCCTGCCCGTATGTGTAGATAGTCTCCGCGTCTTTTACCTTCGGCGATTAGGGGTGATACCGTAAACGGTTTTTGAGCGGAAGAGGCGTGTAGGTTTTCTGCTACTTTTGGATTGGTTTCTCGCATGATGGAGAGAAAGGCGGCATGGGCATGGTGTCCCATCGTGGGTCGGAGTGCAACATCGGTTTCGGGTATGAGTGAGATGAGTGTGCTTATAGGCATGCATATATCTCCTTATGTAGCACCAGCAAAGTAAGCCATAGATGTCGGTAAACAGACATTATCAAATTCAACATATTCGTCGTTAAATCGAGCGTTTTGCAGTAAACTTACTGGTGGCATTGAGATGAGATCGTATAACTCTGGTAATGTTGACAGATCAATTGGATTTAGGAGATGTGAACACGTGAAATTGCCCCGTTTTGGCGTTAAGGACAATTCTTTTTTCACCTCAATCCGTGCTTTGCTCATCCATAGTCCCAATCGTATCCATTTAGGAAGTTGTTCGGGCAGTTCACCAACAATGAAAAACTCAAATTCACTTTCAGGAGCCAGTTCCTTCGCCTTACCGAAAGAAGGTTTATTTGTTACTTTAATCCCCAACTCCTTTTTTCGTGCATTACTCACAGTTGAAAATGGACGATGTCGATTGTCTGCCAGCTTAAAAGTACTAATTACATAATCATAGTGAATAGGTTTGGCAGGTGTAACATAAACACCTGCCGCATTGATCGGCGTCAGGTCATCCTGATAAGTAGGAACGCTGTCAAGCGATCTATACGGCTTTTGAATCAAACCGAGCGCATACGTCAACGCCCAGTTATGGATAACCTTTTCTGTCTCATAAAGTCGTCCCATCTCACGAGTTGCATAGTAGAGTGAGTCGTGTAACTTCAGATGACATCTCGTGACTTGCATTGCTTCCTCCTATTTGTTTGATGCTTTTTTAATGACTCTTTGGGAGTACTCCTTTGATTCGGTATTTGCTTCTTGCAAGAACTGATGAAGTTTTTCTTTATCTGTCATTGCAGACTTAACAATGCCAAGTAATTGTTGCAGATTTTCTCCATCAACTGAATGATAGTTCACACCGTCATCCTTCAAAAGCTCGGTTGTGGCAAATTCTGCTGTTTGAACAACATTCTTAGGACTTAAAGGTGTATCATTCATACCAGCACCCAATCCTTCATATATAGCTTGTGTGAATTTCAGATTTGAAAAGATCTCACCATCAGCAAATACTGTTCCAATGATGTGATTGGTAACTCGTCCGGTTCGCGTTGTCTGTGCTCCGTAACGTTTTGTCCGTATAACATTATTTAAGACATAACTGAAACTGTTCACCGTTACATCCTTAATTGTTATCACAGAAGGAAAGAAAACTTGTGGTACGACATGATCTTGCTCACCAAAACTTGATCGAACATCACCATGTTGACTCATGTTTCCTTTCTCATAAAGTGCGTTAAATGAAAATTGTTGATGTGAATCATCATAACCTGTAATTGAATAAGCTGTATCAACATACACCTTTGATTTTTCGGAACCGGAATCACCGATAGCAAATCCGTAGTAAACACAATCAGGACAGGTTGTACAGAACTGTTCATTGTAATCGCAATAGTCATCACCTTTGTTATCTTCATTCTGTGTAATTCCAACACTTCTTAGCAATTCACGTCCTGTGAGACGTTCTGGAGAACTTTGTTTTCGTTTGAACATTGCGAGACGGATGAGTGAGTCTTGACTTTGTAATCCACCACTAACCTTAGCGATATTCAGAGTACCATCTGTTTGGAAAACAGGAAAAGATTCCGTTTCACGAATAATGATCAGATGTGCATATCGACCTGTTGGTGCTTTGGGAATTTGATGCAAAAAATTGTTTTCGGATACGAGATTTTCAGGGATTTCAATTATTGGCATTGTTATCCTCCTCTGCCTTTTTTGTTTGAAATTGTCGCCAGTTTACTTGATACCAAGCATTGATACCAGCGTTAAAGCGGTTTCTTGCTTGACGAAGCAAACCACGTTCACCATCGTAATACTCTACAAAGATACTGTTATAGAAATATTCTACGAATTCGCTAATCGCTGCTGATTCTTCATTTACTGGTAATCTTGCGTAACCTTGGGCACGGCTATTCCGAATTCGTTGCATCAGATTTACTACTTCACCACATGCTTGGTAAATCAGATCTTCTGGACATACTTTTGGTTCACTGTTTACAATTACGTCTTCAACAAGCGTAATCACTTTTAAGACACTATTTGGTGTAAAGTTATGCCTTTTGGTATTTGGGTTATACGTGCTGTAGAACTTGAAACATCTTTTACTAACTTCCTCAATAAGACTCATTTTGTCACCTCCAATATGGTGATAGATTTGAATATATCTTTCTGGGATTGACGGTTCATTTTCACGAGGTTTTGGGAAACTATCCCAACCCTGTTTTCGTCGAAACGCCTCCAGATAATGAAATACATACAATGCATCTGTGTCAATATTGCGTGCTATCTCGTTCAAATGTTGCCATTGTGGTTTTCCATCTTTTTGGAAGACATCTACATTTATATCATAGGTCGAAGCAACCTTTCGTAAAGCATTTTCAACTTCATCAATTCTTAGTTTATCCTGTTTTAGTAAGTGACGAACAAAAGAATGTGGGGCATTGAGAATCACTGTTTCTTTCCATTCCTCACCACTATGATAAAGTGGAACCTGGGACTCAGACACTACAACCTTTGCATTGAATATCAGTGGTAGAAGTAGGCCGAGAAACGCTGGCCTAGCCCATGATTCAGTATCAGTTGGACTGTTCCCAAATGTAGGAATCCCACAGAAGTAAAACGTACCAAGGTCATTGGTATCAAATTCCATCTTCAACAAAAAATCATTATTAGGATTGGGAATCTCTTCATCAATCACCATTTCATCTAAATTGATGAAATCATCAATTTTCATACCTTTATGCAAGGCTTTTCGCACATCAAAGAAATTGAGATTTTTTAAACGATGATATATATCACCGGCAAACTTCGCGGTTTCTATTGTGAAAAAGTAACTTGGATAAAGATAAACCCATTTTATTTTAACGCTATCATATCCACCACCTACAAGTTTAAGTTTAGACTTGATCATGATTTGGCGTAGCATCATCTCTACCTCGCACAATTCACAAATACCACGAACCAGTAATGAAGAGTTAATTAAATTCTTATGGCTGTAGACTTGGTTTGCGAAAGTAACTGATGTATCGCGCTGTTTACTCGTTCCAAATGTTGATGAACAGAGAGAACATCCTGCGTTTGACCCACGTCCCTTCTTTTTCGTGTTGGTATACCTGGCTAATTCTGCATTAAACCTATGTTCAATCTTACCTTCACCGTTAATATCTATGACCTGATTGATATATTCACGAAGTATACCAAAACCTTCTTTTTCTGCCTCATAGTATTCAATCTCCTTCTCATATGAATCAACAATATCATTGACAACATTTGCAAACAAATCTTCCATCTGGTTCGTATCAAGTCCTCGATTTTTTATCAAGTATTTGCCTGCAAGGTAATACCAATGAAGAGGAACACCTCCTGCTCGATTATCACGTGGAATCTCCACAAAGTCCGATTGATATTCTTGCATTTCCAAACTACTAATAATGTCCGTAGATATCTCTTCTCGGGTTACTACTTTACCAACGTGTTTCTCAATTTCATACAGAAATTCAGCAAGTTGATCAACGCGCATGTCATCTTCAAAATCAAGTATGACATCTGAAGGAATATGACCATTTTCTTGTAGCTGAAGCATTTTTTGCAGTCTTTTTCCAGAGGACGGAGATTTACTTTCATGAAGTATTCTAAAACATCCAACACTAATGAGCTTCAACAACTGCGGAATCTGAAAGAAATCGTGATAGTAATCAGGGAATTTGAAGCCCTTGCCATCTCGTGAAAAACCATTGAGATTTACTTCCAATCGATCAGCACAATAGCCAATGAGTTGCTTTTCAGTGTTTTCTGCAATTTCATCAAGTGACGGTAAGATACTATTTTCACTTGAAACCTCACGTAGATAAGTTACACCTGTTGGGAAAAATAGAAAAGGTATCCATCCCAAACGATCTCGAAGAATTCTGAGTAGGGAGTTGTTTATAACGTTTGTAATCATTCCGCGGTTTTCTGCGAGTTTGTGATAGGCAAATTCAAGTTTCCCATTGCTTAAGTGGGTAAGAGATTCTCGGACATTCTCTTGTTCTCTAAATCCACTCGGATTCTTCAGAAAATAAGCAATAAGATCCGATGCTGTACACATCAACCGCAGATACTGCCGCCGTCGTCCCGGTAAACGTAAATCAAAATTTTGCAAATTCAGATCCGCACCGTATCTTTTCTGAGTGTTGAGAATGAGATATGCAATATCACCTCGGTATTCCTCGTAGTTTGGGCAGAAATCATCAAAATGTAACTTAGTAACCCATTCGTCAAGGTATGCATAAAATTGCTCAGCCTTCTTAGCATCGGAAACGCTTAGATCCCGGATCCCAACAAGTTTATCAAGGTCATGAAACGAATAGGCTATCAGGTAGAGTTTTTCTTCTAATTCACTCAACGACTGCTCGGTAGTTCGCACAATCGTGAGTATTGGAAATATACCGTTCAGAATGTGTGAAAGCATACTTTGATCATGATTATATTCCCATCCAGTGCTCCCTTTCGCAGGCTTAAGCGTATATTCTACAAGCATCTGAGGAACAACTTTATCAATGTAATCCTTTAACACAAAATCGGCTGGATTAACAGCGTTTTTTAATAATGCAATATGAGCGTGTATGCGTTGTTCTTCAGATTCATCTGTATGTCCCATAAAATCAAATTCAAGTTGTTCATCCATCAGCTTTCTACTCCTTACTCCAAATGTAGGGTTGAGAACGAAGTAAGAGTGCATCTTTTGAATACACAACACTAAATTCGTCCCCATCTCGATCAATTAACTGGAATATGTTAAACATAGGTGGCAAACGTAATATCCGTCTTAAATCAGTAATTTTTTCTTTGCGAATTAGACATAAAAGAGGTTTTACTCGCAACCATCTATTGATCTTGTTTATTTCTGAAAATTTGCCGTCAATTTCGAATCCTTTGAGGGTATGTATTTGTCTATAATCCTCATCTGTAAATTTATCTCTAATTCTACGAGATTGAGTAAGATGAAACTGCTCTCGCTCGGATCGATATTCGTGCAATCGTAAATAGACATCAACATATTGAAACTGACGAAACAGGACATCCTGTTTATGGCATTCTTGCTTAAAATCTTCTTTCTCCATATACTCAACTTCCGCGTTTTGGAATACCCATAAAAGATTGTAATCTTTGATTTTACCGTCTGTTTCGTCTAAGATGCCGCAAGTAAATGGTGTTTCCCCACGAAATCGAAGCACACCTGCCTCAATAATTTCGGGTTGGTTTTTCTTGACAGCAAAATACAATTTTGTCGATTGCACTTCAATATTGGTCTCGAAAATTTCTGAATACACTCGTGTGAGTTTTTCACGCTCGGATGCATAGTTTTCACGTAATCGCTGGTGTCCGAGCGTATTGATAATATGTGAGGCATGTAACCAACCCCAACATTTACGATAATTTTGAAAATCGTTAATAGGTGAGAAAACCTGTTTTTCTTTATCTTCGTTTCTCATGAAATCAATCAGAGTCTGCTTTCCAATTTCTGGATTTGATGGACAGTTTTCCTCAACGCGTTCGTAGACATATTTGGGTAGAAGTGAATGAGCAACGAAGTGATCAAACTTCATAACTGTTCCATCGGGTTTTTCGTGTTCTAAATGCCGTCCGAGTCGTCCAAGTCTTTGTATCCATGAACCTGAATCCATTGCTTCAAACACAAGGTAATTGATTTTGAAGTCAACGCCGACATCCACTGTTGACGTGCCAATCAGAAGATCGCTTTCGTGAAGTGCAAAATGTCGTTGTTCTCGACTACTAAGTCCAGTATTTTCTCCAACAGTCAGATTAAAATCACCCACATCTTTTCGATCCTTGAGAAACGAGTAAATCCGTTTCGCTGCAGCCACTGAATTTACGATAATCGCTCCACGTGAATTTGGGTTAACGTCAAACCACTTCTCTATCTGCTTATAGTTATTTTCGACCCATACATTGGATTGACGACCTACTGTGTGAAAATGTAGATCAAAAGAGGCACAGATTCTGCTCCAATCCTTTGAATCTGTATTGTCCAGATAATTACCTTCAATAACTTCATATCGGAGATTTGCTTTTTCTAAACAATTTAACAATAATTGATTCGGAGTAGCAGAGAGAAATATAAACTTTTTCTGTCCTTGCTCAATGAAATACAACATAGTAGTTAAAACGGAAATGACTTGGGAGACATCGTAAATATGAAACTCATCAAACACAAAAAGGTCATAATAATCTATAATGTGTTGAACTAACTGGTCAGGATTCTCGTATTCAGGATTCAAATAGTGAAAATTAGCAATTAGATTAAAAATATCAGGATTTGTGAGGAGAATTGGATTTTTTAACGCGAAATGTTCAATTGCTGCTTTTTGCCCACGTAAGTCCTTTAACTCTTCACGCAGTTCCGATAGATTCTCGCTAAACATCGTATCGCAGTTAATTGACATAGAAAACCATTTACAGTAATCTTGAACTTGTCGTTTTTGGTCTGTGATCAATTCGTTAGTTGGATACATCGCCAATATTGACTTGCCTTCTGTCAATGCTGGTAGATATGCAGCAAGGCTTTTTCCGTCACCAGTCATCGCTGTGTTAAAGACAACATCAATATTAGGATCGCAAATTGCCTTGTATGTTTTAACCTGATGTTCGCGTAAGGAAAATTCCTGAGGCAAACCTACAATCGGATCAGATTGAGAAAGTCTTGAGTATACAGGTAATATTTTAATCGGGTTCATTCTATTCTCCTAATACCTTGAATTTATCATTCCTTTCGTTAAGTATACCACACCACCAGTTACACAAACCTGTATCTCATGTATTTTTCAGACGAATTTTCCACAATTTAAAACCCTAACCTTTGAAGTTCAGCCAAAATAGCGATCGGTTCACCTGCATCAAATCTGCAACAAAGTTCTTTCGCAGACTCCAACTTCGTAAAACAGTCAAGTAAATCTGCATCTATGTCTTCTAAATAATTTTTTAAGTCTTCTAAATGATTTATAAGACAACCAATCCCATAACGCAGATCGTCAATGTAAAACATTTTTTGATCTATCATTTCAAAACGTTTCTGAATTTCCTGTGTTGGATTTAAGTTTTTCATCTTTCTACCTCAATATACTCACGATTTTTTAGTATATGACGCTAATATAACAATTTTAACACGTAAAAGTACCAATGTCAAGGGAAAATAGGAAATCTAATAATGAATTGGATTATTTATGTATAAATATTTTTCAATCTCGCACTCGAGACGCTTATTCTAAAAATAATAAAGACGAATATGACGCAAATATTTTTCAATCTCGCACTCAAGATATTTGTCCTATTATTAGAATAGCACAACCTATTCTTTCTGGCAAGAATAAAATAGTGTATACTGAATCGTTTGCTTTCCTTCCTAAAAAAACTTGACACCAAGCGTAAGAAGTGTATACTTTACAAAAGACACCAGAAGTAAAAAAGCAGCCGAAAACTGTTGCGTATGCCAAGCTGTCTGCTGACCGGTCAGTAGAATAGGTTGCCCATCTCCGCACTGAGGTGGTTTTCTGTCGAAGACCAGAAGTAAAAAAGCAGCCGAAAACTGTTGCGTATGCCAAGCTGCCTCTTGGCCGGCCAGGAGGATAGGTTGTCCACTCCCTCTCAGGGTGGTTTTCTGTTTTAATGCACTATAAGAATACCAGGCTGCAATACGAAATTAAATATTAATCTAAGTTGACTATCTCTGTGTTCTAACAAATTTCTTGATACCCATACCTCTAAATCTGTGAAATCCGCGTAATCTGTGGTTCAGACAAATAAAGGTTATTAATTATTTTGTTTATACATTTCAACCATTTTAGATGCTGTATCAGATATCCATTCTCGTAATTCAGTTGGTTGGATTACCTTTGCATCAGATCCCCATCCTAAAATCCATCTACCGATTTCTTCCCAACCTGCCACCGTAACATGGAATTGCAAAATACCATCAGACAACTTTTTAAGTTTTTGCGTAGGATGCCATTTTAATTCACGTATTAAAGGTGCAATTCGTGGAGCAAAATGAACTTCAACATCAACCTCTGGACCAGTCATGATATCCCAACTTTTCTCAAGGTATTTCTGTATAGAGAAATCTTCAGGAATATCATATTCCCTTTCAGTAAACCTTAATGACTCAATACGGTTGATACGAAAGGTACGAACTTCTCTATGTTTATCTGTCCATCCAATTAAATACCATGCATTTTTCCGGAATATCACTGCATAAGGTGAAACTCTATGCCGAGTTATTTTACTACTATAATAGGAATTATATTGAATGTTAATACAATGACGTTGTCTTATTGCATGGTAGATATCATCTTTATGTGGTTGTTTTTCATCGAAAATACTAACCTTACTGTATGGTATTTCGTTTAGAGGCACAAGTTGATATAGTGAATCTCGTGTACCAGTTGGTAATGTGGAAGTGATTTTACCGATAGCACGATCCAATACCTGCACTGATCTTTCATCTTCAGTTCCACGATAAAAACTTGCCGCAGTCACCAGAGCCAATGCCTCATTGAATTCAAGGTCAAGAGCAGGTAAGAAAAAATCGGATATTATCTCATAACCGGCTATACCCCGTGGAACAATCTCAATTCCCATTTCACATAACAGCTTTATATCACGTTGTATAGTCGCTATATTGACGTCGAAGTGTTCTGCTAATCGAGGTCGTGTCCATTGACGCGGTTCATTGTGAATTAAATGTGCAACTTCTATAATCCGAGTCATTTGTCTTTTACGATACATAATACACCGCCAAACAGTGTTTTATATTTTGATGTATCACCATTATACCACACACAACCCCCAATCAATCCTAATGAAACCATCAAAACTGAGCTATACAATTGTTCAGATTCTCCAAATGATACCATTTCTATTTAAATAGTTCACATTACGAGCACTCTTAGTAGTCCCCCTGATAAGGGGCGGGGAATGCCATAAGGCATTCATACCCGGTGAATGACTAAAGACGAATGCGCGTATGGCATTCGCCATGATTCATACCGTTGATTCCTTGATTCCTTGATTCCTTGATTCTTTAGGGGTTTTTTCAATCAGTAATGAGCAATCATCATTTAGAAATGGTATAATGAATACCAAATACAGTATATCTCAAAAATACGAAATTTCCGTACAGATATAATTTCTCTTCGTAGGGACGGGGTCTCCCCGTCCGTTGTTTCAATCTGGAATATATGGGCAAGATCAAAGAATCCCAAATAAATGATTTATGAGATATGTTCTAATGAATATTCGGCGAAATTATACAAGTGTTGTCTACAGTCCGGATGGAAATCTCATAGCAGCTGGAAGTTTAGGTGTTGTTTATGTATGGGATACATCTTCAAGAGAATTGAAGAATACACTCATGGGTCATGGATCGCATGTTTATAGTATGAGTATCAGTCCAGATGGAAAAATAATCGCATGTGGAGTAGGTCAAAATTTTTCGTCAGATGATATCTTCTTGTGGAATTTAAAAAATGGTAAACTGATTACAACATTATCTGGACATAACGATGATGTTAGACATTTCAGATCAATGAAAGCCAAAACATCTTTGTGTTGTTATTCTCCGAATGTTTGTGAAGAGAAGTATTTGAAAATACATAGTAGATTTGATAAAATGCTACCGTATAGGATAATCTCCTAACGTTGGCTTTACTATCAAGATGATTTCCAAAGTATTAAAAGTCAAAAAAATGTAAAAATAACACATTTTCATAACGCTATAAAGGCTAAGTGCTGATTGTTAGTAGGTTAAACACTACTCTAAGAAATATCAGCATATCTATAATTCATTTCTAATGAAAATCACACATATTGATGTAATTCCATTACGTGTACCATACGAACAACGTATCCGTAAAAGATATTATCACTTTGCCATGACAGAAATGGTGACAGTATATAAATTCCACACGGATAATGGATTGATTGGTATAGGTGAAAATCCAGGATTACCGTTTGATCAGGACCTTCTGGACTCCTATATTGGCACCAATCCATTTGACCATGTGATGGGTAATGGTAGGTTCAATTTGGATATGGCTTGTTATGACCTAATGGGTAAACATCTTGGTTTACCTGCTTGGAAGCTGATGGGTCAGCAGGTAAGAGACTGGGTTTCAATGGGTTGGTGGATGCCTTGTATGTCTCCAGAAGATACTGCAGATGAAGTACAAGTAGCAGTTGAACGCGGGTTTCGAGGATTGAAATGTAAAGCACGTGCTTTCTTTGATGTAATTGAGCAGGCAGAAGCAATTCAGAAGGTAGCACCATCAGATTTTCGTGTGGAATTCGATTTTAACGGATCATTGATTAATGTTGAAAAAGCCTTACCTATCCTTAAGGAACTGGAAAAGATCCCTGTTGTTAAAGGTATTGAAGAACCGATTTTTGCTTATGATGTAGAAGGATGGCGTAGATTACATAAAGAAGTACAAATACCATTTTATTTGCATGGTGTGAGTGTAATTCGTGAAGGTGCATCTCGGCAACCATCTGGTCCTTGGTTAGGACTCCGAGCAGGAGACTTTGACGGAGCATTATGTAGTCATGAAACTATCAAGAGTGCCCTTGCATCGGGTTGGACATTCGCTGCAGCCAACACACCCATTCTCTTACAATATGTGGGTACAGGAATCACTACAGCTTTTGCATGTCATTTGGGAGCTGTAATTCCAACAGCAACACTCCCTGGGGTAACTGCAAGTCATGCGTATGAAGATGACCTGATTGTTTCACCACATAAAACTCAGCGCGGTTTCATGCAGGTACCAGATGGTCCCGGCTTAGGAATAGAATTAGATGAAGACGCATTGAAACGGTACACTCACACCCCCGAACCCAAATGGAATCGCCACATCTCAATTGTATCTTTCCCAGATGGAACAAAACACTATTATCGAAACCTACAACAAGCTGAACGACTGATGAAACAAGGTGTAGATGAATCGTATGTTCCCAGTGTTCGCCTTGATGAATGGGAAGATGATGGTTCTACTGAGTTTGATGATCTTTATAAACAATTAGAAACAAAAGATTTTCCGATTTGGGAAACTGAATTTGAACATCTATAGAAGGAATAAACCACATGATGACACCAGAACAACGTTATCTATTTGATGTGACCGGATATCTTCATCTTGAGAATGCAATACAAGGAAATGATTTAAAAGCAGCACAAGAAGCAGCGGAGAATTACATCAATACACCTACAGAAGAACTTCCTACTGGATTTGACTCAAGTGGTAAACACTTACCAAACGGTGTTGCATTCTCAAGAGCATTGGAAGCATTAGCAATGCATCCAGCATCTTGGCAAATTATTAAGGAACTAACAGATAATAAACCGCAACTTATGCGGGGTACAATGATTGCTGATAGAATTGGTGTCCCAGAAGGTGGTGATCCTCTACATCTTCATTGTGCACGTGAAGATTTTGGTAGAGACAGCAACTGTTTTGAGAATCGAAATGGAAAAATATATTGTGATGATTTCGTGGTCTTTCCATACCTAACTGATGTGAATCCTGGGGATGGAGGACTATTAGTTGTTCCAGGTTCACACAAGGCAGAATATGATCGACCGGAAGATATTTTCAATAACGGAACTATAGAGGATTACAATAATATTCCTTTAGGGGTTGTGAATATCACACCAAAAGCAGGTGATATTTTAATCATCTCTGAGTTGTTGACTCATGGGGCATTGCCGTGGAAACCTAAAGATAGAAATAGATGTTTTCTTGTTTTACGTTATAGACCCCAAGACCGTGGAGAAAGTCGGATTCCTGAAGAACTGAGAGGAAGGTTAGCACCTGAAACACAGGAGTTAATTGCTCAGGCTGATATTACACATACAAAAGATATCGTCAAGCAAGACCTTGTCGTCTTATTATAATCTTGAAAATTGACTTATATCAATCCTCTATTTAAATTAACTTTTTAACAGGACTTACGCAGCTTCCTTTGCTGGTGAGGTTTGAAACCTCGCCAGCGGCGTGCGGACCGTAGGTCCTCATTAGAAAATTGCGTAAGTCCTATTCCTGCTATCTACTCAGATACACTAAGTCTATGGATTGTTTTTGCTTTATCTTCGCCATACCATAACGCCGTGCCATCCCAAGTCAGTCCATGCGGTTCACTTGGACATGAAACCGAATTGAGGACTTCACCGGATTCAGGATCGATTCGATAAACGACATGGTCGTTCGTATCAGCGTTCCAAAGTGCCTCGCCATCCCATGCGAGTCCGTGTGCACGACCACCGGGTGTCTGGAGTTCAGCGAGGATTTCGCCAGTGTCAGGGCACTGTTTGATAAACCGCCCCGTGTTCATGTCAACGCTCCAGAGATGCTCGCCATTCCATGCCAATCCGTGCGGTCCTTCTCCAGGCGATTTAAATGTCGTAACGACTTCCAGGTCGGGAATTGTAAGTTTGTAGAAGGTTTGTTGCCAGATACTGTTATACCAGAGATGCTCGCCGTCCCATTCTATACCAGCACCCCCCGGGTAGGCAGGCGAAAGCGATAGTTCAACCTCGCCGGTTTCAGGGTTGATTTTGTGGATGGGTCCAACCCCTTCAACACTCCAAAGTGATGTTCCATCCCATGCGAGTCCATTTGTGCCAGCACCAGGTGCTGTAAGTTGGTGTGCAGTTGCTTCACTCATTTTTTCTGTTTCTCCCTTTTTGAGATATTAGGATCTGGTCATTGTTCCACAATGGTTTCCGATTAAGTCTACATCCTTTTTTAAATCTAAAATAGGTTTTGACTTTACCAGAAACCTGCCCGTATTGAACAATTTCACCGTGAAACCAAACAATTGACGGGACTTGAAAAATGTCAGTGTCGTTTAGCACGGATTGTGCGTAATCACATCGCATGTGCCTTTCTCGCTTGGGTTCGCCTGATGCGTCAAGCACAAAAAACCGGTCAAACACTCTATGAAGTTAAATATGGAATGCTTGCTGAATACCCACGGCACCAACTTAAAACTTCTTCAATAAAAATGGATTTTGCGTAAGTCCTGTTTAAAATATATTGTATTACTTTGAGGTAGTTTCTTAAATATGTCAGGTTGATTATGTACCCTCTTTTTAGATTTATAGGTTTCTGTTCTGCGTTTACTTCGATTGAAAATTGTTTCTACAATACTTTCAAAACGGTATTCATAACTATCAAGAAATTCTACCAATTCCCAAAACAATTTCCCAATATTCTTCATCTTAATTGATAGACTCAAATTGCACCTCATATCTCATGACTTTAACAACTCAACAAATTCTTCAACATCGGATGTAGGCGTTTGACAAGCGAAATTCTCACATACATATACTGTAGAGTTTCCATTTACCCGAGGTTTATTTGTCAATAGAGGTAATCTATCCTTATCAGAAGGTTCACTTAAACCCACTATCTTGTTTGGTATGTATATATTATGTAATGCTGTCAACATTTCCTCTGTTTTTTTATTATCTATCTCACCAATAATTGCAATCTCTTTTGGTGTAGACAGTAAAAAAGATAATTCACATAAGAGTTGTCCTGAACCTGAAGGCATTGATTCCATCTGGTTGAAGTAAAGTTTCAAGGTGTCAACAGCCGTCTCGTGAAAAACAGGGTTATCCAGGTGTTTAGCAAGTCGTAGCAAACCATGTATTGCCATAGATGCTCCTGAAGGTGTTGCACCATCATAAGCCGATTTAGATTGGACAATCAGAGCTTCATGTGCTTTTCCTGTGAAGAAGAATCCATCTCCATTCTCATCTCCAAACTGATCAATCATAATATTAGCAAGTCGTTCTGCTTCCCTAAGCCATCTGGAGTCAAAACTTGCTTCATATAGAGCAATCAATCCTGAAATAAAATAGGAATAATCCTCCAGATAAGCATTGAGATGACTTTTTCCTGATCGGTATGTCCGTAAAAGTAAACCATTATCTTGTGAAAGGGTTGTTAGGACAAATTCAGCAGATTTCTCACATGCAGTAAGATAGTCAGATTTACCAGTCAGTTGATAACCCATAGCCATTCCACGTATCATGATACCGTTCCAGCTCGTAAGAATTTTGTCATCAAGTCCGGGTTTAATCCGTTTCTCTCTTTCTTCGAATAGTTTCTTTCGTGAGGTAGAAAGGAGGTTTTCCAATTCCTGCTGATCCATACCAATCTTTCGAGCAAAGACATCTTGTGGTGTTTGAATATGAAGTATGTTTTCACCTTCAAAATTCCCATGGGGTGTAATATCATAATACTCACAGAAGATCTTTGCATTTTCTTCACCAATCACATCTTCTACATCATTGGGTTCCCATACAAAAAACTTTCCTTCAACACCTTCACTATCTGCATCTTGGGTAGAATAAAACCCACCATTCTCTTCATCATACATTTCTCGTAAAACATAATCCAACGTATCGGTAGCAATATCACGATAAAAGATATTTTGTGTTGCTTGGTACGATTCAAAATATGCCACGACAAGTAATGCATTGTCATACAGCATTTTTTCAAAATGTGGTACAAGCCATTTTTCATCAGTAGAATATCTATGAAAACCACCACCGAGTTGGTCATACATTCCACCACGAGCCATCTTTTGTAATGTGAGTTCAACCATTTCTAATGCATTTGCATTACCACTATGATGCCAATAACGTAAAAGAAAAGGTAACCCCATACTTGGTGGAAATTTAGGCGCATTTCCAAAACCACCGTAATGTGAATCGAATCGTGATCGGTAGTCTTGAAATGCTTTTGTCATCAGTTCTTCTGACAGTTCATGTTCTTGTGGATCAACAAGATGACTCATCCGACTGAGTTGAGTAGTAAGTTGGTCCGCTTGTTCCAAGACTTGTGTGTTCTTCTCATTGAATGCTTCTGCCACAGCATGCATAACCTTAGGGAATCCAGGTCTTCCATAACTATCTGTAGGCGGATAGTAGGTTCCACCATAGAACGGTTTTAAATCTGGAGTTAGGAAAACCGTCATAGGCCAACCCCCATGTTGGGTCATAATTTGAACAGCATTCATATAGATTTCATCTAAATCAGGTCGTTCTTCTCTGTCCACCTTTATGTTTACAAACAGACTATTCATAATGTCTGCTATTTCTTCATTTTCAAAGGATTCCCGCTCCATAACGTGACACCAATGACATGCAGAATATCCGATACTAAGCAATATAGGTTTATTCTCTTTTTTTGCATGTTCCAATGCCTCTTCACCCCACGGATACCAGTCCACTGGATTATGCGCATGTTGAAGTAGATAAGGACTCGTTTCATTAATTAGTCGATTAGTATGTTTGGGGGAGTCATTCATTGAGTTTCTCCAAGATGTGGTATATAGTACAAGGACGCTTGATTGAAGAAAAATAAACTGGAAAGACAAAGAAAATGAATACTTGTAATGGAATATGAATTTTGGCAGATGCTTGTGAACTATCTTTCTATCAATTAGACGTTAGCGATGTATTAGAGTAGGTTTATAGATAGAATTCTATTTTCTGGTATTTATGAATCGTTATCGGATGTAGTCTTATATGCGTGTTCAATTAATTCACGTAAGACATCAAGATCCACATCAGCAAGTTTGCGAAATCCGATACTACTCTTACCAGTCTTGACTTTTCCGAGTCGTGAACTGTAGACCTCGGTAAGGTATTTTCTTCCTTCGACTGCATTCACATAGATACTGTAATAGTTCTTTTGTCGAGTTAACCCTACGAGAAACCATTCAACTTGCTTTTTATCAGATCGTTGGTAAGACCAATGTCCATATCCGATGATCCTTTGTTCACTACCACCCCAAAATATACCTTCCCACAAACATATATCTTGATCTGGTAATGAAGACTTGATTAATTCATGTAGTTCTGTCAGAACAGTTTTAATTTCTGTTTCTTGGCTTTCGATATATTCTTCAGGTGTGGTTTCTACACGTTCCATCTTGACTCCATATAAGTTTCATTATAGGTATTGTATTCACTGAACTGCCCGGGAAGGACTCGAACCTTCACTACATGATCCAGAGTCATGCGTCCTACCATTAGACGACCGGGCATTGATTAAAGAATTAGTATACAGTAATCAATCCCGTAATGTCAATCTGTTTGGTATTACACTTATTGCAAAGTAATCTTATCAGAAAAGTTATAGAGTATATTTAGGATACCGATGAAAATGGTGGGAATTACAAAGACACTTAATAGAGCAAATGTACTGTTTGAAAATGAGAAACTCTCTTCTTCTTCAGAAGATTCAAAGAACATTGCTTTGATAATACGAGCATAGTAGTAAAGCGAAACTACACTATTCAATAGACCGACAAATGCTAACCAGTACATACCTTTACTGATGACAGCAGTGAATAAAAGCCATTTACCGAAGAATCCTGCAACAGGTGGAATACCAGTTAGAGAAACCAGGAAAATCAACATTGCTACAGCAACAAGTGGTGCCCGGGATGAAAGACCACGATAACTCTCAATCATTTCACTCCCCGATTCATTTGCTATTAGAACAACAACGTAGAATGCACCTAAATTCATAAAGAAATAGACTACAAGATAGAATAGAATAGCACCGAGTCCTTCAGGTGTCATAAGAACACCACCCATTAATAGATAACCACCATGTGATATACTTGAATATGCCAATAGTCGTTTCACGTTTTGTTGTGGTAATGCTGCAAGATTCCCTATTGTCATCGTAAGTGCAGAAACAATGGCTAATAAAAAAGTCCAGTCAACTGACTGTAGAACACCCTCTGCTTGAAAACCGGAATAAAAGAATCTTAAAAACAGTGCAAATCCTGCCGCTTTGGAAGCAACAGAGAGAAAAGCTGTTATAGGGATGGGAGCACCTTCGTAAACATCTGGGGACCACATATGGAAAGGGACTGATGCAATTTTATATCCTATACCTGCAAGAATAAAAGTAATGGAAATAAGTAGACCTAATCCTGTCACATCACCTGCCGCCAAAGCTTCTGGAAGTCGTTCACTGATCAGTTCTAAATTCCCTGTTCCTGTCATTCCAAACAACAAAGATAATCCGAATAACATCGTACCAGATGCTACTGCACCGTAGGTTATGTATTTGAAGGCTGCTTCACTTGAACGGGGACTATGGGTTAAGAAACCGGCAAGAATATATGAGGTAAGACTAACAGTTTCTAATGAAATGAAAATCATCAATAGATTTGTTGATGATGCCATTAGAAACATTCCTAATGTCACTGCTAATAAAAGGGCGTAATATTCACCTTTCAATTTAGCATCAATTTCATCGGATCTGAGTGAAAAGAGGATAGTTGCAGCTGTTGCAAGTACTAATAGAACTTTGAAGAAAATCGCAAACTTATCCAAGCGAATCATACCCCAGAAAAGGGATAAGGAACTTTCGGAAATAGATGAATTTGTGATTAGAACTGCTATTAAGGTACACCCAAGACCTATGAGAGATAAATATGCGACCTTATGACTATCCCTGTTCTTAACAAAAAGATCAAGGATGATTACTGCTGCGGCAAATACAATGAGTAGGATCTCTGGTGTGAAATAGAGTATACTCTCAATATTGTTCTTGTAATCCACACCATCCTCCTATAGGTTTGCTTGAAAAGTGCCTATGACTTTGTCAGTTCGGTTACATATTCACTGAACATATCAATTACTATATGTGGAAAGACACCAAGGACGATGGTAAGGATTCCAAGAGGAACTAATGTAAGTATTTCACGACCATTGATTTCTGGTATATCCTCATAATCTGGGTTCAATGCCCCCATGAAAACTCTTTGTAATGTCCATAGGAAATAGGCTGCACCAACAACTATACCAATTGTGGATAATATCGTCAGTGTTTTATATTTAGCAAATGCTCCAAGCAGAGAGAGCGCTTCACCAACAAACCCGCTTAAACCGGGTAACCCTAATGAAGCCATAAAAGCCAATGTTGTAATTCCGGTGTAGATTGGCATTTTAGTTGCTATACCACCAAAACCATTAATTTCACGATGATGTGCGCGATCATAAAGTACACCCACAAGTAGGAATAACATTGCACTGATGACCCCATGATTGAACATCTGAAGGATTGCCCCAGAAACCCCGGTATCATTTCGAGCTGCCAACCCTAAAATAACAAATCCCATATGTCCAATACTGGAATATGCCACCAACTTTTTGAAGTCCGTTTGAGCCAAGGCACAGAATGAACCGTATACAATATTTATAAAACCGAGAAGTGCAAGACTATAACCCCAGAAGTCCGAACCATTCGTAAATCGATTCAAACCTAACGGGAACATTGCCATATTTATCCGGACGAGACCGTATGTACCCATCTTGAGAAGAACACCAGCAAGAATAACACTTATTGCTGTTGGTGCCTCGACGTGTGCATCGGGGAGCCAAGTATGGAATGGGAAGATTGGGACTTTTACAGCAAAACCGATAAAGAATCCAAGGAAAACCCATATCTGGAAATTCAGATCATTGAGGGCATGTCCTTCTGTTGATGCTAAGGCAATTAGTGTAGGAATATCAAATGTACGTGAACCCGGATCGCCACTGGTCAGATAGACTGCAATCATGGCAACTAACATCAATACACTTCCGAATAGTGTGTAAAGGAAGAACTTTATTGCCGCATATTCACGACGTGGACCTCCCCATACACCGATTAGGAAGTACATCGGTAATAGTGTTAGTTCAAAGAAAACGTAGAATAGGAAGAGATCTAACGCAGCGAAGAAACCTAACATACCTGTTTCTAACATTAGGAACAGTGCCATATAAGCCTTAATACCTTTTTCTATATTTCGCCACGACGCTATCACACAGATTGGCCCTAATAAAGCAGTCAGAAGGATTAAAGTAACACTCAATCCGTCAATGCCGACATGATAGTTAATATTAAATTTCTCAATCCATGTAATGTTGGCAATATACTGGGATGATGCTGTTGAACGGTCATATGTTATAAATAGATACACTGCAAGAATGAGCGGTATGAATGTAAACAGCAGTGTAACCCGTTTTATGAGTTCCTCAGATTCGCGTGGTAGAAGCAAAACAACTACCATCCCAAGCAATGGAACAAAAATCATTAGCGACAATAACATTTTTTAGTATTCTTTCCTCGCTGAATTTACCTTTATGGCAATTATTGTTTTAGTTTCAGTAATTTCTCTCGCTGCTAAAAGACCTATATAGTTTTAGAGTGATATAATAAGATAAGTCTCAAATGCTTCATATATCGAAAATTATAATATTCTAAAAATGAGAATTATCAACACTATCCCACCAATTACGACAAAAAGATATGTTTGGATTGCTCCTGTTTGGATCCTACGGATTCTTCCTCCAATTGCCCAAGTAACCTCTGCAATCCTATTGACAATTCCATCTACAACACTACTATCAAAAAATCCAGTAAATGCAGCGAATACATCACGGGTTACAGTACCAACACCATTGACGATGCCATCAACTACAGACCCATCAAATTGTGCGAATAGTCGTGATTTCCATACTGTTAGTGCGACTAACACGCCATCGTAGAATTCATCAAAATAATACTTATTCCAAAATAAGTTGTATACAGGACGAAATGTCGTTGACACAGCCTCAGCAGAAAATCTTCGTTTATGGTAGAACAACCAGGATAGAAGTATACCTAAACCCGCAACAATGATTGAAAGGACCATTGCAATTGAATGTGCCGGACTGTGTGCGTGGTGAGCATCAGTAGCATGTCCATTCTCTTCTCCTTCTGCTGCAAACGCTTCTGATACACCTAAGAAAGCTAAACTAAATTCCGTGTCACCTGTTTTGGAATCAGGTAATACCTGTGCATGTTCTGGTGCATGAATATGATGTTGAGGTGGTGGTTTCACATAATCTTTATTGAACCAGAGATGGTTCACTGCTGGAAAACTCAAGGCTGCTAACACAAGTAGCGGTACAATCATAACCCATGGAGATTCGTGTGCCATCTCATGCATTTCTTGATTTCGAGGTTCACCGAAAAATGTCATGAAAATCAGACGGAACATATAAAATGCTGTGATACCTGCAGCAATGAGAGCAACCCCAAATAGAATGTAGTGGTGTATAGAGTTCCATTCCATTGCTCTTTCAAGTACACCGCCTAATATCTTATCTTTACTCCAAAAGCCTGAAAATATAAAAGGCACACCCGATATTGATAGGGTTGCAATAAGCATAGTGGCAAAAGTGAATGGCATCTTTCGACGAAGTCCACCCATGTTCCGCATATCTTGATCTGGAGGAATTTCAGACCCGTGTTCGTGTACTAAACTGTGGTCATCGTGTGCATGTTCTTCGTCATGATGTGAATGATGCATTGCATGGAAAGCATGAATAACACTTCCTGATCCAAGGAATAGTAATGCTTTAAAGAATGCATGTGTTGTCAAGTGGAATAATCCCGCTACGTAACTCCCCGCTCCAATTGCCAACATCATAAAACCCAATTGACTTACTGTGGAATAAGCCAAGACTCGTTTTATATCAAAACGGACGATTGCGATGGTTGCCGCAACAATTGCAGTTATGCCACCAACATAGGCAATTACAAGTGATGAAGATGTGGTTAGAATAGGAAACATCCGTGCTGTAAGATAAACCCCGGCTGCAACCATAGTGGCAGCATGAATCAAAGCACTAACTGGTGTTGGACCTTCCATTGCATCGGGAAGCCATGTGTGTAATGGCACTTGTGCAGATTTACCAACTGCTCCACAAAAAATGAGAATACCGGCTATAGATAGCCATACCATATCACCTGTACCACTCAATCCTTCTACAAGTGTGAATATACCTGCATTTGTTCCATCATAAAGTGATAATGTCTTGAATCTTGTAAATAACATCATCATCCCAACAAACATGCCTACATCACCGACACGTGTCGTTAGGAATGCTTTCTTACATGCATTTGCGGCTGAATCTTTTTCAAACCAGAATCCTATGAGAAGGTAGGAACATAAACCGACAAGTTCCCAACCGATATAGATTCCGAGTAGGTTGTCTGATACCACTAAGAACAACATGGAAAATGAGAATAGAGATAGGAATGCAAAGAATCTTGGATACCTTGGATCACCATGCATATATCCAATTGAGAAGATGTGTACAAGACTACTCACCAAGGTGACAACGATGAGCATTATGACTGTCACACTGTCAAGGTAGAATCCCATTGAAAATGTGATACTACCGAGTGAGATCCAATCAATCGTATGGGGTTCTGGTTCTGGAACGACTTGCCAGAGGAGTAGAATAGAACAGATGAAGGCAACAAGCATTGCAATTGTAGATATAATATCTTGCCTTGGTATCCCTTGTTTTGCTAAACCAAGTAGAGCATAGATAGCAAATGCTGTTAGAGGAGCAAGTAAAATAATACTAATTAATGGAACAATCATATAGAATAATTACCCCTTTAAGGTATCAACTTCATCAGGTCTGATACTACCAAATTCCCGATAGATAGCAAGTATAATCGCCAGAAAAACAGCTGCCTCAGCTGCAGCTAAGACAATACCAAATATTGCGATGATCTGACCGTCTATATTCTCAGGTGGTGTGACAAAACGTGAGAAAGCAACGAAATTAAGATTGCAAGAATTGAGAATGAGTTCAATACCCATAAGAATACTAATCGCATTACGTCGTGTCAAAACAGCAAAAATACCGAGACAAAACAAGATTGAACTGATTACTAAATAGTGTTGTAAAGTCATAAATAAGTTCTAAAATTCCAATATTACTATGGTAATATCAATCCCTTACCTCCTTACGAGAAATAAGGGCTGCACCGATAAGTGCGACTAATAACAATACAGAGGCAATCTCGAATGGGAGCAGAAATTGTTCATTTAAAATCAATTCACCAATACGACTTGTCGTCGGGGGAAACTCAGTACCATCATCAGATAAGTTTTTCCATCTGGGTGTATTAGCAATGACTGTCAATAGCAACATTAGTAAAGCGATTGTAATACCACCGCCTAATAGGAGTTGACCGCGTTCAATATGGATACGCATTTGTAATCTACCACTTGTCATCATGACACCAAAAAGTATGAGTACGAGAATACCACCCACATATACAATGACTTGTGTTGCAGCAAGAAAATCTGCTTGAAGGAATACATATAGACCAGCGACTCCAAAGAGTGTAACCATCAAAGCAAAGGCAGCATGGACGATATTACGGACGGTTACTACAGCAAAAGCAGATCCGATTGTCAAAAGTGCAAATCCATAGAAGATAAGTGTCTTCAGTGTTATTTCCATCTATAATTAATCCAACATGGTAACCTTAGGCGTGAATTTAATCTGCAGCTTCTATGCTACTATCGTCACCTTTATTGTACATTTCCTGCTTATCAAATTCGAAGATCAGATCTGTACGGTCAAACTTTGAATACTCAATTCCTTCAAGTGAATCCTTCATGACAAGACATTCAGTGGGACAAACTTCAGTACAGAGACCACAATACATACAGAGAGACATATCAATATCGAACTGCTCAAGATAGAATACGACAGGGTTACGTGTAACAACACGAGACACTTCATCCCCTGATATTGTTTGTGTTCTACTTTCATCACCAGATGGTTCAAGACGGTCTATAACTTCTTGTGGTCCCAAGCGTGACGTTGTATTCGTCAAAGTTAATGAACCTTCAAGATTAATCTTTTTGTCATCACCCTCTAATATTCCAATTATTTCTGTACCATCTTTTAGATGTACAACATTCATGCTATCCCAAAGTTGTTCACCTTTTGGTAGTTTATCACCTTTAATGGTGATACAATCAACAGGACAGATCATCTCGCACTTTTTACATCCAATACAATCCTCAATACGGTTATAGAGTTGTCCCCGATATCCTTTTGGAATCTCTCGCACATTCTGCTTCTTTTCAAAATCATGTTCATAAGGATATTGGTGTGTAACATTTGGTTCAAAAAATTGTCGTATAGTAATCCGCATTCCAACAAGGACAGTGTATATACCTTTGTAAATGTTTCGAATGTATTTGTCCATAATTGTAGTCTCCAGCGTAGACTATCTCGTTTAATCTAACTTGCTTGTGGTGCTGGTTTTCGAGAAAAAACTCTTCCAGCTAATGCATACGCACTGATTAAACCGACATAGACAATTGCGCAACTAATTCCTATACTCCATATATCATCCGTTTCGAAAATTAAACCCCAGATACCTGTACCTAAGATGTTGAAGAAAGAGATCGGTATAAAATATTTCCAGCAAAGATTCATGAGTTGGTCAACACGAAGTCGTGGTAGAGTCCATCTCAACCACATCATTAAGAAAACAAGACCTAATGTCTTTATTACGAAACCGGGAAAACCACCCATAAAGTCGTATCCGGGAAGAATCCCTTCATACCCGCCCAAGAAAAGTGTAACAGCAATTGCACTGACAGCAAACATATTTGCATATTCAGCAATAAAAAAGAGTGCAAACCTCATCCCGCTATATTCAGTGTGGAATCCTGCAACGATTTCAGATTCTGCTTCAGGTAAATCAAATGGTGTTCGGTTGACTTCTGCTATGGATGAAATGAAAAAGATAAAGAATGCAATGAACGTAAAGGGAGATCGAAAAATTAACCAACTGAAAAACCCGTTCTCTTGAGAAGTTACGATATCTTTCATACCTAAACTGCCTACCAACATGACGACAGTCAAAATAGAAAGACCGAGTGGAATTTCATAACTGACAATCTGGGCTGCTGAACGTAATGATCCTAATAGAGACCATTTACTATTCGATGACCATCCAGCCATAATCACACCCATTACAATGACAGATGAAATCGCCATAATATAAAAGATGCCGATATTAAAGTCACTCACCAAGATATTTTGACTAAATGGAATTGCTGCAAATACTGCGAAAGAACATGCAAATATGACGTAAGGAGCAAGAAGGAAAAGGAGTTTGTCCCCTTGTGGTGGAATAAAGTCTTCTTTGAAGATAAGCTTAATACCATCTGCAAGCGTTTGAAGAGTTCCCCACGGTCCAACACGCATGGGACCTGTTCGGTTTTGGAACCGAGCCGCAACTTTTCTTTCTGCAAGAACAAGTACTAAAGGAAGTAAAGGGACAACGGCGACGAATAAACCCGCGCATGCTAACATGACAAGTACAGTGCCTAATTCCACGGGTAGATGTGGAATTTTAGGAATGATTACATTTTCAGCGAAATCTGAAGCCCAATTACCAGATGCATCTTGAATCTGAATAAATAAACTACTTGGTAAAATATCTGACATCAAACTTCCTTATACATATGCGTAAAAACAACGATTGCATACTCTTATGTTAGAATAGTATTCATCCTTACAAATCAAAATCCGAAAAACTATCTATCTACTTCTCCCATTACAATATCAATACTACCAATAATTGCGATGATATCTGCCACCATCAGTCCTTGGCTTAATTCTTGCAGAGCACTTAGGGCACTGAAGCATGGGGATCGTCCCTTGACACGGACAGGTTTAGGAGTTCCATCACTGACAATATAGAAACCCAACTCTCCCCTCGGTGCTTCACTACGGAAATAAATCTCACCTTTAGGTGGACGGACAGCTTTCAGGTCTGCCATGACAGGTCCATCAGGTAAACCTTCAGCTAAAATCTGTCGACATATACTTACGGATTCTTTCATTTCATCCATCCGTATTTTGTATCGACTCCAACAATCCCCGACGACAGCACCTAATTCCGGTATATCCTCAGCAACTGGTACATCAAACTCAAACCGATCATATATTGAATATGGTTCATCCCTTCTTAAATCCCAGTCGACACCAGAACCACGTAAATTAGGTCCTGTTGCTCCATAACTTAGTGCCATCTCAGGAGACATGACAGCGACACCCATAGTTCTTTCAGCAAATATACTATTGGAAGTTAGTAGGTCATTATACTCATCAATCTGAGGTTCGAAGTAATCGAGAAATTCTTCAATCTCATCTAAGAAGTTTTGTTCATCAATAGATCCCGGTTCCATAGTAATAATTTCTGATACACCACCAATCCGTATATAGTTATATGTTAGTCTTGCCCCACATACTTTCTCAAAGAGAAGCAGAAGACGTTCTCGGTCACGGAAGGCATAGAGAAATGGTGTGAATGCTCCAATATCCATACCGTAAGTTCCAAAGGAGAGTAGATGACTTGCTATACGATTTAATTCACATATTAATACTCGTAGATATTCTGCACGTTCTGGTACAGCGAATTCCTTTTCGTCATCAGCCTCCATAAGTTTTTCTACAGCAAGGCAAAATCCCCAATTTTGGTTCATTGCAGCAACATAATCCATGCGATCCGTAAAAGGGATGATTTGGGGGTATGAGAGATTTTCAGAGTGTTTTTCGAAGCAGCGGTGGAGATATCCGATATGTGGAATTGCTTCACGAACAACCTCACCATCCAATCTCAATTCCAAACGAAGTACACCGTGTGTACTTGGATGTTGAGGTCCCATATTTACAATCATTTCATCAGTGAAAGGTTGTAATTCAATGATTTTTGATTCTGTTGATTGTGTACTTTCCATAAATTTTGGTGATTGTTTTCAGCATTCGCAAGGTGTTTACTTCTTTTGTAAATTACATACCTTACTTAATACAGTTAATATGGCACACGCATTCCACGATAGAAATCGGGTTCGTGATAGTCTTTTCGTAAAGGGTATCCTTCCCAATCATCAGGGAGAAGAAGTCGTCGGAGATCGGTATGTCCTTCAAATAGGATACCATATAAATCGTAAGCTTCCCTTTCATGCCAATCTGCAGTTTTCCAAATATGTGAGACAGTGGGTAATTGTGGATTTGATTTGGGTAAAGGTGTCTTTAGTACAACCTTATGCCGGTGATTCATAGAGTATAGATGATAAACAACTGCAAACTCCTCATCTTTAGCGCTCAAATCAACGCCACTTAGACACATCAGGGAATCAAATGCTAATGTGTCAGTTTCTTCAAGGAATGTACATACATCAGCAATTGCAGCTGGGGAGATATGAATATTGTGATCGCCAGAAAGTTCTGTGTCAAGTGCAAGGACAGCTTCGCCAAACTTATCTTTTAAGACTTGATATATTTCTTCAATGTTCACGTAATTTCTACTCCATTATTAAGTGTTGGCATTATTCGGTTGTTCGGTATTTTCTTTAGCTTCTGCACTTACAGTGTCTTCGTCTTCAGTATTAGGAATATCTTCATCAGTTGTACCTTCAGTTTTTTCGTGTTCATACCATTCAGTCTTTGTAAAGAGTCTTTTTAGAAATGGCACATCTGATCGTTTAGCGACAGTTTGCGTTTTTATTTTTTCTTGTAATTTTAATAAGCCTTCAATGAGTGCTTCGGGTCTGGGAGGACACCCAGGCACATAAACATCAACAGGGATAATCCTATCAACCCCTTTTAGAACGTGGTATCCGTGTTGCCAGTAAGGTCCACCACTTGTAGCACAACTTCCCATAGAGATGACATATTTTGGTTCAGGCATCTGTTCATATAGTCGTTTTATCCGTGTTGCCATCTTAAGGGTAACAGTACCAGAAATCACCATTAAGTCGGATTGTCGGGGTGTAGCCCGAGGAACACCAGCACCAAACCTGTCAAGGTCATAATTTGAGGCTGCCGTTGCCATAAATTCAATAGCACAACATGCAAGTCCAAATGTCATCGGCCAAAGTGCAGAGGACCGAGCCCAATTTGCCACAGCATCAACTGATGTTACTATGATATTCTTATCAAGTTTTTCATCAATTATCATAACTCTCCTCCCTTTGAACGGACTGTACTTCTAAGTGTGTAGACCGGATCCATTCCAGGTCTCCTTTTGCCCATACATAAGCCAGACCTACTAACAGAATAGCGATAAAAACCAGCATCTCCAGGAATGCAATGTAACCTATCCCACGGAAAACCACTGCCCACGGTAGGAGGAAAACAACTTCAACATCAAAAATTAAGAAGATGAGTGCGATTACATAGAAACGGGTGTTGAACTTAATCCGCGTATCACCGATTGGATCTTCACCACATTCATAAGGCATGTATTTTTCACCGGAAAACAACTTGGTTTGAAGTAAACGTGAGACAGTCAAATTTAATACTACAAATAGACATCCGACAATAACAAAAATCAGAACATTTGCGAAATGAAAGAGCATGACTTATCCCTATTTAGCAGTGTTGTTTCGGTTAGTATAGATTCCTGTGGAGTGTAATTATAACCGCTTAAAGTATATCTTAGATTAGCAGGATTTTGCAAGGAAAAATAATGCAACTCACGTATTTCCGTTATCTAATTACTGTTATTTGACGTATCTATTTATCACATTATTCACGGTTTTTTAGTTGCATTCCAAACAGAAGTCTGTAATAATTTAACAGGTTCGAATTAGTTTGAAGGAGTAGGCAATGTTTAGTTGTGATTATCATATTCATACACAACTTTCAGGATGTGCGGAGAATGACTTTAGTATAGAGAAGATAATAGAATTTCAAGAAGAACACGGTTTAAAAACAATAGGAATAACTGATCATGATTACAGTTATCAATCTAAAGTAAAGACTATTCAGTCAGCACGACAATCCATCAAAAATGCTGAACCTTCAATTGATGTGCATTTTGGTGTTGAATCACAGATGCTTGATTATCAGGTTCCATCAATCAAGATTCGTATGGCATCGTATTTCGATTATGTGCTGATGGCACCAAACCATTACCATCTTCGCGGTGTTGAACGTCCAAAAAGCCTCCGTGATCCGAGACGGGTTGCACTCCACGAAATCTATATGTTTGAGGCAGCGATTGCTTCTCCTATCACAGATGCAGTAATCCATCCATTTCTTTTATCTCCTGATGTTTTCCAATACTCACCTGAAACACTTGCAGCATTTGGACAGGAAATGATGAACAACATTGAACATAAAAGGTTAATTTATCAATTGGATCTCGCTTCTCAACGGGGACTCGGTATAGAACTCACCCCAAAGATTATCCGTTATAATCAACCCCATCTGATTGACTTCTATCAGTTATGTTTAGAACGGGATGTAAAACTGCTTATTGGTAGTGATGCACATAACATCAAACAGTTGGAAGAGTTATCTCTCCTTACACCTATTATTAAAGACTTGGGTATTACAGAGAAGAATTTGTGGCATCCTAACGAATCAAATTTAAAGGTGTCAGCATAGTCTTTTTCCTATAAGACAGATTAAGTTTTATAGTAAAATCTAAAATATCATAACACTTCTTGGCAAGACGGGCAATGAATTGCCCTACTACGAACGAGTTCACCTGCAATTCAACGGTTTATCCGTGGAATACGCGATTTTGATAATAAAACGCGGAATCCCTATTATACCATTGCTAATACGATTTCTAATTGATTATATTACATTTTTAGCATTCTTATAAGTCAATTTAATTCCAAAGGAACACCTTTCGCCCCTCTGGGGCTTAGTGTTTAGGTTTAGTACGTTTACTACACACCTTTCGCCCCTCTGGGGCTTATGAATGCTATTAAGGCATTCCGGGATATTCACCGCTCTTATCAGGAGAACTATTAAGAGTACTCGTAATGTATGCTATTTAAATAGAATTGGTATTATACAATTTCTATAAATGTTTATCTCATGAACAGTTGTATAGCAAGTCTTGAAATACTGCACAAACTGACAGTTTATGCTACATTAAAGAGAATTTAATTATCAGAAATGGAATAAGAAGTGATATTGTATTACTGGTTAATATGGGATGTCATCTAATACGGAAACCCAACCTAAAAGGTTATGCTACAAAAAGAGGCATTTTCATTAGAAATGGGAGTATTTAGAATTCGGTCCTACCAAAGGGGTGTTTGTAAAGAGTATAATTTAGATGATCGGTGAAACGACATTGAATTAACTATGGCTTGAAACTGAACTACAGGAAGTATTGAGATCCAAGGAGATAAAACGGAAGCCGGTGGGTTTGAGTTTTTCAACAAGTTTAGATCGTAATTCCATGACACGAGAGAATTGTGATTCTGAGACTTGTATTCGTAATACAGGTAGATGATCAAATAGTGATGCACCATCAATATTAAAGTCTTCTAAGAGTTCTTTGGCTTGTTCTAATGGAGAAAGTTCTGTTTCTATTCCCATTTATTTTTGCCTTCTCCAATCACTTCCTGCCATAAAACCTCCATCAACAAAAACCATTTGCCCTGTGACAAAATCGGATGCATTCGAAGCGAAAAATATGGTTAACCCTGCAAGGTCTTCCGGTTCACCCCATCTGTCTGCTGGTGTCCGATTAAGTATCCATTCGTTTCGACTATCTTCTCTGGCAGGAGCTGTCATTTCAGTACGGATGAAACCTGGGGCAATACCATTAACTTGAATGTTGTATTCTGCCCATTCAACAGCCAGTAGTTTTGTGAGTTGTAAGAGTCCACCTTTTGCTGCAGTATAGGCGACACTTGTTGGAAGTCCAATTGCTGATGTAAGTGAAAGGGTATTGATTACTTTCCCTGAATTCTGTTTTTGCATGTGCTTCCCGCATGCTTTAGCAAGAAAGAATGCACCTTTAAGATTAATGTCGGTAACAAAATCCCAGTCAGATTCATTAAAGTCCAATGCCGGGTTTCGAATATTCACACCTGCATTATTAACAAGGACATCAATTTTACCGAATATTTCCACAGTGTTCTTCACAAGGGAATCAATCTGTTCAAGATTGCTGATATCTGCTTGCATTGGAACGATTTTTCTTCCAGTCTGATCAGTGATTTCATCTGCGACAGTGTTGAGGGTATCTTGCTCCCTACCTGCGATGACGAGATTTGATCCTGCGCCAGCAAGGCCTTCAGCCATTGCTCTGCCGATACCTCTGCTGGCACCACTGACAAGGCTAACTTTGTTGTCTAAATTGAAATGTTTGACGGTGTCTACTGCGGATTTTTGATTCATTAAATATACCTTGCTACTTTTTCTTACCTGTCTGTTTATTTAGTTCATTTAACTTGTCCGATCCGACTATTTTTATTTCTCCATTATGTTCATAAGCGAGTGAAGTGAGTAGATGTCCTCCTGGTGAACGTATAGGATCAACTTCCAATGCAACGACAAATATTCTTGCTTTATTTGTATTTCGTTGTCGGACGTATTCAAGAATAGTTTCTGTATCTGTCTCAATATCATATTTTATAATTTCTGCACCAGTCTCAGTATCATATTCTATAACTGTTTTAGGAAGTCCATCCGTTACCAGAAAAATTACTGAAGAATTATCTTTCAACGCTCTGTCAAGTGCAGCAAGAATATTCGTCCCCAAATTATTTCGGATTGTTTCAGGTGTGAAGGTATCAAGATAATTAAGTGCACGTTTAATATTGAGTTCATTAGCCTCTAATAGTTTCTCGCTCATCATACGTGCATTCTGTGAAAAAGGAATAATATTGAAAGTATCATCGCTTCCTAACATTAATACTGAATCTTTCACAGCATTAACTGCCAAAGCAAGTTTGTTTAATCCCGCTGCTTGCATGCTTGCAGAGATATCCAGACAGTATACAACATCTTGTGGACCATCAAGACTATTAAGGTATTTAATCATTCCCAATGGATCGTTCATCCCAGAATGTCCACCCCCTTCTAACAAGCCATCTCCGCCGCCATCACCTGAATACCCGCGAAAACGTCCTGTTCCATCACCGCGCGCGCGTACACGACCTGTTACAACACCTTTTCCATCTGTCCTGCCGGGTTGCGATACAAGACGACTTAGATTGGATGCTTCTGCTTCTCGTAATTTCGCATCTGTCATTAAATCAGGGATGAGTTCTTCTACAGGAGCATTATTCACTTCAACATCATGTATAACAATTCTTTCGCTTAATTTTACAACTTCATCCCGTTCATTTTTTGCAGCTTCAAATTTCTTTTTCTCTGCATCTTTTGCTAACTTCTCATTAGGTTTGAGTATTTTTTGGGACAACGGTGGCTTCGGTCTGTTCCTCCGTTCAGGTGGGGGTTTATTGTGTGCAAATAAGTCAAATGCCAATACATCAGATTGGTCATCCTGTATTGGACCTATAGGCAGAAATAAATAAACCATGGCAACACTCAAGTGGAAAATCATTGACAGCATTATAATCGAACGCATTCGTGTTCTTCGTTGTTGTTTTTCGAGCATCCGCTCAGTCATATCTTGTAACATTTATATATCTCCATATATTCGTCAGTGAGAACTTCAATTCTGATTAATATCTATACTTTCTAATGTATTAATCCACTCGTTACCTTCAGGTGTAATTTCATAGTAAGTATGATTTCTATGTTTTATCCATTTTCCTTTGACGATGTTTTTCCGATAATGGATCATACGTCCTTCCACACGTTTTAGACCGCCAAGTTCCCGCAGTTTTTTATGTCTATCTTGAATCTCATCTAATGGAATATGTAAAGTTTCTGCGACGACTTTGGAATAATCCATCCCCATTACTTGATGGTGTTTAAGGATTAGATAATCAGTCTGGTCTAATTCTTCAATTTCTTTAGGTGTTTCCTGTTTAGAATCTGATGTTTGTGTTTGTTTGATTTCAGTCCACGTAATATCCAATAGTCTTTCTGGTCTCAAGCTGGAAATAAACCGACAGGTTGAATCGTGGACAGTGATGATCCCTTCCTCTTTAAAATACCCGATAATACTGTCGTTTTCCTCTGGTATACAGCATTTTGCAATTTTGTATGTAAGTTCAGGCATTGATAGTTGTCAGTTATAAGTTTTATTATCGAGAGAGTGCACGGTATCCAATATCTTTTCGATAATATGCTTCATCAAAATGGATGTCAGATACACCTTTATACGCTTTTTCTATCGCTGTTTTTAGGTTTTCACCTAAGGCTGTTACCCCTAATACGCGTCCACCAGCAGTAACGATGTTTCCATTATCTTGTTTAGTTCCTGCGTGGAATACGTTAACTTCTTCAATAGATTCAGCTTCTGATAATCCTGTAATAACTTTACCAGTTTGGTATGGATCAGGATAGCCTCCAGATGCCATTACCACACACGCTGCAGCTTCTGTATACCATTCAACATCATTATGCTTATCTAAAGATCCATCAATACATGCTAATAATAGTGGGATTAAATCACTTTTAAGTCGAGGTAATAACACTTGTGCTTCTGGATCACCGAATCGACAATTGTATTCCAATACTTTCGGACCGGTTTCAGTCATCATGAGACCAACATATAATACACCTTTAAAAGTACACCCTATTTCAACCATCCCATTAATTGTTGGGTAGACAATTCGTTCCATTACATAATTGTGAATTTCGGGGGTGATAACAGGTGCTGGAGAATATGCTCCCATTCCACCGGTGTTTTTTCCTGTATCCCCATCCTGGGACATCTTATGGTCTTGTGAACTCACAAAAGGTAGACAGTGGGTTCCATCTGATAGAACAGTGAACGATGCTTCTTCTCCGATTAATTCCTCTTCAATAACTATGCTATTGCCTGCGTCTCCGAATGCTCTATCTACCATTATCGTTTTTATGGCTTGTATGGCTTCTTGAATACTACGCCCAGGTATTACGCCTTTTCCAGCTGCGAGTCCATCTGCTTTGACAAAAACGGATGTGTCTATGTTCTTAATATATTCAATTGCTTTGTCTGCATCAGTGAATGTTCTGTGTGATGCAGTTGTTATCCCGTTTTTCGCCATTAACTGCTTGGCAAAATCTTTACTACCTTCAATTTGTGCAGCCTTTTTATTTGGTCCAAATACTGTCAGATTGTGTTCGTGAAAGATATCTACGATACCGTCTGCCAATGGTGCTTCAGGTCCAACAACGGTAAGGTCAATATTATTTGATTTTGCCCATTTGGCGAGATCCGTGTAGTCATCGCCGATAGAGACCGTCTCTGCGATTTGAGCTATACCTGCATTGCTGGGTGTACAGTATATTTTTTCTACCAATGGACTTTGCGCAATTTTCCAGACAAGTGTATGTTCCCTACCACCTTGTCCGATAACCAGTATTTTCAAAAGAGTATTCCTTGGTTTTGTCTGAATTATCTCATCATTATTTTAACAGATTATTACCATCTATTCAATATAAAGTTTGTTTCGTATATATCAAAATAACGCATCATTATTCTCATATCGAATTGATGTAAAACCAATTCTAAATGATGATTACTCATGCCTAAGTGACGATTATTTGGACAATTATCAGATATTAAAGTTTGGTCTAATCCTAAAGTATTTAATTGAATCAAAACACAAGCTGATATTGCTGATAATCAATCGTAAAAAACAGACATTTAATCCTAATAACACATAAAAAATTGGGGGCAAAAACAGACATTTAATCCTAAATTCTCTGTTGATAATTCGTGCTATTGGTTTATTTATCATTGCATCGAAAAAATGAAAAATGTTACACTTTTTGACACATCGTGTGACATTGAAATTTGTGTAAATTACCCCTCTAACCTCTGTCATAGACTGACTTTATACTACTTTGAATTGACTTTTTAAGAATTTCCAAAAAGTGTGTTTTTGTGTTTTTGTTGTTCATGCTGTTTTGACAATTCCAACCTGTATAATACTTGCAACAACTGGTCATTTTTCGACATAAATAAAATTTTATATTTAGGATCATTTTTATAGATAGTCATCGTTTATTCCCTGAAATTATTCACGTATAGAATATGTCGAAAGCATCATCACAATATGTTTAATAAATCTTGTGGTTATGTAATATATGTATGTTAGATGTTTGAGATTGATATTTCTTCAATTCATTTTAAAATCTGATCAATTCAGATAGAAATGGCATTAGACAATTCTCTTGACAACCCCCATTTACCCTAATAGTTCAGACCTGTTACTTATTTTTGTATTTTAAAGATATGATGTGTTATGTTTTGATTTACTTCATTATTTTCATAATTTGATGGTTTCTCTGGAATTGATTGTATGATTTCGTGTGGTATAATGTTGATACATCAAAAAATATACTTATACCTGAACAATCTACCGGTTCATTGAATAGAATTATAATTAAAGGTGTAAAATGAACTTACGTTTTCCTGAATCTGAAATCACATATTAGGAAAATCGATATGTTGAGAATTCAAACGAAGTAAATATAGAAATAGAGCAAGGGTTGATGGATTTAAGATATGAAGTTCAGCAAAATGGGTATTTGACAAAAGAAGAATTATATCGAGTGGTGTAGCGGTCTTGAATATATACAGAGAACGACATACCCATTTTGGCAGGAGTATATACATTTCTATCGTGATCTTGCCTATAGAAATAGTGTGGATATGCGGACAATTGATAGGGCATTGTGGCAATTTTCTTATGATCATCCTGATAAGGAAATTACCTGGGAGGATATTCGGGAAAAATTAGAGGATTTAAAAGGTGGACAACGATTCTCACCAGAACTTAAGGCTTATCTATTAATTGTTACAAAAAAATTATGTTCTCTCGGTATGTCACTTGAGGAATGCAGGAATATCTTAGGTATGTGGGGTGGTATATTAAGAAATTGGATGGATAGTGAGGAGTAATTGTAAGAGCTGACATTTAGATGCAAATTCATCTTTAGGAAAAGCCTGAATTACATAAAAAACAGTTCTAATATGCTGTATAGTAAGGATATTTATTCTACCCGGTTTTGCCAGTTCATCTATCTATTTTGTCAATTCAACTGAGTACTTGTTCCAACTTTTTCTGAATATCTTCAGACAAACTTATATCTTCTTGAGATGTCTCATTTGTGTTATTGTCTTGAATATTCTCAATTGAAAGAACTTCATATTCTGCTGTCCGTTCCATACCCTTCTTACGAACACTGAATCTGATTCCCTTGAAAATTCCATTGTTATTATCCCTCAGTTCTTCAAGAGGTTTTGCTAACGACTTTGCTGATATGAAAAATCGGTATTCTGCACCTGTCTTAATTTTTCGTATCAATAAGTAAGGGGTATAACGTTCAAATGCAATTACTACATCAGGTTCGGATAGAATCTCTAATTCTATCCATTCGGTATTGACCTTTAAAAACGGTGTTAGTTCTTTCGGCATAGTTTATACACCTCTAAAATTCTACTTAGGTATGAGAAATTTCTGTAAAGTATTAATTTCATAATAGGGCATCGGCGAGTCGATCATGATCTGATGGTTCCTCTGTAACTAAATCGGATTGCAATAACTCTTCAAAGGCATCAGAGAGGTTCCATATTGGTGTTTGAGGTCCATCGTTTAGCATTTTTACGATGTGTGGAACACCTGTGGCCGCGAGACCGTTAGCAATGTCCATCATCTCGCGTGGGTTAAGGACTATCTCTAAGTTACCTTTTACGGCTATCGCTATTAGCATGATCGCTTGTGCCTGCCAACCATCAGTGTCAAAAATAACCCCACTAATAATGTCAACAGTTTCCTGTTTCTGTAAATTAATAGGTTCAAGATTCTTACGCTTTGCTACCAAGATACCAGTAAACCACAAATCAACCTTCCGCGGAAACGGACTTTTATCGGGTTTTGTAGACTGTGCTGTTTGACAGTACTTATCAAAGTCTGGTCGTTACGTAATAGGTGATATAATTTGCATATTGCGGAAAGGGTTGTTGTATTGTTGTGCCATATCAATCTCCTTAAGATTACAACTACATTTCTATCTCAACATCTGTTCGTCTCATACATATTTGACATTCCCCGAGGTCCTTGCACGGACATCGAATTGCCTTAGGTTCGTTTATGTTTGGATCGTTCACTAATATTTTAGGGTAATGTGCGGTATTGGTGATGGTTATTATACATCCTGTCTTATCCTCTATAATATCCTCACAGTCTTTAATTTCAGAACGGGTTAAAAAGAGGATAAGTTGTGAACTTTCTTGGATAGCAGTCTTAAGGACAGAACGTTTGACAAACCCGTCCATCATTCCAAGGGGTGTATCTATGACATTTGGTGCCGTGACTTCGCTTACCTTAGTCAGCGCAAGAATAAATGCCAAGGTCAATGCTCGTCGAGAGGCACCGTTTAGATCTTTATCGGGATCCAAGGGATTTTTATTGGGTCCGTAGACGAGAATATCAAACATGTCATTGATTTCTGCTTTCTGAATGATTGCTCCTTGATCGGGATCCGCTCCAATCATATCTAAAAACAGCGTGTTCATCAACTGACTCACTTTCTGTAATTCTTCGTTTGTGATTCGGTCATAGGCATTCTTAAGGATTTTCGATATGTCGCTCGTGGCATCTAATCTAGCTGATACCCGTCGTCTTTTCCTATCTCCAGTTATAAGATTATTATGTGTTGCTGACAAGGATCTCTGTCTTTCCTTTAGTCGTTCAAGTTCTCCTTCGTGCTTTATTAGGGCATCATTCAAGGAATCACGTTGAGTAATATAGTCATGCTTGGTAGATCGAAGTTTTTGAATGTCAGTGTCTCCTATGTCCTCAAGTTGGACTTCAAGTGATGCTAATTCCTTTTCTAATTCCTGACGATGATCTTCTAGTTCATATCGACGAAATGAAATATCTTTGTATGCAGCGATCCAATGCTGGTCATCCGGGACATCCTTTGGATTCAAGTCTAATGAACCGTAATAGAGATCAGTAAGACATTTTTGCAGTTTGTCAGCTTCCCGACTCTCCGAAATCAGATTTTGAATATGATCTCTTCGACGTTTTCCATCTTCTGAGTGTTGATCCAACTCCTCTCCACAGATGCAGGTAACACCTGTAAGTCGGTCTTGAAGCACAGGAATGGTTGGACTCGGGAGTTTCCCTTGTTCGCGCAGTTCATTCAATTTCTCGAAACTTTGTTGCAAAACCGGCTCGAGTAGATCTCGGAATAGAATCGAGTTTTTAAAAAGTTGTGAATGTTCGGATGCCAGTTTTTCTTCTATATCTCTGATGCTATTTAGTTCTATCTCTGCCTTTTTCAATCTTCGATTAAGTACTTCTTGGTCTCCCTTAATCAACGCTGCTTCAATGTCATTATCAATTTCCACTAAGCTATGATTTATTCTGTCAAACTGTGATTTCGCATCGTCTCTTTTATTTTCAAGAAGTTCGAGATTCTTTTCGATCTCCTCCAATTCCGTAACAATTTGGGTGATTTCTGTATCCGTTTCATGTTCAATATTATTCGAACTTTTATTCTCAATTGAGTCTTTCCTGAGTTCACCACTCGTCTTTCTTGTATGATCAAGAGCGGAATTAATCACGTCAAGTCCTAACAACGATTGAATGGCATCCTCTACCTGTTTACGCTTAACTCTTTGCGAATCTGATTCAATGAATTTGAGTGCTCGGTCTCCATCGGTGAAAAATACCTCCCGCAAATTAGGTGGTAACAATAATCTTTCAATCTGTGCTTCTGGTGGATAAATCGGAACAGCCCCAGGTTCTGTCAGTTTAAATAATTCTATTTTCGGGTTTTGACTGTGACCACTAGCTGTCTCCTCAAGCGAACGAATGAGTCGGTATCGATTCGTTTCATCATTCATCGATCCGGAATTAGTAATCTCAAAAACAACTTCTACAGATATTGGAATTGCTCCTCCATCAGGAACGTCCAAATGAATTGGGGATAAACGGTGTCCTTTACCATTGTTTGGTAATGCTTTATTACCGTAGAGAGCCCACTGAAGCGCGTTTAAAATAGTTGTTTTTCCACTTTCGTTTGAGGCTCGAATTACCGTTAGTTTTTTGTCATCACTTGTCGAAAAATCTAATTCTAAATCTTGCAATAGACGGAAGTTCTGAAATGTTGCACTTTTTAGTTTCATTGAATATCCTCTGTTGTTGAGTTACCTATATCGCGTTTCTTCGAAAGAAAATCACCTGCGTTATGGCATGCCTCATTTACTTTTTGTTGAATTTGTGTCCATTGGGTCTTATGTTCTTGCTCGGCTCTAAGGATTTCAATTATCGTATCAAGAATTTTTTTCTTGTAACCTTCACATCTCTCCTCAACAGAGTCACATTCCTTGAGAATTAGATTTGCCATCTTTCCTGCGTTAAATGACATAGTATCCTCCATTATACGTAAAGTGTTTTAACCAGTTGTTCAATATGGCTTAAAGGTCCATCAGGTCTACCAAAGTTATTCGCCAGGTAAGCGAACGCTTGGATCCGTTTAAGTTCAGATTCAATTAAGGTACGAGCTGTGCTATCAATGTTATCTAAATCCTGTGGTAATGCAGTGAAATCGTGAATCTCACTGTACTTTTTGCCGGTTTCACTGCATGTGCGGAGTAGCCTGCCACGCCGCTGTACCCATTGACGTTCTACCGTTGTACTTGCGAGGATGAATGCTTTTTCAATTTGTGGAATGTTGAACCCTTCATCAAGCACGCGCTTTGCAGTCAATACCTGTAAGGTCCCCTCTTGGAAAGATCGAATAATCTCCCCCGTCTTTTTACAGTTTGCAGTTTCTTCATAAGTTAGTTGATGAAAGAGAATGTCGTGTTTGTTTAATAGGGCGTTGACATCTTTCAGCTGCTGGGGTGTCTTGTCAGACGCGTAAACCAACGTATATTGTAGTCTGCTGAAATCTTTGTGTTGCGTCAAGACATTTTCTAACGCAGCGATCTTACTTTCCGCGTTTTCTAAGAGGGCGCGTCTGTCTCTAAGCAGTTTCATGAGGTACTCATCTTCTGCATTCGGATCTTCTTGCCTCCAAGCATTTTTTCCAATTTTTTCTGTGAGATCGTACCATTTCTCCATTTCAACCTCTGTAAGTTCTACTGGATGTATATAATATTCGTATTCAACAAGACATCTACCGATTGCTTCCTCAAGTGCGAACTGGAAAACTATAGTCCCAAAAAAAGAAAACAGCTGTTTAGTTCCATCTTCATCATACTGGCGAATAGGCGTTGCTGATAGTCCTAATCTATAATCAAAGAATTCGGGTGGATCGGTTATGAATCCCTCACTTCCAAGGTTATGGACTTCATCCGCGATAAGCAAAGTATTACAGTCAAATTTCTCAAGTTCATGTTTAAAACTACTGTTACAAAGTGTACGGTGCGTAGCTACGGCTACCTCAACGTCACTGCTTCCGTTTCGGAGTCTACGTCTGAGTTTGTCAAGTACAGCCGCCCTTCCCTTTGCTCCGTTAGTCTCCGTTAGGTTAACTGCCTTGAGTCCAAACGGTGAAATTTCATCACACCACTGTTGAATAAGGGGAATATAAGGTGCTGCAACAATGACGAGGAGCGGTTTCTGCATTTCATAAAGTCTGTGTGCACAAATCATGGCAGTTATCGTCTTTCCTGAACCGGTTGCCATTTCTAAAACACCTTGATACCCAGCCTCACACCAAGCGTTAACCGCCCTGCCTTGATGTTCAAAGGGCCCTTCCTCAAATTTCAGTATAGATGGTATAGCAAATAATGGACGTGAAGACTTAGTGAAATTATAAGTTTCCTGAGATTCAACTATTGAGTTAGTCGTTTTATCATAGAATTCTTGGATGTCTGTTTCTGTTGGCGGGATATCAGAATGGTAGGATTTCAATAGATTTTCCTTAATAGCTTGTGGTATTGAAATGACGGTACAGCTTTCATCTTCATTTGCCCAAAGTTGTTTGAATTGGTTACATAACCTTTCTACGGTATATCGCTGGTTAGTGTCTTCCCATGATTTTGATATAGAAATTTGCTCAATGTTTTTCTGTATACCTGCATGCGTCATATTGCTTGATCCGTGTGCTGCTATTACATCATCAGGTTTGTTGAAGAGCCATACTTTTGGATGGAAAAGGGCATTTTTCATCAAGGCAATTCTAATTTCAATCCGTCCATGATGTAACATCCACGATAAACATTTCAGCGTATGTTGCGCAACAAAATCTTCAGTAAATATAATCTCAGTTAAAACATCGTTAGTGATTTCCTCTGGAGAGATCAGACCTTCTTTTATAGCAGCTTGATCTTCTGGACTAAGAATAGGACTGATAACCAAGCGCAAATTTCCTTCCGTTGCATTTATAAAGGTTGCTAAACCTGGAGCAAGTGATGCCAGAATCTCGCTTGAAAAGAACCCCATCATGCAATCAACATGAGCTGCTGACTGGAAACATGGAATAAGTACTTTTTTAGTCAGTGGTTCTTTGGGTAGTATATAGAGTGGTTGAATATCAGGTATTGTCCGAAGCGTTAAATTTTTAACTTTTTCTTTCATATACAAAAAATGTTTTGTCATGCTATTTGTGACAAATCAAACACGGCTTATGGATTACAATTATAAATCACTAAATAATTTATGAGAATAACCATTTTTCCAAACGATCCCATGCTAGTCCTGCTAAACACCTTGAACGATCTTCAACAATCTTAAGGGACCACTTCTCGTCATAAAGAGCAATACTCTTGCAAAGACCAAGATATTTCGCGTTGCTTAGTACCTCATCAGCTTTTTTACTCAAGTTGAGTCCCACCTTTTCCAATTGCGGTAGTAGATTATCGTATTCTGCCATAGTCTCAGCTGAAAGCAAACTATACATAAGCTTTTTATGTTTCCAACTTCTATCTGCAAGAATTTCGTTCTCGTTCTTAGGAAGTAAAGTTAAATTACCAAGGGTGTGAACTGTTTTGGAATCATTATATATATTCTCGTCCCAATCAGTATTGGACGATTGAGGTGCAATATGTTCTACTGTAAAATATGCTTCATCATTCCACTGCTTTAGTGTCAATAAAGGGTCTATTCCTTGTTTACCTTTTTCTAACAATCCCTTATTGTTTTTGTCGGGTACAGTGTCATCCGACGCACAGAAAATCAGAAATCGTGTCAAAGATCTTGAATGTTCGTAAATAGCTATTGTTGATGCCAGGTCCACCCAATCTTTTTTATTGTCAATTTTACCTTTATTTTTTAATATTAGTCGTAATGCGTTCTTGTAGTTGACAATTGACACTATTCCAGAGGTGCCATTTGGACATCGTGCTAATGGAGGAACATGTTCATTGTCAGATTTAATTCCCGAACGCATGACATCCCGATAGTGTGAATCTATATTTCGTGTGTTTCCCATTGCACCTCTCCACAAAACAGAAAATGCCACTGTTGCCTTAATCGCCTCAATGAAATCACCCTTTCTTTGTGTACGATCTGTTTCATGTTCTGCATCAACTAAGTGTTGATAAAATCTACATAGTGGTGCAATTGTAATTGTGTGTTTAAGTTCCTTCAACATCTCAAAACCTACTAACGTTTCTTCGTTATCAATATTGAGTGCCGCAAAGTCCGGTCTAGTATTCTTTTCTATATACCATAGGTTTTTTAAAAAAGATGACATTTGAGACAGGGATCTCACAAAAGATCTGTTCTGTGCAATATTATCAAGTTTAGACAGTTTATCAAATTCGTTATGTAGGTATCTCCTCTGATAATTCAATGTCTTTTGTAATTTTGTTCCTGTCTCAAAAAGTGCGAAATGAATCAACATTTCGGAAGTAGCTCGTTGTTTTTCTGTCGCTTTGGTATACCTACCGAGATATTCCTCAATAACAGTCATCCATTTATGACTTTCTGACATCTCGTATTTTGAAAGACCTTCTCTTTCAATTACTTTGGGCTTGAAAGTTTCAAAAGCAGTCAAAGGTTCACCAGTGGTGTTTAAGGATTCAAACATATCAAAAGCATCGTTTTCATTTTTAGCAGTTACAACAGTTATTGCTATACGATGGTTCAAGTAACGAGCAAAAATCAAAAGACGAAGAAGATTACAGAAATTCTTATAATGTTTATCATTACTTTCTTCTTCAACATATCTCCTCACATTGTCAGGAAGAGGAAAATCCCAAATCCCACCAAAGGATTCATGTGACGGTGTAATTTCCACAAGATTCGGAAAATCGTATGTTTCGTAATGTGAAACACAGATCCGATTAATTTCTCTTTGAATAATATGGAAGGCGTTGTCTACTCTTTTGTATCCATCACTGTTTCCAAGATCAAGCTCAAATTTAGAAGAGTTTTCCAATTCAATAAAGTTAATATATTCCCATATTAACTTTGCTATTGGACTTTCATATTTGGCTTGGTCCTGCTTACGTGACCAAACATCGGAATAAGCACGAATAATCCGAGGATAATATCGGTAACTGTTGTCTCCTACATTTCGATCTATCAAAAGTGTTTTTCTAAGTTGGTCTAGAATTTCAACACATTCATCATAAATCCAAGACAGGTGACTATCGCTTTTTCCCTCAAATTGTCTTGCTGTATAACGAATAGAATCGTGTAAAACAATGTTCGACATTATAATAGTACTGATTCGTTGCTGACCATCTATAATTGTCATGACACGCGGTGCGACTTCGGTATGATAAATTGGGTTTACCGTTTTGTACTTACTATCATGAATAGCAATAATAGTTCCAACAAAACTAATGGTATTTGAATGATAAATAATCTGATTAATCCCATGTAGTACATCTTCAAATAAACGTAAAATATTCTTCTTATCCCATGAGTACGGACGCTGGTATGGTGGAATATAACAACCTTGCCCGGTCTCAATCAGGAATTCCCAAGCACTTTGAGCATTTGTGGAAAAAATCTCTTTTATATCTGTCGGCATTATAAATCCCCTTTCAAGGAACAGAAACTTATTTCATAAATATGTTTGGTTTTTCTATCTTTGGATACTGATAATATTTCAGGTTTAACCTGTACTAATACCATTTCTATAAATGATTCTCCCTTGATTAGGTGATATTTATGTCTTGAAATACTACACAAACTAAAAGTTTGTGCTACATTAAAGAGATTTTATTAATGGGACTTTAATTACCAGAAATGGTATAACTTTTAACGGGAGAATGTCTTCTTTTAACATTAGCAGTAAACAACTAAGTTTAAGTTAGTTTTTCAGATAATAATTATTAAAACGAATAATCACTTATGACACACCAAACAAGGTTCTTCGTCATCTTCATCATCATGAATATCTGTAAGAATCTCTATCAATCGCCGGTTCGGTTTTTCTTTTTTCTTGTTTGTCTTTGCCTTTTCAGTATTTGCTTTAATTTGTTCTATCCGTTCTGGATCTGTCAATTCCTCTAAACTTTCACCTTGACTCCACGTGAACCGTTCCCCAGTCTCAGCATCAAATTTTTCATATCCTTTTGCAAGTTCAAATAAATCAGGATGTTGCTCAAAGAGTCCCACCCATTCAGATTTGCGTTGGAAAAAGCAGAAGTAGCATCCGGAACGTGTACGCCACTTGTAATAGTCTGGTAAACCGAGTCCGCTTTCCTCAAGGATTCGGAAAACGTCCTCTTTGGTAATACCATCATCTTTAAACGGATATTTAGGAAAAATGTTTTGAAGGGAACTTATCTTAGGCGGCTTGTATCCGACACGATCTTCGTCAGCACGGATAGCGATGTAGTGAAAGACTTCGTCGTCACCGACGTAGTCTTCAAAGGGTTTGATTTTGAGTTTGATGGTGCACCAACGGACTTGAGATGATGGTAACAATCCACCGTGTAGTGTTAACCAGTGGTCAAAATCCCGATCCATGTTGAGTCGTGCGATCGGTTTTCCAAGGAATGCTTCAAGTCGATCCAAAAAATCGTAGGTTTCTGGCAGTTCTTTACCGGTATCGGTGAAGAAGTATTCCATTTCTGGCACTCTGTCTCGCATGTAGACAGCAAGGGCGGAACTGTCTTTTCCACCAGATAACCCGAGAAGATGTCTTTTTTTCTGTGACATGTTGCTTCCTCTGAGATAGATTTATTGTTTTTCCAATTATAATATGACGACTAAAATTAGTCAAATGTTATTTTTCAGATTTCTGCATTATTTTTTTTGAGATTCGCGCTAAAACTGCAAGACGAAGTTCAGGTTTTTCATCTAATTTATATTTCTCAAATACTTCAATAATTGCTTGTTCAATTTTTTCCGTTTGTTCCTCATCAGTTAGTTTAACAACACGTTCCTGTTCGTATTCATTAGGAGTTGTGATTCCGATTCTCATTGTTTTCGTATCAGATTCATCGTGGTTTATTTTTTCATAAGATACTGCTTCAAAATGTCTGAATTTTCTTGCAAGTTGCGAAAGGGTAATCTCATATTGTGCGGTGTCTGTGTCAACCCAAGAAAAAGGCGGCTTTTTGGCAAGAAATGTTGCAAGAGCCTCCATCCAACCTGTGAAATCATGTCCATCGTTGCATAGATTGATTAAAAAGCCTTTGAGTTGCGTTTCAACAGTAATATCTAATAAAGGTTCAGCTCTACCTGCTAATTCATTACGGAGTTCATCTTTTGAAACATCTAACATAAATGCATCCGCAAGAATGCGTTCAAGGGAGTTGAGAAGTCTGTCATACGCACTACCTAATTCTGATAATACGTTCTGAAGTGTATTGAAGAAATCAGTAAGGTCCTTTGTGTCAGTCGATTCTATAGTAAAAGGTGAATAACCGAGTGATTCTGGTAGTTGCTTAAAGAGTAGTTCATCGGGTTCGCTTGCCTTATTTACAACATTACGTAGGTTCTTTGCTTCATCACTCAACTCCTGTGTCTTTTGGGTATAGTTTGGTAGTTGTGCAATGAATCGCATCAGTGGCGTTACAATTGTCAAAAGGTCAACGTCTTCAGAGTTAATAGGTTGATTGAGCAAATTTAAAAATTGTGAAAAAAGTTCTGTTCGTATACCAGTTAACCTAAAACGTTTCAGTTCAAAATTTTCTGGTGCTTTCAACAATCGTTCAAAGACCGGCATAGAGAGATCTGCAACAAAAGAACCGTTTTCGTAGAGTGCGATTTCTGTTCTGTAGTGGAGAATTACTGCACATAGCAGAATTGGAAATGGACCCTTTCGGATTCCAAGGGGTGGTTGCATTAGATAATCATATAGGTTTTCAAGAGGCCGTCTTGACTCTTCACATTTATCCAGAAATGACTCAATTGCCTGCCAAGTGTGTGCTATTTTATTTCTATCATCTGATTTTGGTGGGTGAAATCCCCACACTCCTGATTCTTGGCGGTGTATACCTGTATCCCATAGGAGAGAACGATAGATACTCATCTCAGGAGGATATCCAACAATACCGAGATTTTTCATGTCTCCGTTTTCAAACATTGCTTGAATTAATTTTTTGCGTGCCGAGGTGGCAGCGCCAGAGATTTTACGACGGTTAATTAGTTCATTTCTTATGACTGGAGTATTGTAGAACACATCATCACAGATTATAGAAAGGTATTCATTTCTTGCACGTTCAGAATCAATATCTGTCTGATTTCCATGATGATACCAAACACATGCCTCTTTGTTATCAACGCCATATATTTCTGACAACCTTTCGGATACTTCTCGTTCAACTACTTCGAGTCGTTTTTCAAGTTCACGTCTTGCGACTGCATCACCAACAAGTTCTGGTGTGTTTTCTGATACCCAGTGCAAGTATGCAAGTTGTGTCACAGCATTGCTAAGAAATCCGATGGAATGTGGGATGGCAATTAACACTTCCTTGCGTTCTGCAATGTCATCATTTGTAGCTTTTTCTATGAGTCGTTTTACGTCAAACTCGTTTGCAGGTAATACATATAGAATAAGGCCGTCAGCATCACCAAGTGGTTCATTTAGGTCTGAATCAAAATTATCATAATCTGTGTAACGGATGGTGAAATACCGTAGAGTTCCTGTTTGGTATAGGTGTCGTCTTGCTACCAGTGGACGCGTTGGCATGTATCGTGAAAGATCTGTAATCAGTGCTGCTCTTGTGTCAACGTGTGTCTGTGCTTCTCGTAGTCTTTCCTCAATGTCAACGTTACTTCCTTCCCATAAAACATATACATCGTTATGTCTACGGTAGGTAACTATTGAACGTTTCTTTAATGTTGTTATTGCATGAAAGAAATCGTCGTCAAATTCTTCTTCCCCACTGTCTAATGCGTAACGGAGCATTTCTTCAGATGCTTTCAAGTTCGGAACTGTTTCGCGTACTATTCCGAGTAGACCTATAGTTTTGATTAACTTGATTGTCAATTCAGTTGGGTTTTGTATACGCATTAATGCCGATTCAATTTCTGCCCATTTTTTTCCGTTACTTGAAGAAAAGAGTTCGTTGCCTTGTGTAGCATTAAGATAATCGTATAGGTCTGCAATTGTGTATTTCGGAAGTATGGAACCGTCGTAATCATGTTGTGTTAAGAAGTCTTGTAATCCGTAAGGTTCACTGGAATTGAGGAAAGCAAAAAGTGAACGTTCATTCTGAGCAAATCGTTTGAAAAGGGGACCAATGAGCAGTGAGACAGTAGGATGCAAGGGTAGACACTCTTGTAATAGGAGTGAAAATTCGTTTTCATTGAGTTGTTGTAGGATCAAACCTAATTCGGTTGCGGTACTTAGATCTTCTTTAGAGATTATTTCAGTTGGTTTCTCAAGTGATGCACCCACTAAACGCAGTACCTGTTCTGTGGGCTCCGTAAATACTACGTCCTCAAATCTTCCCTGAACCTTTGTCCATTCTTCACGTTGCGATTGTTCAGTACGTTGTGTATACGCTTCGAATGCTTGATGGAGAATAGTCATCAGGAACAAAGGATTTTGTTGGCTTCGATCAGCTAATTCAGCAAGACACTGAAGGATAAACATATCCCCTTGTGATGGATTTTGCGCAGCGAATTCCAAGAATTTACCGAGTTCATCGATGATGAGTAAGAGACCTGATCCACCTGACTCACATATCTGGTGGGTTGCAGATTCAAATAGGTGTATAACATCAGAAGCGGAAGGTAAGGATTCCTTACTCACAGATTTCAACAGGTCTTTGATTTCCTGTTGAAGTGATATAGATTTATATTTTCCATTAGCATTTGAGAGACCACGATCTAAACTACGTAATAAAGCAAGAGAAAGTGGTGCACGTTCACCGGAAATGAGAATGGGGCAGAATCCAAGACAGGACTGATTGCCATTACCGTTTGCGTTTTTGAATCGTTCATATAATGAGGAATCACCACGTTCTAATAGTTCTAAAGCCTGTTGTGCAGTAAATGAATCTGAATTTCCTAATAATTTTGCAGCGAAGAGCGCAAAGGCAGATTTACCCGATCCGTAGGGTCCTGTGAGGGACCATGCTTTAGATGTTGATTCATTTTCAATTGTTGAAATTACGCGTGTTAACATTTCACGCGCAGTAGCAGTCAGAACATAGCCATCTATAGCATTTTCTTTATAGAAGTCGCGTTCAAGATGGACTGAACGACGAAAACGACCCCTAACATGAAATAATTCAGACAGTAGAACGTTAGCCATAATACCTCATTAAAAGATGCATCGGATTTACATCTCTATGTCTGTAAACCTGTTTTAAGTTTGCAGTTTCATCGTAAAGCATAGCACCCTCTGTCAAGTCTTCAAGTTTTTCAAGATATAAAGTCAATGTATCTTCATCTAATTTGAAAACACGACCAGGACTTAGGGGTGCGTTCAAAAAATCAGTAAATGTCAGAGAATCACGTTCTGTGAAACGATTATCCCAAAATGCGATAAGTGTTGCGGTGAATATTTCAGAGGGTAAAGTTACTTTTTCACCTCGTTGAAATTCGTAACCATAACCATCTGGTAATTCAGAGATCAAGTTGAGTTCAACAAGAGGACAATCGAAAGATTCTTCCACTACATCAGTAGTTTGGCGTGAGTGACAATAAGTTCGGATAAAGCAATTTACATCACGTTCAAGTGTGTTATCGGAAGCAGATCTCATAGATTCTTTATTTGAAAGGACCCATTCATACATTTGTTGTTTAAATGTCTTTCGTATAAATTGATTGTTTTTGAGTATATTAAATGCCCAATACCAAGTGGTTGCTTGGTTCATATTCGTTGAGATTTTCCAGTGAATCAACCATAGAGAGGCAGGATCATTAAGGTAGGGATCAAGCCCATTTTCACTGAAGATCGCTTTTCCTAATTCCGATGGAACACAACGACTCCGTTCTCTTTTATCAATATTTATTAGACCTGCAACACTACACCAATGTCGTATTGAATTGACCATGTTTTTTCCAACACCTAATGTTACAGAAGCGTTCTCTGACGAAAAGATTGTTGGATTATTAGATACTGCATCAACCCCCTTTTTCAACCACGTATAACGAAAAGGAAAAGTTTGGTGTCCTGAAAAAGACGGATTTACCAGATATGGAGTAGTTGTTCGTTCAAAAAGTAGAGTTTCTTCCATAATATTATTATAACATATTTACGATGATAATTAAACTCCAATTACAATAATCGCAGGTTTATTTCGTTTTCAATTTTCTTATAAATATCCCATCGGTGTTATAACTTTTTCTATTTACATGGGTAACGGGATTTCTGGTATCTATACCTCTTCTCCGCATATTCCGCGATTCAGACAACTTCATCCGTGTAATCCGACGAATTCCATACGCGGATTCGGCGTTGATTTGGCGATTCAGACAGAAGTAGCTATCAGCTATCCGCATTTACACACAAATTCACCATATAAAAAATAAATTGAAGAAAAATGAAACAACAAACATCACATATACATAAATTACTTGACAAAAGTGTAAACATACGTTACAATAACAAATAGACAAAAATTACAATACTCATACTAATATCGAATACATGAAATTAAAAACAAAAACTGCATACTATGATATGTGAGATTCTACTACATAACCATAACCTTAATGAGAACTATATAATTAGAGAATAAATGATGACTACCTATAAAAACGATCCTAAATACAGTATATTCTTTATGTGTAAAAAGCACCAATTTTTGCAGGTATTATGCAGGTTGGAATTGTCAAAATCAGTAAGGACAAAAAAAACACAAAATCACACTTTTTGTAAATTCTTAAAAAGTCTAATTAAAGTGGGGTAAAGTCAGTCTATGACAGGGGTGAGAGGGGTAATTTACACCAATTTCAATGACACACAATGTGTCAAAAAGTGTAACTTTTTTCACTTTTTCGACACTTTTCGCCACAGGGAAAAAATCAACATTTTCACGATTTTTTATCGAGGAAATTAGGATTAAAGGTCTATTTTTATACCTAATTAGTTTGTCTGGAAATTAGGATTAAAAGTTGAATTTACATCTATGAGTTCTAATACTATTTCTAAATGAAAATATCCATTTATTTTAGCATAGACTTTCGGTTGTGCAGAAGTAGATAACATCCCATATAAACTTGTAATGCATCATCATTTCTTTGAAATGGTATTACATATTGGGTAGACAATTATGTTATTAATTTTGGGTATGTGGTCTGGTACATTAATTAGTTGGATAGATGATGGTGTAGAGTGTCTTTGCTGGGGCGTTTCTTCGCTCATATAGGATTAAGCGGATTGCGTATAAGATAAGATCGGGGATCGGAATCCGAATCAAGGAATCAACGGTATGAATGTCATTTAGACATTCACCGGGTATGAATGCCTTATTGGCATTCCCCGCCCACATAAGAGAAGAACAGAAGAGAATAGGAAGAAATGTAATACCATTTCTATAAATGAATCTCCCTTGCTTATGTGCTATTTATGTCTTTAAATACTAGACAAACTGACAGTTTGTGCTTCATTAAAGAGATTTTACTAATGTAACTTTAATTACCAGAAATAGTATTATTTGTTTTAATTATGGTTTGTGTATAAGATAAGATCGGGATCGGAATCCGAATCAAGGAATCAAGGAATCAACGGTATGAATGCCGTTTAGGCATTCACCGGGTATGAATGTCATTTAGACATTCACCCAAATCAACGCCGAATCCGCGTATGGAATTCGGCGGGTATGAATGCCTTATTGGCATTCCCCGCCCACAGAAGAGACAAACCCCAATCTTTCACCCATTACATAGGTAGATAAGAAAAAGCGTTTGACCGAAACTTGCTAATATCGGTATCTACCCAATAAAACATGTTTGCAATCTGACTGGTAACATTATGGCAAAAAACTGAAACTAAATAGCCCTGCAATAGAACCACTTTTAGTGTATTTAAATTCAATTTACTGTATACTATTACATATCATTCTTAACAAATACTATAGTTTGGACAGTTTTCGATCGGGCGGGGAGACCCCGCCCCTACAAGAGAGACAGGGTCGTAGGGGTTGGGTTGCCCAACCCGTAAGCACGCGTGCGTTTTTTCTTTGTTCTGTGAAGATGCGAAACTCACAGAAAAATAGAAGAACCTTTGAAAACGCAACCTCTATGATACTGGAATTGTCCAAACTATAGTAACAAATAGTGATTATCACGAATGATCTATTAAGAGGTGTCATATGATAAAAATATATACTTGGAAGCATCTTGGAATTGCTGCAATATTGACTATTGCTTTTTGTATGGGTATATTGTCATATAGTAAATGGGAAGTTAATCGGTTTACTAATTCATTAGAAAAGGTAGATCCGAATACATTAAATCAACATCCACGGATTATTAATAAACCTATTGACAAAATTCAGAAAAACCCAAAACTTAGAACCGATACAGAAAGTTTAGAAGAAGTTGAGAACGTTGATAAAGTGGAACTAAATACCGAATCTGAAGAGGAATTTAATGAGACTTTAGTTGATGATTCTTTAAATGAAACACCAGAAGATCTGGAAGATCAAGAAGCTGCATTTGACGAATTCTTGACATATCTTGATGAACTTGAACAAAATGAATTTGACGCGATTCTTGAGAATCTTGATTTTACGGATATAGATGAAAAGAGTATTAATTCAGAAACTGAGGAAGAATCAGAAGATTTAGTAACTGCAATAGATCGGGAATCTGAACAACAAGAAGAAGAACAAGATGAGGATGATATTGAAGATGTTAATCCAAGTAGAATTATAGTTGATATGATCGAATCTGGTGTTGCATCCCTCGACAATCTAATAGACCTAATGGAAGAATCTTCAGTAGTTATGCCTGAAGTAGTTCGAGATAGGTTTGAACCGGTATTGGGAACACTACGGATTATGCAAGATAATGGTGGTCGTGTTGTAGTTCACCGTCCATCAGAGGATCCAAGTGACTGGATGTTATTATTCATCAACCCAAGTCGTTCTACCCGTTCTACGAGGTCTCCAATTAGATCACGGGGTGAAGGTAGGGTTGAGTTTGTTCCTGTTAACCCAAGAGATAGATATATTATCCTTGATGAAAGAAATTCTACTATTATTGATTAGCAATCTGAAAATAGAGATCACACATTTGAAAAGAGAAATTATATTAAAATGGAACATGGAAAAACTTTTACCAATTCAATTGGTATACAATTTGTTAAAGTAGAAGCGGGAAGTTTCATGATGGGTTCAGAAAGAGCAAACCTTTCCGATGAAATTATAGCAGAGAAGGAATACCTTCGGGATGGGGATTGGGATGAACACCCAGTTCATCAAGTAACAATAAGTAATCCTCTATATGTAGGAATCTTTCAGGTAACAAATCTTCAATATGAGGAATTTCAACATGAACACAATGAGATACGTGGAAAGTTTGGATTCTCTAAGGAAGATGATGAAGCAGTGGTATTTGTAGATTGGAACGATGCGAATAATTTCTGCAAATGGTTGTCTGATAAAGAGGGTAAATCATACCGATTGCCAACAGAAGCGGAATGGGAGTATGTATGTAGAGCGGGAACAACCACTCACTATCATACAGGAGATACATTACCGGTAGAGTTTCATAAAAACATTGGAGAGAGTTGGTATCCAGATAATGCCCGTAGTCGGGGTACAGAGGAAATTATGCCATTGCATGTTGGGAAGACAACCCCTAATGCTTGGGGTATATATGACATGCATGGAAATGTTGAGGAGTGGTGTCAAGATTGGTACGGACCGTATGAATCAGAGTCTCAAGTAGATCCGGTAGGTCGAGATGAGGGGCTATATCGTGTTACTCGTGGTGGTAGTCATTCAACATTGCTCTGTTATTTACGTTCTGCGAATCGGATGGGTGCGGTACCGGAAGATAAAAGTTGGTATATTGGTTTTAGGGTAGTCTGTTGTGAGATGTCTGAGACATCAACCGCCTTACCAGCAAGAAAAGTAGGTTCATGGGGATTAAATGTAAAACAAACAGATGTTACGACAAACACCGCTCAAAGTGCTCCAGATACCCCATACTTTGAAGAACCAATTCCATTTGTTAGGATTCCAGAAGGATCTAATGGTCCGCTTTTTTCATCACATAACCATGTACCTGCAATTGTTGAGTGTCCTAATGGAGATATGTTTGCCGCTTGGTATTCATGTGTAACAGAACGTGGTCGTGAGTTAACGTTAGCCGGGAGTCGTTTACGTCATGGTGAAACTGAATGGGAAGAAGCAGAACCGTTTTGGGGTCCGCCGGATAGAAACAATCATGCCACATCACTTTGGCGTAATGAGAAAGGTCGTATCTATCATTTTAATGGTCTTTCAGCAGCAGCAACCTGGGGACCTTTAGCATTAATTATGCGGTATTCAGATGATAATTGTGCTACCTGGTCAAAACCACGGTTTATATCTCCTGAACACCAACTCCGTCATATGCCAATTGCTTCTGTGTTTCGTAGACAAGACGGTTCGATATTACTTGCTTGTGATGCGGTAACAGGTGGAAATGGAGGAACTGCAGTATGGATTAGTGAAGATGATGGTGACACCTGGCATGATCCGGGTGCGGGACAACCAATTCCTGATTTTGCTGCTGGTAAGCACGGGGGATGGATAGCAGGAATCCATGCAGCCGTTGTGGAATTATCGGATGGACGTCTCATGGCGTTTGGTCGGGGTGACACCATAGATGAGCGAATGCCCAAAAGTGTATCAGATGATGGCGGGAAGACCTGGCAGTACAGTGCCAGTCAATTTCCACCTGTTTCTGGTGGACAGAGATGTGTATTTTTGAGGTTACAGGAAGATCCGATCTTACTAATCTCCTTTACAGGTAGTAGAAAAACTCCTGAATCAATGCCAATAGTTGATGAATCGGGAAATGAACGACTTGTGACAGGCATGTTTAGTGCTCTTTCTTATGATGATGGAGATACTTGGTCTCATATTCGTCTAATTACGGACGATGGACATGACCGAGAAATTGAAACTATGGATGGACGGCCATTTATAATGGGTCTTAATTCTGCTGAACCAGGTGGGTATCTCGCTATGTGTCAAGGACAGAATGGTATCATCCACTTGATTTCCAGTAAACAACATTACCGTTTTAACTATGCATGGTTACGAGAATCACCACCATCTAAAGTGAGGAAATAATATGAAACTTCCTTTTTTAGAACAGGAAATAGACGTAAGAATAGATTTAAGAGAGAGTAATGACATATTAGATGATCCTTTGGCATTGAAGAAAAGGATGTATGAGGATGGTTATCTATTAATTCGGGAATTACATGATAAGGATGAAGTTCTTGCAGCGCGTAAGGTAATCTTAGAAAAATTACATAGTAAAGGGATGCTTGTACCTGATGCACCACTAATGGATGGGATTTATAATCCAGATTATCCTGTACCAACTTCAACAGGTTCCATGGGAAATAAAAATCTCACGAAGCTTCCAGAATTCAAAACAGTTGTTGAGGGTGAACCTGTAATGAGTTTTTTTGAAGATTTTCTTGGAGGGGAAGCGCGTACCTTTGATTTTAAGTGGTTACGAACTGCTGGTCCAGGTGCTGGTTCTCATATACATTATGACATAGTATTTATGGGAAGGGGAACACAAGATTTATATAGTTGTTGGACTCCTTTTGGGGATGTTTCATTGGATATGGGACCGATAGTGTTCTGTCTTGGATCGAATCGATTTGATAAAGTTAGAAAGACGTATGGTCAGTCTGATGTTGACCGTGACCTAATTGAGGGACATTTTAGTCATAAACCTCTTGAAGTAATAGAGAAATTCGGAGGGTATTGGGCAACAACATCATTTTTTGCTGGTGATGTCATAATCTTTAGCATGTTCTTAATGCATGCTTCACTTGTTAATACCTCGAATAGAATTAGAATTACTGCGGATACCCGTTATCAACTTGCATCTGAACCAATAGATGAACGATGGATCGGAGAGGATCCAAAAGGTCACTATTCTTGGAAACAGAAGGATGCGAACATTGAACCCTTAGAAGAATCCCGACGAAGGTGGGGTGTATAATTGAGTGAATCTGCTGCACCACCGAAACCACGGAAATCACGGTTTGTTCCTTTTTGCCTACTCATAATTTTTGCTGTAGCAATAGGCTTCGGTATAAGACATTACAGGAATATACCGAAGCCTCCAACTAATACGGTTACATTGCAGGTGTATTTCAGCGATGTGGGTAATGGTAATAGTTCGAGTTCATTAGAAAATCGACTCGTAGAGAAACTGAACATTGCCGCAGAACGTATCGATGCTGCGCTGTATGATCTTGATTCTCAACCTATAGCAGATGCCTTAATCGGTGCACATCAACGAAATGTGAAGGTGCGAATCTTTGCAGAAAACAATAATGTTGATGAGGAGGAATTTCAACGACTTATAACATCAGGAATACCTGTTTTAGATGATAGTGGAAATGAAGGATTGATGCATCATAAGTTTTTTGTAATTGATGGACGTTATGTATGGACAGGTTCCTACAATCCTACTTATAGGGGAGCGTATAAGAATAATAATAACGTTGTTTGGATAGATTCACCACCCCTTGCTACGAATTTTACGCAAGAGTTTCGTGAGTTGTTTGTATTATCAGAATATGATCGTTCATCCGATCCGAATGTACCTTTCCCTCGAATTAGACTGAACGATGGCACAAAGATTACCACCTATTTCGCGCCAGAGAATGATACTATTTCTCCGCTATTGAAAGAAATTAAAGCAGCAGAAGAATCAATTCATTTCATGGCTTTTTCTTTTACCCATGATAAGTTAGGCAAGGCGATGCAAGAACAGTTTGACTCGGGTATTTCTGTGGATGGTATATTTGATGCCAACCAGAAAAAAAGCAATAAGGGATATTCGGAATACGATAGTATGGACAAAGCAGGATTGTCTGTTAGATTAGATAATGAACCTGGAGCTATGCATCACAAGGTCATAATTATTGATGGAGAAACAGTGATAACTGGTTCATATAATTTCTCAAAAAATGCTGAAACACGGAATAGTGAAAACCTATTGATTATCAAAGGTAACAAAGAAATTGCTCGCGCTTACCTTGATGAGTTCAACCGATTAAAATAGGATTATCTGAGTATATGTTAGAAATTAACCTAAAGAGTTCAGGATGATAGGAAAAACCTACTTTGAGTCTTGTCTTTCCCCGAGCTTAACAGTATGACTTTGAATACGCCCATCTCTACGTATTTTAAGAGTAATATCTGTACTTGGCGTTGAAGTGCCTACTCTTCTTAGAAGTTCGAAGTAGTGTCTGATTGGATCATTATTAAATTCAAGGATTATATCTCTTGGTAGGAGTCCACTCTTTTGTGCAGGACTGTCTTGTACGACTCGTGTAATGAAAACCCCAAAATCACTTGTTTCAATGTCAACACCGAGCCATCCTCTGGAAACTTTCCCATTTTTAATTATTTCATCAGCAACCGACTTGACTGTTTCAATTGGTAATGCAAAAGTGATTTTTTGTGTTTTCACCAACTGAATGGTTGGTTGTAGTAACCCCATTTCAGTTTTTTCAGTAAGAATAGCCATTATCATTCCGATTACTTCGCCGGATGTATTTATAACTGCTCCTCCACTATTTCCAGGAGAAATTGGTGCGTTAATTTTAATTAATTCATCACAAGGGAGTTCAGGTAAATACTCACACCCACTCACGATTCCAAACGAAACAATTGGATGATCGCCATGTGTACTTCCGATTGTAAAAACAAATGAGCCAATATCTAATTGTGTGGAATCACCTTGTTTTACTCTTTTTGGTAAATCATCATCAACTTTTATTACAACAATATCAGTTAATTGATCTATACCTATGACTTTGGCGGTTGCCCTTTGATCATTATGAAAAACCACCTCAATTTTATTGGGTGCAAAACTGAACGTTGTTGTAGCAATGTATCCATTCTTATCTAATAGTATACCGGAACTAACGTCTTGCTGAAGCAACGTAATATTTCCGACATTTGATTGCAATCTGTTTTTGGAATTACGAGTTGCTAATACTTTAACAACAGCAGGACGTGCGGAATTTATAACCTTTTTGAATTCCTTTTCAAACAGTTGTAGGAAATTATCTTTCGCTTCAGTTGATAATACAGTAATGAAAAGAAATAGAAAGATATATATGAATGTATGAAAAAGAAGGTTATTTATTCGTTCAGTCTTGAGTGTATGTGTGTTTTGATTATCAAACATGTCTATTCCTTATCCATTCATTTCATAGTAGTATACTATAATCCGCCACCAGTGACAGGTGTTGAATAACTTACCTGTTTAAGGACATACCTTTGTTGCATTGGTTTTCCAGAAACAGTGTTTGAAAAAATTGAAGAACCAATTCCTGAATGATTAAGATTGTTCCGAAGAGTTGGAGATTTTGTTGTATGTCTTGAATCTTCGACGATGACTGAAGACGATTTATCTTCTACCATTTGAGTTGATTGGGTTAGTGTGTCCAACGGAGTATTATCATCATTACCTACATCGAATTGATATATGAAAACACCTATGATTGTCATTAACATAACCAATCCCCCACTTACTGCCCACTTAGGTGTAACAAATTTAGCGTTAATTCGCTGCCAGAATGAAAGTCCTGCGGGTTGTTCTTTGCTCAGTTGTTGTTGTATTGTTGCTAAGAAATAAGGTGAGGGTTGATCCTGTGGCAGTTGTCGTAATTCAGTAACAGATTCGCGGAAGAGTTTGTATTCCTTCTGACACGCTTCACAATTTGAAATATGTTTTTCAAATTTCTGTAAAGTTTGATAGTCAAGCGTATCTTCGAAATGAGAAGAGAAGTTTTCCTCAATCTGTAGGCAGTTCATATTGTCTCCATGTATGGTTTAAGTTTGTTTTTTAACATTATCCTTGCACGATTGATTCGAGATTTTGTCGTTCCACTACGTAGGTCAAGAATCTTGCCAATTTCGTCATAACTTAATCCTTGAATATCCCTGAGTATGAGTGGAAATCGGTATTGCTCTGGTAATTCAGCAATTGCCTTTTGGATAGTATTTCGGAGTTCCTTCCGTTCTATAGCTGCTTCAGGCTGCAATGCTGTATCTGCGGGTGCAGTTGCAATGAGATCAATATCTTCTTCGTTTTCTCCATTATCGTTATGGTTTGATGTGACATTATCAACACGAAATCTATCCCTTCGTGCTCTATTCCGTATATCATTTTTGCATAGATTTCTTGCGATAAAATACATCCAAGTTTTAAACTGTGCACGACCAGGTTTGTAGCGATCAGAGGCTTTATACATTCGTATAAATGTCTCTTGTGCTAAGTCTTCAGCGTTATCTCTATCTCCTGTAAACTTTGCAATAAAGTTAATTAGAGGTTGTTGATGTCTGCGTACCAAAAGTGTGAATGCATTTTCATCCCCCTTTTGGAATTGCTGCATTAATTTATCATCTAATTCTGGCATCTGACCCTCCGAAGGTACATACTCATATACACCGAAATTTGTATAGGGTTCCAATTTATTTAATGCAAGATAATTAAAGATACCTCTATCCATACAGGACATGTTGGGTTTTACCTACGGTTCAACCCAACCTACGCATGAAATTATCAGTAACACACATCAACATGAAAATATTTGAACTTAATAACCTTAACTTAGGGTTAGGACATCTTGACCGTTAGACTATAATCGTGTATTATATCTCATATTTTGAAAGATATATAAATTACAACTACAGAGTCTGAAACTTGTAGAATATGAAGAGCGATTACATTTAGATTGTTGTTAAATTTTATCATTTTTAGAAACTAAATGTCAAATTTATACGGTTATTTAGTTTTCGTTTTTTCTGTTATGTTTTTCACAGTTCTATATAAACTACATGTAGGTTAGGTTGAGGACGAAACACAACATATAACATTTGGAATACAGGAAATGTTGGGTTTCACCTGTGGTTCAACCCCGCAGCATGCCATATGTGCATGCTGCGTTGATTCCCTACGAAAGAAACTATCAGTAACACTCAGGAACTGAGAATTCTTAAAACTAATTAACCCTGCAAATTTGGCAAATTTATAATAGATTCATTTTATATGTAAAATAGTCCGATGATCGGTTTATGGAGGATGTGAATGTTTGATCAAGTATTGCATGAAGTTGAAGTACAGTGTAGAGAAGAGAGAATCCCAATGTTGGGACCAGAAAAAGCGGAATTTGTTGCTAATTGTATTGAGAAAGCAAGACCATCATTAATTGTTGAATGTGGTACTGCTATTGGCTACTCAGGATTATGGATCTTACGTGTATTAAAAACAATCGGTTCAGGTCGATTAATTACGGTTGAGATAGATTCCAAACGCGCAGAACAGGCACGTTCAAATTTTGAACAGGCTGGTGTTGCAGATTTGGTAGATTCACGTATTGGTGATGCGGAGGAAGTATTAAGAAGTATAGAAGTAGAAGACCAAGTAGATTTTCTTATACTTGACAACAACTTTGACAATTATTTTCCTTGTTTTAAAGCGATAGAACCTAAATTGACTGATCCAGCGACAGTATTGGCTGATAATGTTGGTATAGGTGCTGATGCTATGGCTGATTATCTTGATCATGTTCGGACACAATATGATAGCGAAACACATTGGTTTGATATTGATCTGCCTTGGGTAAAACAGGATGCCATTGAAGTGAGTGTCTATCGTCGGTAATGGAAATAGTATAAGGAGTTAGTATGCAATATGACTTTTCAAGTGTTGCTCGGTTACCTGCACCAGATGATAACGTAGCTATTGCTACACAGAGATTAGAATCTGGATCTCAAATTCAATACGATGGATTCCAATTTTCTCTTTCTCATACAGTATTAGAAGGACATAGATTTGCAATACATTCTATATCAGCACATGATCCTCTTTTGTCATGGGGATTGCCTTTTGGTTATGCTTCAGAGACGATCAGGTCTGGAGATTATGTTTGCAATCAAAAAATGATTGATTCGTTATCAATACGTAATTTAGATTTTGAACTACCGACTCACCCGAATTTTATTGATGAGATTGTACCTTATAGATTAGATGAAACTTCTTTCAGACCTGGAAGACAGGTTGATCAACACCCAGAGACCCGTCATTTTCTTGGTTATAGTCGTCATGGGGACAGAGGTGTTGGTACACGAAATTATATTGCGATTATGGGAACAACCGCTCGTACTTCTGGATTTGCAAGAAGGCTTGCTGACAGTTGTAAAGGTATCAGTGATGATTTCTCAAATATAGATGGAATTGTGGCGGTTACGCATACAGAAGGTGGAGAGGATAAGACTCCGAATAACATAGAAATGCTACTTCGGACACTTGCTGGGTTTACAATACATCCGAATATAGGTGCAATACTTCTTGTCGATTATGGAACTGAAGCAGTGACAAATAAGATGTTAAAAGAATATATGCTGCATGAAGGGTATGAACTTGAGAATGTCTTACATGAATTCTTCAGAATTGATGGTGGTTTTGATGATAACATTACACGCGGAATTGATACCATAAATGGATGGTTAGATTTAGTAGATACTGTCAATCGTACAGAGCAATCATTGGAGAATCTAAAGATTGCGTTGCAGTGTGGTGGTTCAGATGCTTTTTCTGGTGTATCTGGTAATCCATTGGCAGCTTATGTTGCTAAAGAGGTAATCAGATATGGTGGATGTGCGAATTTGGCGGAAACTGATGAGTTAATTGGTGCTGAAGCGTATTTACTACAGAATGTTCGTGATGTCGCAACTGCCCGTAAGTTCCTGAATACAGTTGAGGAATTCAAGGAACGTGTCGGTTGGCATGGACATTCTGCAGAAGGGAATCCATCAGGTGGGAATAACTTCCGTGGACTTTATAACATTGCGATTAAATCTATTGGTGCAGCCATGAAACGGAATCCAGATGTTTGCCTTGACTACGTCATAAGTTATAGCGAATTGATGAAGGATACAGGCTACTATTTTATGGATAGTCCTGGGAACGATTTAGAGAGTATTGCTGGTCAGGTGGCATCTGGTTCCAATATGATATTCTTTGTTACAGGTAATGGATCTATCACGAATTTCCCATTCGTTCCTACGATTAAAATAGTTACCACAACAGACAGATTTAAGATGTTACAGAAAGACATGGATGTAAATGCTGGTGCGTATCTTGATGGAACACCGATGGAACAACTCGGTGAAGGGATGCTTGATTTGACAGTTGATGTTGCTTCTGGTGAACTCTCTGTCGGTGAAAAAGCGGGAAACTCACAAGTATCGTTATGGCGTGATTGGAAACAGACGGGACCAACTGACTTATCTCCTATGCTTGAAGCATCTGAGATAAAATCTGGTGCCCCGATTTCAATTGATTCTATTGACGAAAAGCAACCAATTTCATCTGAATATACTTTTCGTGCTTATCAAACTGATGATGGAATGCGAAGTGATCAACTTGCTTTGATTTTACCTACAAGTTTATGTTCTGGACAGATAGCACAGATGATTGTAAGTAAATGTAATGAACAAAGGATTGGAAAGGAACAAGGAATTTCAAGGTTTGTTACACTTCCACATACAGAAGGATGTGGAGTATCCAGTGGACGATCGGAAGAGATATACACACGAACTATGATTGGACATCTGACACACCCTTCGGTGTCTATAGGGTTGCTTCTTGAACACGGTTGTGAAAAGACGCATAATGACCATGTACGCCATGAGATAGAGAATTTGGGTATTTCCCCTGATGACTACGGATGGGCAAGTGTGCAGCTGGATGGTGGGATTGATTCAGTGATTGATAAAGTGCAGAATTGGTTTGAGGAAGAGTTATCGGATAAGCCATCGATTCCTGTTGTGGATGCCGGCTTAGAACACCTATGTATTGCGGTCATGTCTACAGGACAGGTCGTCGAGCATGTATCGCAGAATCTCATGCATTTGTTATTGAAAATTACAACAGCAGGTGGCACAGTGGTTGTACCTTCTAATGCGTCCTTTTTGTCAGAAGTCCTATCTATTTCTCCTTCACTTGCTTATGGACAACGGGTCGAGGAAAAAGGTCTTCATGTAATGGAGACTCCTACTGACCAGCCAACTGAGATTCTTACAGGATTAGCTGCAACAGGTGTTGAACTCGGATTTGTCCATATTGAGGGTGCTCCTCTTCAATCTCATGCTATGGTACCACTTGTTCAGGTATCAACGGATACAACAACACAAGAAAACTTTGGTTCAGATATAGACTTAGGGTCTGTTGATGTAGAAGAGATGTTGGGTTTGATAGTCGCAGTGGCATCTCGTGAATATGTACCAAAGTTGCATAGTAGAGGGAATATAGATTTTCAGTTGACTCGTGGGTTGTTAGGTGTTTCGATGTAAATCCTTACGGTTGGATTGGAAGCTGAACCTACCTATTAAGAGACAATGCTTTTAAATAGAAATTCTTCTGCTATGACAAATCTATCATCGGTTTCTGGTGATCTGTAGATTAGATAAAACAAATCAACATTAAATTGGATAGGTTTCCAATTTGTTTGCAATCGTAGTTTTTCTTGTGTGAGTGTTTGGTGTTGGAATTGTCCGACTGATAGGTGGGGTGTAAAACCGTTTGGAAATCTGGCAGTATCATCGTAATCTGGAAGATGGCTTATGAGTGTTTCGTGCAACCTTTTAATATCATCGTCTGGCTCCGGTGTGAGAAACATTGTGGATGATTTTCTGTGTTTGAATGCGTTGAATGAGGATAAAGTTACTGTAAATGATGTAGTCTCTTCCGCAGTCTGTTCTAAGGTTGGAGTTGTTTCTGGAAATTCGGTTTGCGATGCAAATGGATAGAGCATTGTGATGTGTGGCATCCATCTGATGTAGTTTCTATCATGTTTTTTTCGAATGTCTTGGATGGGTTTTTGTAATGACTCAGGAGGGATTAGGACTACTGCAGTGGTGTGGGTTTTGGTAGGCATTGGTTAATAGGTATCAGTTTGTTGTTTATTGAAATGTGGATTGCTATGTTTTTGCACATGCGCCACCATCAACGAGGAGTGATGTTCCTGTGATCCATTCTGAATCATCCGATGCGAAGAAAACTGCTGCGCGTCCGATGTCTTTTGGTAACCCTAACCGTCCCATAGGTGTTTTTTCTAATGAGGACTGTATCTCTTCTGGTGATAGGTAATCTTGAATCGCTGTTTCAATATATCCGGGACAAATTGCATTTACTGTTACGCCATGTTTACCTACCTCTAAGGCTGTGTCTCTCGTCATGTTCACAACTGCAGCCTTTGCGGCTGCGTAGGCTGGACCTGCTCCACCTCCGAATGCGTGTATAGATGCAATTTGAATGATCCGTCCAAAATCTGATTTAACGATATGTGGAATGGCAAGTTTTGTTGTCATGAATACACCGCGTAGATTTACCCCAATAACTTTATCCCACTCTTCTATAGAGATATCTTGTGATTCACCGGGTATATGTATCCCTGCGTTGTTGACGAGTATATCTATTCCACCAAAATGTTCTACGGTCTGATCAATCAAGTTTTTTACTTCTTCTTCATCGGAAACATCGGTTTGTATGAATATTGCTTCAGCACCTAAACTCTGTATTTCTTGTGTGGTCAGTGTTGTGGTATCTTTTTCGTGGTATTTGCCTTTAAGTGGTTTTTCTTGTATGTCGGCAATTACGATTTTTGCCCCTTCCCGAGCGAATTCTAATGCGATTCCACGTCCTATTCCTGAACTGCCACCTGTGATTATGCTGATACGGTTTTTAAGAAGCATATTGGTATTGTCCGATAATTGATAGGTTACATTAATATTTAGAAGAATGAACGTCCAAGGGAATTGCCTGCACCAAATGAATTGTATGGTACACCGGCAGGTAATGTGTGGAGACCCCAAGTTTCGGTAGTTGCATCATATCCAACACCCATGGATATCGCGGACTCTCCAATTAGGTTAACTTGGAATGTAAAGTCCTGCCGAACGGTGTCATACGGGGGTTCCCGTTTAATTCCAACACGACTCCATGAGATTCGTAAGTTCCAATCGTGCAAATTACGGTTCATACTGATTCGCTGTGAGTAAAACTGTCCTTCAATTGGATAATAGATTAGGTTGAAATCAAACTCAAGGTTTCGGCTAACACGGTATCGACCGTTTGCCGTCATTGAGCGGGATGCCCGTAACGATGTGTGTCTTTTACTAAAAGAATTACCAAAACTAACGTACCATTTCTTTCTTGTGTACCGTATGTTGGTTCGGACTCCAACCATTTTGAATTGTTTTCCATCAATAGGATGTGGATTTGGATCATGTGTTAGACGAATGGTCATATTTAGGTTCCGACTTGGAAGTGGTACAATAGTGAAATCACTTTCAATTGGTTCATATTTACGCCTATATAAAGACTCAAACTCTGTGAAATCTGCTGTAAGCCGTGTATCATAATAGAATATACGATGTGCAGTTTCACTCCTGCGCGTTTTAATTTCAATATTCGTATTGAAATTATAGGTAAGTCTTTTCCGCTCATAGAAGAAAGTACTGGGTCCAAAAGGATAGAGTATGCTTTCCTCATCGATTGCAGGTTGGTAATCGAAAGTGAGTGTTGATTGTAATTCATGCCGTAGTTTTCGAACACCTGGAATATAATTGGTTTTGTATATCCGAAATAGTGTATTCGTTGCTTGTGATCTGATACTATAAACCCCACGAATAATGTTTCTATTCTTTTCTTGATCTTTATCGTGCCATATCATATTTGTATTCAGTGTGGAACTGAATTTAAGCTCCCGTAGGGGAGTAATTAATAAGGTTGATTGTTTACGCAGGTCAAACCCTAAATCTAAGGTTTGTAGGAATACGTTATTTTCATCACCAAATTTACCTCGATACCTTTGTCGATAGAAGTTCCCGAACTGAATATCCATGTCAAAGCTTGTATCTTCAAGAGTAGGAAATGCCAGTAGTGATAGTATTGGTTTATCACTTTTCAGTCTGTCAGATACGGAAACTAAGCGGTTATTAACGAATTCGAAACCAGGCAATCTGTTGAATCTCATTCTTGAGAAATTCAAAGTGAATTGCGGTAGTTTTTGTAGAGAAGTTGTACCTTCACCGGAGAAATCCTGTACATGTCGCACCTCAAGTCTTGATGTAATATCACCGATTGTTTCTTCTGAATATGTGAGATTTCCGTTTCTATCAATGTCTTTGTCACTTGCGGCGGATAAAGCGGATCCGTATGTAAGGATTCCAAAGGATCTGAGTGTAGATTCATTTGGTAGTTGGAAGTTTTCCTTATATGAAAGTGCTCGCAAATCAGTCCTTCCGACAAAACTAATGGGTCGTCGTCCATCTTTTCGGCTATCCCAAGGCGTAAAGAAAGATTGTCTGTGTCCCCATCGCATATTCCAGCGTCTACCGATTCTTGTAGCATCTTGTCTACTAAATGAGTATTCGTCTGCTCCGTAGAAGTATATATCCCCAATATAGCTACGTTTCTTATCCACTTTAATGAGTCGAAGCGACTTTTTTGTTTTTATAACGCGACTATATTCCCCAGCATATAGACTTTGTGCTTCAGAAGCGACTTGTCTTGGATCTTCCCACTTGCCACGATATCCGTGTTTTCTATAAACTTCAATCTTTTCTTCATCTTCTTCACCTTCTACAATATCTTCACCGACTTCGACTGCTTCCGCTTGTAACGTGTCTTCAATTTCAGGAGTCGGCACATCTTCATCTTGTTTAGGTTGTGTTGTCTTATCATCCTCACTTACTTCAGAATCTGGTGAATCATCAGGTTTCAATTCCGTTTCATCTAGTATTTCTGTATCGTTGTTGTCTTCAGGAGTTTTTTCGTTGTCCTCTGTTTTTTTACCATCTTTATTATCAGATTTCCCTTCCTCTTCTGTGGTTGTCATTACTTCATTTTGGAAAGTTTCCCAGTTAGCTTCAAATTCTTCTGCTATTTCTTCAAAAGTGGGTGTTTCATCCTTTTTTATTAGTTGAAAAATGTAATTTCCTTCAGCAGATAGTATAGGACGATCTTCCGTAATATCACCTGGGTTTTGCATTCGTCTTATAGAGTATTGCCAGTACTGCTCCATTTCATTCAGTGGCATACCTTCTCCATCATTTATCTCTGATATTACTGCTTCTGGATATTCAGAAGCAAGTTCTTCAAAGGATACGCCAGCAATTGCCCTTTCATGTATTTTCTCACCTATATCCCGTATGCTTTGTTGTGTATCACTACTTGCTTCAATTGCTATATCAATTCTTAAGAGTTTAATTTCGCGTTCACCGTAAACATCAAGAATTCGTTCGACTTTCAATATATGATAAGCGGTTTCAGTTCTCAATAGACTACTAATTTTACCTTCCTTGAGAGAAAAAGCTGCCTCTTCTAATATGGGATCGAGTAAAGGAATTCCATCTTCGTCAGTTTCACCTCGTGCCAGGAATCCCATATCTCCACCATCATAGCGTGTATCATTATGGTCTGACTCTCTTTGTGCTATAGTCTTGAAGTCATCATCTTCCTTATTCAGTTGCTCAAGTATTTTTTCAGCTTCTTCTTTTGCACGATTTGCATCTTCTTCGGTAATTGTATATTCTAAAAAGAGTTGTTTTAACCAATATCTATCGTAATCCCCCTCAAGCCGGTCATATATCTCTTCAGCTTTTTCCTCTAACTTTGTTCGTTGTGCTGGCGTGGCGTCAGGCGGTATAGGAATATGTATCTCTCTGAATTGTGTATCACGGAATCTGTATTTTCCTTCAAAACCGTATCCCTGTCCTCTCCTTGCACTTCTGTCGTAAATGAGCGCAGCATCATACCGTTGTTTTCTTACTAAAGGTAATATTATACCGATATTTGGTCCTTGGTAACTATCAGTTCCCACTCTTACAATGATTTTTGCTATTTTCCCTTTTCTTAGGTCCCGTCGAATTGCAGGAAAATAGAAGAGTGGAATACCTCCGATCCGTAGAACGATATTCTTTGCGATCATTTCTTGGTTCATACGGATAATGACTTCTGATACGCTAAAATGGTAGTGTGGATGTTTTAGTGAACAAGTTGTAAGACTACCACCTTTTATATATGATCTTTTGTCTTCAATTTTGAAGATTTCGCTCCCACCGAAATACCAAGGGTCACTAAAGGTGTAACCGTTCCGTGCGATTCCCTTTTTTGTTTCAAGATTAAAAACAAGTTCGTCGGAGTATGTTTCCTCTTCGCCGACTTTGAGATATACATTCCCTGATGCGCGGATAAGATTATCATTGAAATCTGCCCACACATGATCTGCGCGTAGAATCACATTATCATACTTTATGAGAGCATCTCCATGGATTTGAACGAAGTTGTCCTGCAAAATAACTTCATCTCCATCCCCAATAACAGTATCCTTTTCTGGTGTCATCGTCTCTGGATCTAATGTTTTAATAGGAGCAATTTCAACAGTATCTGTATCTTGAACTTCTTCAGTATTTGTATTGTCTTCAGAGTCCGGTACAGTCGGTGCTGAATCTTGAGCAGAAATAGGATTGAGTGGAGAGAGAATAGAAAGAAAAAGAAGTGATAGAAAAAGAGATGTTAATAGAACTCTTCGTGTAGAGTATTTCTTATTCACAGAATCCACATTAATATCTGAAAGAGGAAAAGAAAGTTTATTAGTGGACTTACTTTTATCTTGTTGTTTCTTTTTATTATGATTTTGCACAGATATATCAATCAATTAGATTCCGGTATACTTTTGTCGGTAGCCAAAGTTGGAACTGCATCTGGTTTAATTTTAATATATGCATTTTCGAGTAATGAATCTGTATATGCAGTCCATTCTTTTTCGAATAGTTGTTGTCGTAAAATTCCAACAATTTGTTGCTTCTCTTCAGCAGTTAACTCAGGGATAATTCTATCTTCTACATAATAAATATGAATACCTTGTTCAGTTTCAAGTGGATCGCTATATTTCCCAACATCAATTTTTCTGATAACTTCACTTAAACCAGGAGATATTTCTGTAAGAATTATAACCCCTAAGTCCCCACCTTTAGTATTTGTCTCATTATCATCAGAATGTTGTGTGGCGAGAGTCTTGAAATCTTCACCATCTTGCAATTTTTTTGTGATTTCAACGGACTTCTCCCGCGCATCTGTCATTGCTGATTCACTTATTGGAAAAGGTATAGTCATGTAGCGAAATGAAATTTTCTCTTCTGTCCGAGATTCGACGGAGAAAATATGTATACCATCGTTGGATTCGACGGGTTTGCTAATGTGTCCTTGTTCGAGTTTAGAAAGGGTTGTGAGGAATTCATTTGAAAACTTCAGCAATTCTGCTGGTGAAGTTTCGATAAGTGTCCCAGCTTTTTCATTTGATGTGATACGTTTAGCGATTTTTTCAAACTGGGATTTATCAGCGTTAATCTCTTCTAATACAATACTTGCTTTATCAAATGCAGCCTTTTTATCTTCTTCAGTTGGTTTAAATGTTATAAAGACATGTCTTAAATGTACTCTTTCTGCTTTAGTTGGTAGTTGATCTTGATTTTCTTCAACAAATTTTTGTACATCACTATCACGTACTTGTAATCTTGGAATTATCCGACCCATCACGAGTTTTTCAGTCATTAGATTTCGTTGGATTTGCTCACGAAAAGATTGAAAAGTAAGTCCATCTCGGTTTAGTAGCTTCGTGAATTCTTCGTCTGTTGGAATATTATATTTGTTTTTAAAATCTTGAATCTGTTTTTCAATATCTGAATCAGAAACTTGTATTTTAAGAGTTAATGCTGCTTCTAACAAAAGCATTTGACGGATCAATCTATCCAATAATTCCCTTCGTTGTTTCTCGGCTTCTTTTTGTGCTTCAACTTCACTGAAACGGTAAACTTGTTGAAGTTCAAAAACCCGTTGGTTTACCAATATGTCGAGTCGTCTTTGCGTAATAATATCATCGTTTACAAAAGCGATAATTCTATCTATGACACGTGCTGTACTGTATGATGCGATATTGATTAGTAGAAGAATAAACAGAATAGTTGGAATGAATGTTTTTGGTTTCATGATCTATCTCCAGAATTAGGTAGTTATTAATTCCTAATTGTTAGATTCAGTAGGTTTATTTTTTCTTCAATAAATATTTCCTATCAAGAACGTAATGCTTATTTGATTCTAATTTGTTGAAGGTAGTGAATGAACAATTGCAGTATATCAACAATTATGAAGACGGGTAGATATAATCGCACTACCCGTCTTTCATATCCGATGAAGAATTATTCCTCAGGGGCAGTTTCTGGATTTCCTTCTTCAGGAGTTGTTTCTTCAACATCTTCAGGAGTTTCATCTTCTGGTATCCGGTCGATGAAGGTTTTTACCTCCGCCTGTTCTCTGAGAAGTTTAATCCAGTTTTCCATTAATTCATCACGTTGTTCACGTTCAACCTTTCTGATAACATCCTTCCTGACATCTTCTTCACTAAAAGGTCTTTGAAAAGCGTCTCTGGCTTCATCCTTGCGAAACATCATGTAGAATTTCTGTCCTTGCACTTCGACTTCAATTACAGATGAGTGGATTTCTCCGATTTTAGCATTGAAGGCAGCATCCATAAACGGTTCAGTCCCTGTAGGATATGAGTTTCTACTGATGTAGTCGGTATCTCCAGGGGCTGCCGGATTTGCACCTGGTCCAACCAATTCCCCTCTATCAGATAGTTCTTGTGCGGAAACAGCAATGTCTTTTCCTGCTTTTATTTCTGCAAAGACTTCATCAGCCCGTTCTTTATCCTGAAGGGTTATACATAGGAGTCTTACTTGTTCGGGACGAACATAATTTTCCTTATTAACGTCATAATACGCTTGATAAAGTTCTTCAGATAAACTGATTTTTTGATCAACTTCTTGTTCAGTTAATTTATCAATCATTAATTCATGAAGATAGTCTTTAACTTTCTTCAGAATTTCTGGATCTTCGTTAAGGTTCTGATCTTTTGCCAGACAAAGGATCAGACGGCTTTCAGCCATAAGTGTCATGTATTCATAAAGACCCTCTTTATCTTGGTATTGTCGTTGTTTATATTCAGGTAGTTCACTGATTTCCTGCATCATTTCTTCAAGAGTGATTCTCTGCTTTCCATCCCATTCAAATTCAGCGATCACAGTTCCATCAGCACCGATAGCCTTATCACCACAACTATAAAAAAACGGATGTAGAGCAAGTATGGTGAGTAATAAAATTGAAATGTTACTATATTTTTTCATGAATTTCCTCCTTTACATTGTGAATCTATTCATCAGATGGATTGTCTTGTTGTTCAGTTTCTTCTGGTTCAGGTGGTATTGGAATGTTTTCTGGATAGGTTTTTAGTTTTGCTGCAGAAGACATTTCCTCAATCCATTCAAAAATTCGTGCTCGTTTCTTTTCTCTGAGAACTTTCCGTTCAATATCAGACTTAACTTCATCAAACTCTTGCTGTCGATCAGGTTGATGTTCTTCTTTTCTGAAAATGAGATAATATGTCTTATCATCCACGTCAGTTTCAAAAACTGCCTCGGTCATTTCCCCGATTTCCTGTTCAAAAGCTGCTTCTATGAATTCTGACCAATTTGGTGAAGCACTCTTGGTAAAGAAGTTGGTATTTCCTGGATCGTCAGCATTTTTACCTGGGCCATTAGCAATTTTATTGTCATCAGAAAGTGCTTTTGCCATTTCAACAATATCTTTACCAGCTTTAATTTGATCCAAAGTTTCATGAGCTAAATCTTCATCGTCAAGCGTGATACAAGTAGCCCTTACTCTTGCTTCTTCAATGTAATCACCTTTATGTTGATCATAATATTCCAGAAGATCTTCTTCACTAAATTGTACTTTGGCATCAACTTCGATTTCAGTAAGTTTTTCAACCATGAGTTGATGTGTATAGTCATCCATTTTATTTAAGAAATCTTCAAGTTTATCGAAACCTAAATCGGCTGCCTGCAGAAGTTTGAGTTTTTCATCAATATAGTCTTCTAAGTATTCAGCTTTACCTTCTTTGGTAGAGTAATTTTGCTGTCGATAGACAGGTAATTCAGCAATAGCTGTCTCTAATTCGATAAGTGAGATCTGTTGTAGTTCGCCCTTCCACTTAAACTCAGCGATGATAATCTGACTCTTATCAATCTGTTGCTCTTCAGTATCATGACTGTCTGATTTGACAAGTGTCCAAGTGAGAAAACATGTAATAAATAAAGTCACAATAATAACGATTTTTTTCACTTTATTGTTCTCCTTTTATAATATAAGTAATATCATATTCTAATGTGAGTTCGATGTAAGTAAATGAAACTTTAATTACTTAAAACCTGCTTTAACAATAGCGTTGTAGGTTAATTTCTGGTATCAGATCCCTTTGAGTTGAGGTTGAGGATCGAAATCCCTCCTACAAGAGTTTAGCCGATTCACGTTAGTTTAATTATTATAGACTTATTCAGTATTTTCAAGAAACATTGTTAATACGCGTTGAAGTTCTTTTAATAGTGCCCTACCGTTTAAATTCTCAATTGAAATCATGAGTTGTGCAGGTGGTCTTAGTTGTAAAATTGAATTATTGTGAATAATTTCAACAAACTTAGTTGGGTCAACTTTAGGATTCATATCATCAAATGTGGCCTTAATTTGTTCATTTCCAGCCACAATAGCAGTAATCCCGAGTTTCTGACAGAATTGTTTAATACTTGATATTTCAAGTAACATCAAGACCGGTTCAGGTATTTCACCGTATCGATCTTGTAGTTCGTGTACCAATTTCTGTTTTTCTGAGTCGTTTTTTATTGCTGATATTTTTTTATAGATGGATATTTTTTGTCTACTTTCGTGGATATAATCATCTGGTATGAATGCTTCAATAGGTAAATTTATGCTTGTCTCAATGTCTTCCTCAACCTTTTCACCTTTAAGAGTCTTTACAGCTTCATCAAGTAATTTACAGTATAGTTCATAGCCTACTTTAGTAATATGTCCATGTTGTTGTGCGCCAAGGATATTACCTGCGCCTCGAATTTCTAAATCTCTAAGTGCAATTTTGAAGCCAGAACCCAGATCAGTGAATTCTTCAATGACTCTAAGTCGTTTTTGTGCCCCTTCAGTGATAGGTTTGTCAGGAGGATAAAACAGATATCCGAAGGCTTGTTCATCTGCGCGTCCGACTCTACCTCGAAGTTGATAAAGTTGTGCTAAGCCAAAAGCATCAGCGCGATTAATCATGATAGTATTTACATTTGGTATATCTAACCCGGACTCAATAATCATCGTACATACCAGAATATCGTGCTTATGACGTACAAATTCTAACATGACGTTTTCCAATTCCCGTTCTGGCATTTGTCCGTGTGCGACCACAATTCGTGCGTTTGGAACAAGATCTTGTATTTTTTGGGAAAAATTTCTAATATCTTGTACTCGATTGTGAACAAAAAACACTTGCCCATCACGAGCTAACTCAGTATTTATTGCATCTCTAATAACTTTAGTGTTGTATGGTATTACATGAGTTTGTATTGGTAATCTATTAGCTGGAGGTGTATTAATAATGCTAAAATCTCTAATTCCAACAAGGGACATATGTAATGTACGCGGAATAGGTGTGGCAGTCAATGTTAATACATCAACAGTTTCTTTATATTGTTTAATTTTTTCTTTATGTTTTACACCAAAGCGATGCTCTTCATCTACAATTAATAGTCCAAGGTTATCAAATGAAACGGTATCTGAGAGTAAACTATGAGTACCAATTACAATATCAACAGATCCATCCTCAAGTTTTGATTTTACAGATTGTATCTCTTTTCTGCTTCGGAAACGATTTAACATCTCAACTTGGATTGGGAATGAACTAAAACGTTTCTCGAATGTATCATAATGCTGCAAAGCTAATATGGTTGTTGGACACAGAAGTGCGACCTGTTTTTCTGACATGACAGCTTTAAATGCTGCTCTTAATGCGACTTCAGTCTTACCATAACCAACATCTCCACAGATGAGTCTATCCATAGGACCAACCGCTTCCATATCAGCTTTGACATCTTCAATAGCTTGAAGTTGGTCGTCAGTTTCTTGGAATGGAAAGAGTGCTTCAAATTCTCCCTCCCACGGTACATCGGTAGGAAAACTAAACCCTTTATTTGCTTGTCTTGCGGCGTATAATTTTAGGAGTTCACCAGCCATCTCTTCAATTGCAGCTTTTGCTTTCCCCTTTTTACTTTCCCAAGCTTTGCCACCAAGATGATCTAAAACTGGTTTATAGGACTCATCTTTATTACTTACGTATTTCTGTACCAAATCTACTTGATATGTAGGTACATATAGTTTATCATCACCTTTGTATTTTAAGATGAGAAAATCCTGTTCTTGTCCATCAATATCCATTCTACGGATGCCTTCGTACAATGCAATCCCATGAGACACATGAACAACATAATCCCCCGGTTTCATATCTATTAGACTTAAGAGAGGTGCACCACTTGAATGTTGTTTTGATGTGGTGGCTCTACGTTGCCGACTTCCGAATATTTCATTTTCAGATATAACAGCGAACTTTAGGGATTCACTCAAAAAACCTTCTGAGATAAACCCGACACTAACCATAATTCCTTCAGGAGGAATATCTCGTTCAATTAGCATTTCATATACACGTTTTGCTTGTTGTGGTGTTTCACAGAATACGTTAACTAAAAACTTTTTATTCGTCCACTTTCTGATTTGATCAAAAACCATTTGGTAGTTTCCTCTACCAAGTCCAAGTGGTTGTAAGTCAAATTGTGAATCTTCTGTTTCATTAGTAATATTTTCATCTAAAGTGGTAGTTGATGTGTCTTCAAGAGTATTAGATGCCACAGATAGAGAAATCTTCAAAAAATTATTTACTTTTTCTTTAATTGAATCATAAGAAATGACCAAATTATCGACATTAGTCATTAATTTTTCTTCTTCAACTCTCCTATCATATATCTCTTTGAGTTGTTCATACATTTGATTAGCTTCACGAATTTGCCATCGGGGTTCAATCAGAACAACAATCAAATCTTCTGGCAAGTAATCTATTAGCATTTCTGTATCGGAATATAACAATGGTAGAAAGGCTTCAATTCCATCAATATCTAATGGGGAGTCATCAATTTCAGATATATTATTTAACTCAATCTTATTTATATATGATTGTATAGATTGTGTCATACGCCGAATAGAATCGATAAACTCAGGTTTATTTGATACCTCTTTCATCATCCATTCAGTTTCAGTCTTCCAATTTGATATAGATATATACCCTGGACAGATCTCAGACATAGGCGTGATTACAACTGAAGAATCTTGATCTGTCGATACTTGTGATGTTGGATCAAACAATCGAATTTCGTCTATTTCATCTCCAAAAAAGTCCAAACGAACCGGTGAATCCGATGTAAGTGGGAATATATCAACAATATCACCGCGTTGTGTGAATTCTCCTTTAACTTCAACAAGTTCAACCTGTTTGTATCCACTTCGATATAGAAAAGTGATAAAATCTGTATAATCAATTTCATCGCCAATTTGTAATGTACGACATGCGGATGATAAGGTTGATTGTGGTGGGAGTTTATACGACAAAGATCGAACTGTGGAAAAAATCACACTTTGATTTGGTTTCGACTGGGGATCGGATGCTTGATTTCTGTCTTCATTTGTTAGAAGGCTATGGAGACACCGCATCCTTTCAACTGCAATATTTGATGATGGTGATATTCCATCAAATATAGTGTTTTGCCATCCAGGGAAGAGATATAGATTGCTCTGTGTTATAGCATTATCTTCATTTCTATTTTTATTGGCTTCTTGAAATGACTCTACCTCATTCATAACCTGAACAGCTTCACGGTGTGTAGGGAATACAGTTAGAATAGGTCTATTTGGAAAGTCTCCAATTAGTGCGGTCAAGAAATATGCAATTGATGAATTTGGAAGACCTCCGATCCAAGGAGGGTTATATCCATTTTTAATACAATGAATTATCTTCTGATAATAATCAGTATTTTGTAAAAACTCTACCACAAAATGTTCCTTATCGTATTATTTCTCTTTTTTCCAATTCTGCTGTTGTCTTGCCAATTTTCGTATCTGCTTCAATTCGAATAGGTAGATGATACCGATCATCTGTTAACCAAAGCCGTGATCCTTCTGAAGTTTGCACCAGGAGCGTATCGACTTGTCCTATCCCTTTAACCTTCATTCGTTCCCCACGTTTTACTCTTAATTCTACTTTAACCACCTTTCCTTTACTTATCAATGGGAAGTAGTATATGTTCCCAGGGGCTATTTGTTTACACCTAAGAAAATAGATCATAGAGAGTTCATCTTGTGTACCGATTGGAATTTTAATGACTTTCTTATCTTGTTTCTGAGGAGCTTTTGGTTTGGATTGAGATTTCTTATTATATTCCGCCTCATGATCACTGAATTTAATTTCAACAATTGCACTATATTTTCTATCTTGAAGTTGATTTCTAAAACGTATTGGTTTTAATTCTTCTAAATTTAGGTAGGTATACTGTAAACTATGAAAACGATAGAAGCTTACGAGGGCTCCTGTCTTGGCTTTGGAACTGATATGGTAAATAGGTTTATTCTTGATTGTTGTTTTTCTACTAACATAATCTATTCGTTGTCCTACCGGTGCCCATCCAATTTTAACCTTATATGTTAATTTTTCTCCTACTGTGATAGGTGGTTTTGCAACCGTTTTAACATCAACAAGAGGTATTGCATTGATTTCATTATTTATTATGTTTCCTTCAGGTATTACATCTGAAAATGCAAAGGCTGCCCCAATTAATACTAAAAGAATAAGGAAGTTTCGAGTATTCATGTTTCTTACTCCAGATTACATCATCTTAGACATCACAGAATATGTCCTACCAACAATTCTATTGATAGTAATTGAACCTGAATAACTAATATTTCTCAGGGGTAACATGTCAGTGTGTGATGTTTAAAATCGATGGGTAAATATTAGTGCATTCATTCCACTATTAGTTAGTTGCGTCTGGAGAGAAAATCTTCGATTATTAAAATTCTCAGCAGTTTTTGATGCATCTAATATATTCCAAACATGTATCCCAATACCTGTGATGAGGAAAAGTGTACCACGAAGTGTATGGTCTGCTATTCTTGAATCAATTTGATTTCTATCTAAGAAAATATCTGATTTCTCATCAAAGAAACCTGTTCTGAATTCATTATGTTCTTTGTAATGGAGTGCACGAGCTATATTATAAGAAGCTAATGAGAAGACACCAATTTCAGCAGACAGGAATACAACTGCTTTTAGGTAGTTATCTGCATAAGCTTGTCCTAACCCTGGCATAGTTGCGGAGAGAATTGTTGCTTTACTCGTGCTTCGAGTAGGATAATATTGATCAGAATGTGCACGGTATAACGGATAAACAGGATTATTGATATTATTACGTGATTTATCCTGTTTCTTTAACTTCGTAATATATTTTTGGTATTGAGATTCCTCAGCTGCTAATATCTGAGTATGAAATATTATCTGTGAGATAATAAACAAGAGAATAAGATACTTTTTCACTATCTATCCTTTAAAGTATATATCCATTAGTAATTACGATGTGTACGCATTACTATAAATAGAGCATATCCCATAAATCATATTTTAAAGTTCTTTATTCTTTCCATATACTGTATATTGAACCAATGGGCAGATAAACCCGCCCCTACAAAGAGTAATTATAGTAAGTGGGAAAAATTCGTATTTAAGAGATACACTATAATGCAATTTAATTCTATAATTTATTCTAACAACTTAGGTGCTAATTGTATATTCTCTGGATCTGTTTGATATGCCCAGTCGAATGTGATTGAATCATCAAATAGTTTTCGTACATGAACTTTAGCGAAATTTCCATCAGGTGTATAGAATGCATATATATGCCCTTCTATAGCTTCAACTAAAAGGGTAATATAACCAAATTCAGGGACAGTATTAACATCATCAAAGTGTTCATGATACCCCAAATCCTGCATAGCAGTACCATTATCTGAAAAGAAATATGTGATATTAACTTCAGTATCTAAGGCAAAATATATGTCTGTAGTCCTATCATCCCAGGCTATACTCCCTTTTTGTGGATGTGAAAAATCGAATCCACTCCGATCAGGGGCAAGTTGGTAGTCATCAAGGCTTATGTTTTTACCTTCAGGACGTGGTGTATCCCATGCATTTTCTGGACTAAGTTCACTCTCATTTCCGTTGAAATCATAGGCAGAAACAGCATAATAATAAGTTCTACCGTTTCTAACATCATTATCAGTGTATTCTGTTGTACCTACAGGTATATCGGATAAAGAATCAAAATCTACGTTATCCTCACTCCGCCACACTGTGTATCCGTCAAGATCATATTCTCCATTTGGATACCATTCAATTCGGACACTATTATCACCCGTAATAGTTTTTACTCCTCTGGGTGTGGCAGGGGGTTCAAGATCATCATTTTCTTCAACATCATTAGTACATCCAGCAATTGTTACAACAAGGATTGTCAGAAGTATATACTTACTCATGTTTTTTATTATTCTTAACATGCTAATTTCTCCAATATCTATATTATAGTATATCCATGTGTAACGTAACACTTTTGAAATGTGTTGACATCTCTATTATACTATCATTAATTTGCTGTATTTGCAAGTGTAATTGGATGTGAGAGAGGACGATTTCTGAGCTGCTTTTTAGCAGATTTTACTTAATAATTTGTTATTGAGAGTCATTTCAATGGTGTTTTACCCTTAGGAAATACCATTTTCTATTTACATATCATTATTATTTTTGTATAGCCTGATAATTGTAGTTATTAAAATATTAACATATGTGATTCACGGAGAATTGATGCATTTAAAATTATAAACCCTTATAGGATAAGGGGCGCAAAAATGCTCCGTGAAGGTTTCCGTGAAAGTGCAAGCTTCTCATAACGATAAATATTAACACTTTTTCATTCACATTATCCATACATCTAACATAATTAGGTATTTATCTCACTTTGAAGCATAAGTAGCCTTCTTCTCTTCCTCTTCTGTAGGCGGGGATTCCGATCCCCGATCTTACATTCTCTTCTCTTACATTCTGTGGGAGGGGATTCCGATCCCCGATTCTTATTTTCTCTTACATTCTGTGGGAGGGGATTCCGATCCCCGATCTTACATTTCGGTATGAATCACATTTATAGTGAACATAAAAAATTATAACACAAAATCCCTGTAGGAGCGATCTCAGAATCGCGACTTAACTCAGTGATAGCCGGGAATCGGAGTTCCCTCATACATCTCAAAATGTTTCATTAATTCAAAAGTTTACTATAGTTTAAAAGATTCTTATTAAAAAGGTAGTTTAAGGTGAAGCATAGCAGATATAGTGTATAAAGTCACACTATATCTGCTATATTTATAAAATAGACACCTGTAAAAAAATAGCGAGAACTAAATATCCCTGGTCATTTGTTATGTACTATTGAACTTATTCCGATATGTCTATATAATATAAAAGAAGTATTACATAGTAAGAAGGATAAAAATGGTAGAATAAAATGAAACATGAGTGCTTGATAATTGATGTGGTGGTGGAGTAGTATCCTGATCAATTGACATTTATAGTTAATTGAAAAAATAATAGTTGTTTCTTCTTTATCATGTGTTATCATTTCAGACACAACACACAGATTATTTGAACTAACAGGTAGTCTTGACTACGACTCTATTTGGGTAGTAAATCCTATATTAGACCAGAACGGAGAATCTATGTCCCAACACGACATCATTAAAATAATCCTCAAAGACAGCAATTACCACCTTGATCTGTTTACAGATGCCGAGGTTCAGGCATTGAGGGAAGAAATCCTTATCCAACCAGTGAAGGGTAAAGAGACCCCATTTATACGTTGTCCCATCCGCAGAAAGCCCATCCAACTAAAACCCGAAGAACTTATCCGCCAACTTTATGCTACACGACTTTTGAACCAATATCGCTATCCGAAAGAACGCGTGAGATTTGAACACCTTGTGAATTTTGGTAGAGAAAAAAAACGCGCCGATATTGTTATCCTTGACAAAGACCGGCCTGATACTCCGTATATTATCGTTGAGGTAAAGAAGCCGAAACTTCAAGACGGTAAAGATCAACTCCGTTCCTACTGCAACGCCACCGGTGCACCCATCGCCGTATGGACAAACGGACAGCAAATCTCACACTACCACCGAAAAGACCCGAATTATTTTGAAGAGATTACCGATATTCCGAATGCAGATCAAACCCTTGCCGATATTCTCAACGAACGTTTTACACTAAAAGACCTTATCCTTAAGGATAAACTTGCCACGGAGCGAAAATCTTTGAAGGACATCATTTTGGAATTAGAAGATGAAGTCCTCGCCAATGCGGGTGTTGATGTTTTTGAGGAGGTCTTCAAACTCATCTTTACCAAACTCTATGACGAATTTAAAAGTCAAGACGACAAGATGTTTATCAACCGTCTCCTACGCCAACGCATAAATACCGCCATACAAGAAACTGACAGCACTTACGAGGTTGAAAATCCAGATTATGAGATGCTCAAGAAAGCTGTTGAAGCCATTCCCGACGACGATTTTCGTATTATGGAGTTTAGAAACACAGGGCAAACCGATAGCGAACTGAAAACTAAAATTCAGCGGCTTTTTGACGACGCAAAGGACAAGTGGAAAGGTGTCTTCCCAGAATATTCAACAACGTTTGAACTTTCGGATAGCCATCTCTCTGTCTGCGTTTCAAGTTTGCAGGACGTCAAACTCTTTAACTCCAATTTACAGATTGTTGACGAGGCGTTTGAGTATCTTGTGAGTAAGTCTGCGAAAGGCGAAAAAGGGCAATACTTCACGCCGCGGCACGTGATCGATATGTGCGTGAAGATGCTCAACCCCAAACGCGGTGAGACAATGATTGACACCGCCGCTGGGAGTTGTGGATTCCCTGTACATACGATTTTCAAACTCACCGGAACCCTTTTCAGTAATGCAGAAATCCCACCCGATGACAAGGAACACGTTCTCAAAGTATTCGGCATTGATTTTGATGAAAAGACGGTACGGGTCGCCAGAACGCTCAACCTAATCGCTGGTGATGGTGAAACTAACGTTTTACATTTGAACACATTGGACTACGAACGGTGGAGCGACAACACGGAAAGAAACAACCGGTGGGTACGTACCTACGGAGACGGATTTGATCGGCTCAAGGCACTCAGAGCTGAATCCGAAGGAAACAAACTTTTCAATTTCGATATTCTGATGGCAAATCCACCCTTTGCTGGCGACATCAAGGAACGCCGTATTCTCCACCAATACAATCTCGGTTTTAAAGGGAACGGTCAGGCACAAAGTAAAGTCGGACGCGATATTCTCTTTATTGAGCGTAATTTAGATTTCCTCAAACCGGGTGGTCGCATGGCGATTGTCCTACCACAGGGTAGATTCAACAACGCATCTGACAAATATATCCGTGAGTTTATAGCAGATCGTGCGCGTATTCTGGCAGTCGTGGGTTTGGATACCAATACCTTTAAACCACATACCGGTACCAAAACCAGTGTACTTTTTCTGCAGAAATGGAACGAAGATCCAGCCCAAGGGCTACTTTGTCCGAAAGTTGAAAACTACCCAACCTTTTTTGCTGTTTCCGATAAAGGTGGCAAAGATAATTCTGGCGATTATGTGTTCCTTCAAAACGAAAATGGGCAGCCAAAATTAGACGAAAACGGACACTTGATTGTAGAACACGACCTACACAACCACAATGGCGAATTACCCGATGGGATTGCAGAAGTTTTTATTGCATGGGCAAAAAGCGAAAATTTAAGCTTTTGGAGGTAAACATGTCAGAATATTATCCACCGAAATATAAAAGTTCAAGTTTTCATTGTCTGCATTGTAAAACTTATACCCATCAGTCTTGGGAATTCTTATATTCAGATAGTGGTTTCATTAATGATGAAGATGGTTCTGTTTCTGTTGGTGGGGAAAAAGTAGAATTTTCTATATGTGCCAAATGTAAAGGACCTACATTTTGGGTGGAGAAAAAAATTGTTTATCCTCTCAGAGGATCGTATCCTTTAGTCAATAGTGATTTACCTAATGAGGTTAAAGACATTTATGACGAAGCAGCTTCTATAGCAAATCAATCTCCACGTGCAGCTTGTGCTCTTTTGAGATTAGCGATAGAAATGCTTCTCAAACATCTTGGTGAAAAAGGGAGCATCAATGACGCAATAAAAAATCTGGTAGCAAACGGTCTTGACCCAAAAATCCAGCAATCATTAGATATTCTAAGGGTAACAGGTAATAATGCTGTTCACCCCGGGGTTATTGATTTTAGCGATACAACTGATGCTCATGCTTTCTTTCAGTTAATTAATGTAATTGCTGATACTTTCATTACTCAACCTAAGCGGATACAAGAAATGTATGATAATCTTCCTGAAAAAGATTTGAAAGCAATTGAAACAAGGGATGGTCAAACTAAATAATGCAGGTTTCAATCGTTAATTACAAATCCATAATAGAATCATCGCATTCCATACGGCTTGATGCAGAATTTTTCCATCCCGATTATTTGAAGATTCAACACCAACTTGAAGAAATCGGTTCACATAGACTAATTGATTTTCAAGTCAAGATAAGACATCCGAAAGAGATAAAGCGAAATTATGTGGACGATGGCGTCCTGTTCCTAAGGGCACAAAATGTCCGACCGCTATCCATTGATCTGACATCTAACCCGGTTTATATCTCGAAAGAAGATGCAGGACGTTTACAAGAAAACACGATACATCAAAACGATATTCTGATAACGCGAACAGGAGCAAATGCAGGTCAGTGCGCAATATATCTTGAAAATACTGATGCTATTTCATCGTCCCACACCTTTATCGTTAAGAGTGGAAACTTAAACCCTTTCTTTCTTGCTATTTTCTTTAACACTACTTATGGCAAAGCGTTAATAGAAAGAGGTAGATACGGTAGTACCCAACCCGAAATTGCTCCTCCTTTTTTGTATCAAATTCCTATTCCAGTTTGTGAATCTCTCCCATCTTTAATCGAAAAAACCTATCTCCAGTCAAAAGATTTTACGGAATTATCAAAAATGCGTTATACCGATGCACAAACCCTTCTACTCTCAGAACTTGGACTTTCCGACTGGCAACCGAAGCAACGGTTAACCTTCGTCAAAAACTTTTCAGACACCGAAAGAGTTGGACGCATTGACGCAGATTATTTCCAGCCGAAGTATGATGATATTGTTGATGCAATCAAAAATTGCACAGGTGGTTGGGATACACTAGTGCTAAGTCATGTGCTAATAGATGGATATAGTCGTTTGAGTTTTATACGCGCATTGTCTGTTGTAAATCTCCAACTCATACTTGCTCGGTGTTCATTTCTTCGGGTTTGCCAAGCGTGGATCTCCTGTTTTAGTG
>CAZZBB010000071.1:0-46061 GCA_964652195.1 uncultured bacterium | reverse complement strand
TTTACTCTGAACTTGGCAAACAAGGCAATTGTTATGTCTACCATTTGTACACTTTTTGATACAATGATGGATTTACGCCTAAATCTGCCAAACCAATGCCGCATGAGGTTATTATTACGCTCAATACGATGTGTCTCTTTTTTACTCTGCACTAACAACTTTTCCGGTATAACAGCTTTATACGCATGCCAATCATCTGTATAATATAACTTTACTTGCCATGGGGATAACTTGCTGAGAAGTTTATTCAACGTTGCTTTATCCCGATCACCACATTCCCAAGCGATGAGTTCTCCTGTATCACGACACAAAACTTTCCAAATCCACAACTTTTGTTTTTTTAGATAGTGCCACATCTCATCAAGTTCTAAAACAACAGCAGTATCTTGTGCTGGTTGTGGGGGCTGTGCGTGTTGCATCCCAAACTACCGTATCCATCGTAAAATAGTAGGCGTAGAAACAGATAACATTTTCGCAATCGCATTCATTGACAACCCGTGCCAATAAAGAAATACAGATAAAGCAGGCAATTGAAGCGGATATCCTTTTGGAGTAATTCGTGTAAATTGGAATCCGCAACTTTTACATTTATGTCGTTGTTTTCCTTCAACCTTACCATTTTTGACACAATGTTCATGTTTACACCGAGGACAGGACATTCAAATAACCTCACTTTACAATGTCTTAGATAACAGAACTAATTAAAAGACAACTTGTTTTTTTTTGCAAAATGTTATCATATTTTGAAGTAAGGAGCAAGTAGCACGATATAGAAGATTATCGTACAGTCTGTTCAAATCATTAGTCGTGTAATACCCTCCTATTACTATACCCTTTCAGCAGATGAGTTTTCTGCCACACGGAGGATGTTGATACTGAAGTAACATTCCCTAACTCAAGATTTGGAATAATCAGTCCTTACCAAATAAAATGAGAATTCAAAAAACTAAATAACCCTAACTTTCCATTTTCTCTTGACTATTTTCACATATTACACATATAATTGAGAATCAATAGGTTTGAATATTATATCTAACCTGTTAAATAAGGATACAATCTCATAGTATTCTGACTATTTAATTTGCAAACACAATTGGATAGATTATTACTCATTCCAAATTTAAGAAACAAAAGGAACACATAATGAAAAAGATTACTCTAACATTCACTTTACTATTTCTCGTTGGATTCGTGGTACAACCGGCACTATCACAAGTTGTTGATGGACTTGTTGCGTATTGGGATTTCAACGAAGGTTCAGGCAACACAGCAAAAGATATGTCTGGTAACGGCCATGACGGAGAATTGGTGGGAGATGCCCAATGGACTAACGACGGGTATTTCGGTGGTGGAATCGTATTTGATGGTGCTGGAGATGAGGTAAATATTCCTTTTCATGCAGACCTTAATCAAGAAGTTTTCACCATTTGTGCTTGGGCGAACGTTGCTGATGGAGGAACAGGACATCGTGCTGTTATCTCCTCTCGTGCTGACTTTCCACAACGAGGTTTTATCTTCTATTGTACTCCCGCCAATACATGGCAGTTTTGGATTGGTGCAGGACCAAACCATTGGAAATCTGCTCAAGGACCAGATGTGACAGTTGACGACTGGGATCATCTCGCAGGGACTTATGCTAATGGAAATCATAGGTTTTATGTAAATGGTGAATTTGCAGCTGAACAAAAATTTGAGATTGTTGTTAACCCTGAAGAGGAATTACTCATCGGGGCTGGCGCAAATGAAACTGCTAACCATAACTATTTCTTCAATGGTACAATTGATGAAGTGCAAATCTATAACCGTGTCCTGACCGATGATGAAATCGCTACCGTAATGTCAGGTCCCGTGACTGCTGTTGAAGCGTTGGATAAGCTCGCCGTTACATGGGGACAACTCAAAACGAAGTAGGATTGAGATATTCGTTATTCACAGGTTGTAAAGTGTTGTGTCTAAATACAAATGAGCAACTCTCAACTAACTTGAAACAGAGGAATAAAAATGAAATATGTCACTATAACCGTATCATTACTATTACTTATAGGACTGGCAGTACAACCAGTACTATCTCAAGATCTTAAAAAAGGTATTGTAGCCTATTGGGACTTCAACAAAGATGGCGGTGAAACTACCAGTGATTCATCTGGCAATAGGCACGATGGGACATTGTTGGGGGATACAAAATGGACAAAAGACGGCTACTTCGGGGGTGGCGTTGTATTTGATGGTGCTGGAGACGAGGTAAATGTTCCTTACCATAAGGATCTTAATCCAGAAGTCTTCACTATCACTGCTTGGGCAAACGTCGCAGATGGAGGTGCTGGACATCGCGCCGTCGTATCATCTCGTGCCGACTTTCCACAACGAGGTTTTATCTTCTATTGTACTCCCCAAAATACTTGGCAGTTTTGGATTGGTGCCGGAGCCAATCATTGGAAATCAGCTCAAGGTCCCGCGGTGAATCTTGATAAATGGGACCACCTTGCAGGAACCTATGCGGATGGAAATCATAGGTTTTATGTAAACGGTGAATTTGCAGCAGAACAGAATTTTGATATAGATCTTAACCCCGATCAAGAGTTTCTTATCGGTGCTGGCGCAAATGAAACTGCAAACCATAACTACTTTTTCAATGGTACAATTGATGAAGTACGGCTTTATGACCGTGTTCTGGACGACGACGAAATCGAAGCAGTAATGAAGAGTGAGTCCTTAGATGTTGAACCATCTGGTAAGATCGCTCTTACTTGGGGACAACTCAAAACCAAATAACATCAGCACTTTATTCATTTGAATTACTTAATATACCAAAGGAGTGGGGTTTAACCCACTCCTTTGGTTCTTCTGTAGGCGGGGAATGCCCTAAGGCATTCATACCGTTGATTTGGCGGTTTCTAACCACGGGGAATGCTAAATAGCATTCATACCGTTGATTTGGATATTTCTCCAAAATTACCAAATTTTAAAATTAAACTTCATCTAACCGCACCGGATGTAGGAAATAATTTGAGATTTTACATTGTAACAGGTTTGCCTGTTCGGGCACATTCATAGATAGCCATGTTGAGTTCAACTGAACGTCTACCTTCATAACCATCAACTGCTGGGGACGCACCATCGTTTATAACTTGTATTGCATCTTGAATAACATTCATAGGATAAGGTGGAAGTTCTATTTCAGGTTCTTCATCGTCAGCGAACTGCCACATTTCTGGTCCAATACCGACAATGCCTTTCTCACCATGAATGTGAATCATTGAAACACTATCCCCAGGAAATGTAGTCGTCGTCAGTACATGTCCAAGAGCACCGTTTTCAAATTCTAAAATGGCAGAGGTCATATCCTCAGTTTCGCAATTTTCATGGTCGTAAACATCAAAATGAGCTCCAATGATACGTTTAACAGGTCCCATAAACCACAACATTAAATCGATATAGTGCACACCTTGGTTCATAATTGAACCACCACCATCAAATTCCCAAGTGCCGTGCCAGCCGACATAGTAGCTATCAGGTCGTTTCCATTTCATACGTAGTTCGCATAGTAAAGGTCTACCGAGTGTTCCCTGATCCAAAGCGGTTTTAATTCTCCTGTTATGATTTCCGTATCTTTCACCAAAGTCTACAAGCAGTTTAACGTTATTCTCTTCACAGGTTTTGATCAGTGAATTACAATTTTCGACACTCACATCCATAGGTTTTGTGGTGATGACATGTTTTCCGCGGCGTGCTGCTTCTTCACCGAACTTGCCGTGGAAACCACTTGGTGTCATAATCATCCCTACATCAATATCGTCTCGATCAAACATCTCTAAGGCATCATCATGACTTTCACACCCAAACCTTTCCTCTGCTGCCTTCCGTCGATTTTCATCAAGATCAGCAACAGCGACGAGTTCAGCACCATCTGTGCCATGGATCATACCTGATCTATTCATTCCCATACCTAAACCGACAACACCAAAACGTAAATTTGCCATTAATTCTCTCCTGGATTCAAAACTTAATTGGATAATTAAAAGTGGAACATCTATAATATATTTGCCAGACTTATTGATAAAAAGACTGGTATTTAAGAAGGACTATTTTATCTGATTATATCATAACACGTTCGCTATGCGATATAAAAATTTGAGCCAATCTCAGAAATGATATATTTGGAGAATTCTTTGATTTTCCCCTGTACTATATTGAAACAACGTGCGGGAAAACCCCGTCCCTACGATGAGGATTTTATCAATACAAACGATTCGTATTTATGAGATACACTGTATATTTCATGTGGATACTATCCATTCTTCTTCTACTTGTTCTAATTGAGAATAGTTTGACCCAAAACGGCTCTCCCTTATCTGTTAAACCAACTTTTAGTGATGTAACAAAAGAACTTGGAATTGACTTTAAAGATGTTAATGGTGAAAGTGGTAGGAAGTACTTTATCGAACCCCTCGGTAGAGGTCTGGCTTTATTTGATTACGATAATGATAAAGATTTAGATTTATATTTGGTCAACGGGTCAGATTTACCATCGGTGGCATCCAAAAAAGGTGCAACAAATGTATTATATCGCAACGATAACGGTAAGTATACCGATGTGACAAAGGAAGCCTCTGTAAGGGATTTCAGATACGGGAATGGCTGTTGTGTCGGCGATTACAACAATGACGGATTTGCCGATCTGTATGTGACAAATTATGGCAAAAATATTCTATATAAGAACAATGGTGAAGGCTCGTTTACCGATGTAACCGAGCAGACAGGTGTGGGGGGTAGTCAGTTCAGTAGTGGTTGTGCTTTCTTAGATTATAATGCGGATGGATACCTTGATCTATATGTTGTAAATTATGTTCAATTTGATACAGAATCTAATCCTGAGTGTACCCATCAAGGTATTCCTGTGTATTGCACACCTGAAGCACTCAATGCCGAAGCAGATATACTCTACCGTAATAATGGTGATGGTACATTTACTGATGTAACCGAAAAAGCAGGCATTACTGCCCCAGCTGGAAAAGGTTTAGGTGTGGTTTGTGGTGATGTGGATAATGATGGTGATATAGACATTTTTATTGCGAATGACACAACACCTGATATGCTCTACTATAACAATGGAGATGGTACGTTTACTGAAGATGCATTATTTAGTGGTGTTGCGTTAAGTGAGGAAGGACGTCCTTATAGTGGAATGGGAGCAAATCTTGGTGATTATGACAATGACGGATTTCTGGATATTGTCATTACGAATTTTCAGGACCAGGTGAATAACATCTATCATAATGAGCATGAGAAGTATTTTAAGGATGTGAGTTTCCCTATCGGAATAGGAGCAAAGAGTCTACCGTATTTGGCGTGGGGTGTGGATTTCGTCGATCTGAACAACGATGGTTGGCTTGATCTCTTTGTTGCTAATGGACATTTGGATGATAATATTGAAGATTATGATCCTGTGGGTACATACGTACAACCTAACCAACTATTTATGAATAAAGAAGGGGATACATTTGAAGAGGTAGATCTGGCTTTACCACACAAAGTAAGTAGAGGTACAGCATTTGGAGATATTGATAACGATGGAGATGTTGACATGGTAGTAGCAAACCTTAAAAATTCACCGACTGTTATACGAAATGAAAATGGGAACTCTCAGAATTGGTTAACTGTAAAGCTTATTGGGACACACTGTGCCAAAGATGCTATTGGAGCACGGGTAACTGTTATGACAGATAATTTAACGCAAATTCGGGAGGTAAAGAGTGGTTCGGGATATCTCAGTCAGAATGATATGAGGTTACATTTTGGGTTAGGAAATGTTGAGAAGATTGATTTGGTGACAGTGAAATGGATTTGTGGTCATGTTCAGACTTTGAAAAATGTTGAAGCCAATACCTTCATAAATATAAAGGAAGATAAGCCATAATCTCAACAGAAAAGATGAAACGCAAGGTCTGACCAACACCTCATAGATGTAACTCTAAGCTAAATTGGAAGAGTAATCACAATTTTCTTGTAGACAACAGGCTATGCACTCAGGAGTTTTCTTACATACTCGTGCACCATGCCGCACAACGAGTGCATGGTATTCGTTAAACAGTTCAACTTCGTGTGGAAGGTTATCCATAAACAGAGATCTTAGTCTTTCATAGTGAAAATTGCCTTCAACCCATCCTAATCTACTCACTAATCTGTATGTGTAAGTATCAACAACAAAGCTTGGTTTTTCTGCAGCATACAAAATAATTGAATCAGCAGTTTCCGGACCCACACCGAAGATTGATAGCAATTCTTCTCTTAACTCAGGAACATCCTGCTTGAACATGACAGACATGGGACGTTCAATAAGATGTTCAACAAATGCACGTACCTTCTTTGCCTTAACTCGAAAATATCCAGAGGGTCGTACAAGTTCTTCCAACTCGTCTTGACTGAGTTTATTGATTTTTTCGGGAGTAAACTTATCTGCAGCTTTTAAATTATCCAGTGCTTTCTCCACATTTCGCCATGCAGTGGCTTGCGTTAAAATTGCCCCAAGAGCTACTTCAAAAGGAGTGTCCGCTGGCCACCATCTTAATTTTCCGTGTTCTAATTGCAATTGATGATATAGGTCAAGTAGTTGAGTCGTTAGATTACCTTCACAAATAATTTGCATAACTGTTATACTATGATTTCAATTCTATCAATAGGGGTATAATATGGATATATGTTTTAGCACAAGTGTCGGTGGTGGTGCATGGAGTCTTCAGGAATGTTCAGAATGGTCAATTGCTAACAACTTTGACGCAATCAGACCGAATGTCAATGGCTTATTTGAACCGAACAAGATTATAGTGTCTGAAGGAGAAGAAGTCAAGGATTTATTGTCAGAACTGAGTATTTATGTTGCAGCACTAACAGCACACTGTAATTTACTGGATGATGACTTAGAAACACGCAACAATGCACATGACCGTCTAATAGAAGCAATTCAGGCTGCACATATTCTCAATATACCTGTGGTCGTAACTTATGCTGGTAGTCCAGTGAGTTGGCATTTTTATGGACAATTCTCATCCGACCCGGGGAATCCAGGCGATCGTTCTATGGAACTTGTTGGACGTTTCAAGGAAATGTGGACACCTGTGGTCGAATACGCAGAGGACAAGGGTGTGAAACTCGCCCTGGATTGTGCAGTGCGCATGGGGAATATCGCCTGTAATCCAGAGATGTGGGAACGTATTCTTCAGGCTGTTCCATCAGATGCATTGGGTCTATCTTGTGATCCATCACATTGGTTGTGGATGGGAATTTTACCTGCAGAGGATGCTATTCGAATGTTTGATGGAAAATGGTATTATGCAGATGTCAAAGATTGTGAAATTAGTCCTCGCATGTTATTTCGTCAAGGAATAATAGGTAATTGGTGGTGGCAATATCGTGTCCCCGGAAGAGGACAGTTGAATTGGGGAACAATTATTGGGGCATTGCTTGAATCTGGATATGATTATGTGCTGTGTGTTGAAAATGAGGATCGTGGTGCACCTGGTTTAGAAGGTTTTGCCATCGGTGGAAACCATCTTCGCCAGTTCTTACCAAATGGGTAAATATTAAGTAAACTTGGTTTAAGGAGTATTAGACTTCAGTTTAGTATGAAAGATTAGGAGGGTCCGAATCAAGATATCATTGGGAAATGAACGGTTGGCATATCCCAATCAACCCGAATGGGTGAATGGGTATTTGACGGATATGAATGCCAAACGCCCATTCACCAGGGTTAACCGTGATTGAAAATCGTACCTACCTTGGATATCTGAATAGTGGGATATTAATCCACCAATTCTCTTAATCGGACTCCTAATTTTCTTAATCTCAGAATGACTTCTTGAGACTTCCCCAGGTAAGTGTCATTTTTTCTGTTGGGTGTACATCCAACGACCCATCACCTAATGAAATTGCGAGTATTATTGGTACAGCCCCCAATTCTAAAGAAACTGCATCAATAGATATAATTTCGGAGGTAGGATGAGGATTATCCCATTTCGTCGTGATTGCACCTGCGTGTCCACATGGAGGACCTTCATTTAATGTCCATCCCCATACGGAATTTTTATCTTCAAATCCTTTTGTTTCGTGACACCAATCATGTGAGTTAACATTTGTAATCATTTCAAGGACTTCTTGCTTCCCGCCTTTATAATTCATCACAAACTTATAACTTGGTACACCTGCAGCGCTCCAACCTGTTGCATGTAAAAAATAAATTGATTTTGCTTTACCACCGATAGTAATATTGTCAACAGATTTCGGCCATCGCGCTGCGTTTGTTCCGAAGAGAACAATAGCCCCATCAATTATCTGAAATTTAACCTCTTTTTCAGGACCTTCAAAATCTGCTACTTCACCAATAGGAAGACGAGAGTACGTACTGTCACCTGCATTTAATGTCCACCATTGATGACCTTTTAATTTCGTATTTGAATAGGGTTCTATATCAATTGGCACCCATTCATCTAAAGCGAATGTTTGATCTATAGAAAATGATACTATACAACAGACTACAAGCAACACCAGTATTAACTTTTGTAACATTGCACTATTCCTCCTTTTATTGAGTGTAAGTATAATTATATACAGGTATTGTGTCAACAAATTCTTGGTAATTGACAAGGTTATTTAGTTTTCATATTTTGTGCTATATTTTTCACATTTCTATATAAACTTACCTGTAAGTTGGGTTGAGGAACGAAACCCAACATGTAACGCTGGACATACAGGAAATGTTGGGTTTCACCTGCGGTTCAACCCAACCTACGAAATATACTATTAGTAACACAAATTTACTGATAATTCTTAAAACTAAATAACCGGAGGCAATGAGAAGCATTAACAAAGGGGTTGAAAGAGAAATTATATCAGTCTTTCACTGATGATGGGACAGCAGGTTCAACATACAACGTCTTTTCCTGAGTATAGTGTACAAAACCGGCTACATTACCTTTACGTTTCACGACATAGCGCGCCCAAGTGTAGTCAACTGGAACATAACTGGAATGATGTGCCTTACTATAAAAGGCTGCAAGCTGTGCGGCTTGGAGTAAAGTTGGCATAGGTATATCAGGACGGTTTTCAGGATTGCGGATAATTACATGCGAACCGTGAATCTGTTTAGCATGAAGCCACATATCACGGGGTTTGGCTATCTGACGTAGGAGCAGATCATTTGATTGACTATTTCGTCCAACATAAATTTGGAAACCGTTAGATGATGTATACCGTCGAAATGGTCCTTCACCTGTTTCTTGTTGTTTACCATGTTTTTGGGTTTTGATATAACCAATCTGAATAAATTCATTTAGAATCTTATCCAGATCTTCAAGTGTTTCTGCAGAAGCAACTTTAGATTCATTGACTTTTAAAACTTCATGTTCTGCCTCAAGGTCAGCGAGTCTCTGTTGAATCTCAGAATAACCACGTTTCGCTTTCGTATATTTTTTGAAATATCTCTGGGCATTATCAGCTGGAGTTAATTCAGGATCAAGTGAAATCTTAAGAGTATCAAGATCTGGACTATAGTAATTCTGCAATTCCGCACTCCTCTGTCCGCGTGTAATTTTATTAATATTTGCTAATATTAACTCCCCTTGTATCCGATAAGTATCTGCATTCTCTGCGCGTGCTAAATCTTGTGTTAATCCTTTCTCTTTTCGTTTTAGTAAACTCTCTTGTTTTTTTAAGGCTTGTAGGAGTTTGTTCTTGTCAGATATTTTTTTCTCGTTCTCAGATACTCTATCATAATATGTTGCAAGTGCTTCACTCATTGTATTAAATGGTAATGAATCTGTATCTGCAAATTGATGTAGGGGTAGGGATGAAGCGACTATAGGTTTTTCACCATCTATAATTACTTGAGGTACACTATGATGTATGTCGAAATACTTGATAACTTGCTTGAATGCATCCCATAGTTCTGTACTTTCTGCTCTTTTAATTATTTCCTTTGCAAGAGTAGGACTTAAACCATCAATATTGTTAAAGAGAGATTTCCAACTTACATCTGTATTTTGAAAAAACTGAGAAAACGTGTTTTCATTAAAAGAAAAAGGATTTAATTTGTCCTGTTGAGGTGGTAGAGTATAGTTTTCTCCTGGAAGAACTTCACGGAATCGACTTATAGATTCGTCAATATGTTTCAAACATTCAAGGATTCTTTTCTCGGTATCGTCAATTAGGATGATATTACTGTGTTTCCCCATAAATTCTAAGATAAGGGTTTTTGGGGTTGGTTGGATTGGATCATCAGATACAGGTTGAACTGAAATTTTCAAGATACGATCCAAGCCAACTTGCGAAATTTCGGTAATGGTACCATGTTTTAGGTGAGTTGATAGATAATCCGCCAAATAGGATTGCTTTTGACCTGGTAAGGGTTTCTGAATTAGATGTGTTCGGGCATGGGTAGAATGTGCTGAGATATTCATCCAATAAGTGTGTGTACCATGGGCAATTTTGAATGAAAAATCGGTAGGGTTAACTTGCTGGATATGTCGTATTGTTCCACCCAAGAGTGTTTGCTGATATTCCTGTGTGACATTTCTAAGGATTAAGCTATCAAATGACATTGGGTAGTTTTCTCACTGCAGAGTCAGTTAGTCTGTTTATATTGGTAAGACAAGTAGGCTATAATACCAAGACAAGAGAAGGGAAACGAAGCCACTCATACACAAGATATACAATACTGGATTCGAGTTGTTATACCATTTCTGATTTTTGCAGTCTTTCAAGGCATGCATAAAAACTGTTCAGAGGATAAACAGTTTTAGAAATGGTATTACAGACGTAAGAGATTGATTAATGATATCGTTTTAAATCCTGTGTAATTGTTTTGAGTTGTTTTCTAATTTCAGGTGGTACACGTGGGTTAAATGGTCCGCCAGTTCCAGCCTCAATATCTTCAAAGCCACCTAAAATCATACTCTCAACGACAGCTGAATAATTGTATACCCGTTCATTCATGAACCGAATTTCTTCAAGTGGACTTATATCTGCTTCAATACGCGCCGATGTATCGAAATCCCTTTTCCGTTGTGCATTATTGATCTCATCTGAAGCACGTACATAAGCAACTGCTATACCCGAAGTATGACCTTTCGTACCTAATTGAGCAGGTTGGGTACATCTATCCCCAATACCCCACATGACAATCCCATTATTCCCAACACCTTCAACAATCGGTTGTACATCATCCACATCCGTACCGATTTTTACCCCAATAAAATGTGGTGAATCATTCAACAAACGGATAACAGTTTCTAAATCCCGTTTTTGACGGAAATAGTAAATAAATCTTGCATTACATTTAGTTCCATAATTTTCAGCAAATTGCATATACGCTTCATATATACCGACTGGATTAGAAACCCCTGTTAACGGCATCAACAAATAGACATCTGGTGGTCTGTTTAGTTCAGATTGAGCTTCAATGAGTTGACCTGCCTGTTTAATAGGGTTTGGAACAATACCGGACATCAATACACCATCATTCCCGATTAGGTCTCCAGTTCTCTCAATTAATCTTAACTGATTCGTTTCAGATATATGATGTATTAAACTTGTCCCTGCAATGGCAATGACCCGTTTCCGGTCTTCATCCAGATAGTTATTCGTCATTAAATAGTCAATATTCTTTGAATGACCAGCATAATCTATCTTACCATCATTATATGGGATAATGGGAATGGTTGTTACAGAATTTAGAGCATCCAATAGTTGTTGTAACTCTAACCACATTGATTTCTCCTTCTAAAACCTCTTCTTAAAAACCAGAACTCCAGTAATGGATCCAGACGAAATATCAGTATTTGTTTCAATTTCAATACTATTGTTCTGTAAATGTTGATTATTGTATCGTATTGTGTTGATACGTGCTTCAACGGCACTAACGATATGGTTTAGAATCACTACTCCTAAGACAGTCCGTGCGGTTTGAAATGTATCATTTGCTTGTTCTCTTAATTCAAAAGCTTCCAATCTATATTTTGAATCAAAGTCAATTTCTGTATCCTTTTCATTTTTTAATGTAGGATCAAGATCTTTCCAAAACCATTTCCCGGTACGATCTCTTGTTGCATCTGAATCATATACATGATTCCAGTTCTCATATTGCGTGGCATGTTCAAAATCTTCAATTGGATCCCAATTCTCAAAATTTCCTGGACCTTCAAAGATTACATTGTCTCTTACGATATCACGGTAGTTTTCTCGTGTATTTGCAGCATTGTTTCTCAAAATAAAAAAGGTAGTCAATAATCCTACTTCAGCAGCAGTATAGATGTACCCATATTTTGCCCCATTGTTAATCTGTCCTAAACCTGGGATGACCATTGAATACAGAAATGCCTCATTTGGAGACTTCAGAGCAGTTGAATTATTAGGTGCAACTAATGTCGTGGATGATTCATCCTTAAGTACTTTTGTTCCAATTGACGATCTTAAATGAAATCCATTGAATATTGAAGATTGTGATAGTTGGGATGCAAAAACAATTGAGGGGAGTAAGGTAATTAGGGCAATATATAAAACTATTTTTTTCTTTAACATCACGATTGTAATATTCCTCAAATCACTTAAAATAGTACTAAACCCGTAAATTCAATCAACCGTTCTTGACTTGGACCGAAACGAGGTCCATAAGTAATGTCAAGATTGAACATATAAAACTTAGCTCCAATTCCATACGTAACATGATCAAACCAATTGGGTAGAGAGATTCCTGGTTCAGACTTATACCCAGTTCTTAATGCAAGAATGTTTCCAAGCCAATACTCCAGACCAATGTTCTTTTGCAGATGCCGCCATTCAAATGCTCTAATACCCACACCTCTATCTGATAAGAGTTGATTTTTCGTAAGTTTTTCAGTTCTCTCGGCATTAAGTCTTTCCAAGTCTGCTTCTAATTCTATTTCATCCTCTCTCAATTTATCAATATATGCGGTAATACCAGATACTAAGCGTAGATGGTTATATCTATCTTGATACAGACTCGTAGAAGTTCCTAATCTAAACAAACGTGGTAATGGATCTGCCTGGTTCTCATCAATAAAAGAAATACCTGGTCCGACATTTTGTATGACTGCACCGAGTGTTGTCGGGATAATCTCTACAAAAGGCACCCTATATTGAATTCCAAGGTCTACGGCATAGGAACTACCACTCTCTCTTCCTAAGACCATACGGATCATTTTTCCATTTATACCACCGGTCAAAGACTGTGTAATACTATCAGCATAGGATAATGTTAGTGCCATGTTTGTACCAAGGCTTTCCTCACGTAAGATGTCAGGTGAATCACTGGTAACCGCGATAGTTCCTTGTCCTTGAAGCTGCAGTGTTGCTCCGACTGTCCCGTATTCTCCTAAAGGCATTGCCCCTGAGACAAAAGTATAATATAAACCTTCACCTGCTTCTCCAAAAGGACCACTATAATCAGTATAGAACATTGAAGCTTGAGCACCTTTTCGTCCAGTCTGTAATTTACTTTCAGGCAAAATTGCCAAGCCACTGGGATTCCATAAAGATGTAGTTACGTCTCCAGACATAGCAGAGAATGCGTCTCCTAATGCTCTGGCTCGCGCCCCTCCACCCAGATTTAATATTTGAGCGCCAGTCCGTCCTGGTCCTGCATATACATTACTGTGAAAAATAATAATGACTCCGAATATCAGAGCATAAAGTCTAATCATAAATTACCTCAAGAATCCGTTGAGACATTAATTTCATTCAACGCATGTTGAGACATTAATTTCATTCAACGCATCCTGTCTCCTACTTTAAGAAGTTCATTTTATAACTAATTGTAACGCATAATGCGTATTCTGGTTTACTTTGGAATCATACGATCGGGTTTGTTTGTAGAAAAGTTCAAGTAATTATCTTGCGTAAACCAAGCTGAAAGATATTGTGTGAAGTTGAATGTAAGGGAAACTCGGTATACACTTTATTGACGTGAGTTTGAAAAATCAGATTTTTGTGTGGAAAATTAACCGAGTATGACAAGATTATCACGATGAATTACTTCGTCGTAATCGTGGTAACCGAGGATGTTTTCTATATCCTGTGTTTGTTTACCAGCAAGTTTTGTTGTTTCTGTGGAATTATAGTTTGTTAAACCCCTTGCAAATTCTGCCCCGTTTTCAGAAATACACGAGACTGTGTCTTTATAATCAAAGTGTCCTACCACTCGCTGTATACCAGCAGGTAATAAACTTTTTCCATTTTGCTCAAGCGCATTACGTGCCCCTTTATCTACCACCAGGTATCCCTTTGGTGGACGAGAATAAGCTATCCATCTTTTACGTCCTGAGATACGGGTATTAGGGAGAAAAAGTGTACCGAGTAATTCACCTTTTATAATACGTGTGATAACAAGGGGTTCTCGACCATAGGCAATCACCATCATTTCTCCTGAACCAGTAACGATTTCGGCTGCCCGTAACTTTGTCAACATGCCACCTGTGCCGCTATTTGTCCCAGCATCACCTGCCGCCTGCCATGTTTCATCGGTAATATCTGTAATGGTATGTAGTAATTCAGAATCAGGATTGAACCGTGGATCTTCGGTAAAAAAGCCTTGCTGATCTGATAGTATAATAAGTAAATCGGCTTGTGCAAGGTTTGTAACATAGGCTGATAGTGTATCGTTGTCACCAACCCTAATTTCCTCCACGGAAACACTGTCATTTTCATTAATAATTGGAATTGCCCTGAGTTGGAGTAGCGTTTGCAATGTGTCATTCATTCGGATATAACGTCTTCGATCCGAAAAATCATCCTGTGTGAGAAGCACTTGTGCCACACATTGTTTGTAATTTGAGAACCGTTCAGCATATTCTGTCATAAGACGGGTCTGTCCGACAGCAGCAGCAGCTTGTAATTCAGGTAGAGTCTGAGGACGGGTTGAAAAACCGAGGTGAGGCCAACCTGCAGCAATTGCTCCTGAAGTAACAAGAATAACTTCAATTCCTTCTTGCCTGACAATTGCTAAATCGTGAACAAGTCCATCAAGTGCAGCTTCATTGATAACCAGATTATCAGAGATTGTACTACTCCCAACTTTTACAACAATCCGTTTAACAGCCGATAAACCTTTTCTATCATAAGTTGGTGTATGTTGCATAGAATTGTTATTTATGGGTTGGTTTTTGTTGGATTAGATAAGATTTTAATATGTATGTTCTGTGTCATTTGATTTAATTACTTTAGGACTATAGGTGAATTCGAAATCATCAATTTTAATCGTATCACCTTCTTTGACGGCTGATCGTGTGAGAGCGTTTATCACTCCCATCTTTTTCAATTTACGGAATAGAAGCATCAATGCTTGCTCGTTGTCCATATCTGTCATGACCACAGCACGTTTTGGTTCATCCCCTGTAACAATAAACCCTTCTTCGGTCTTTTCTAGCTCAAAACGTTGGCGAGGTTCGGGTGGTAATTCATGATCAAATGTGATGGTAGTCTCTGTTTCTTCCCTTGCCTTAGACTCCAGATATTGTAGGGATCTGTAGGCTTGTTGCATGAGAGAATGGATCCCCTCACCCGTAATAGCAGAAATTGGAAATACCTTTCTTTTTCCAAAATATGCTTTCACTCGTTCTATATTTGAATCTGCTTCAGGCATATCAACCTTATTTAACGCAATGATCTGTGGTAGTTTAGTCAATAAAGAATTATAGTGTCCAAGTTCAAGATTCAATTGTTCATAATCTTCAATTGGATCTCGCCCATCTGTTGCACTAAGGTCAATAACATGGATGAGCATCTTGGTACGTTCAATATGACGCAAAAATTGGTGTCCTAAACCTGCCCCTTTATGTGCTCCTTGAATCAGACCTGGTATGTCTGCCAATACGAAATTCTGTTCTTGATCAATTCGAACAACACCTAAGTTCGGTATAAGTGTAGTGAAAGGATAGGAAGCGATTTTTGGATTTGCAGCAGATGTCCGTGAGAGTAAAGTAGATTTTCCAGCATTTGGATACCCTACTAAGCCGACATCTGCAATTATTTTAACTTCAAGACTGATCTCCCGTTCAACACCGGGTTCTCCTTTTTCAGCGACCCGTGGACTCTGAAAAGTACTACTCTTGAATCGTGAATTTCCCTTTCCACCTATTCCACCCCGTGCAGCGATAACTGATTGATCAGGTTGTGTGAGATCTGCCAGTATTTCTTCAGTCCCGGAGTCTTTAATGATAGTACCAACAGGAACTTTTATGATTCTATCCGCACCATCAGCCCCATCTCGTTTTTTACCAGTACCGTGTCCACCATTTTCAGCAGATTGACGAGGGTTATGGTGTAAATCAATTAGTGTACTCATCCCAAGGGTAGCAACGAGGATAACGTGCCCACCCTTCCCGCCATCACCACCATCAGGTCCCCCTCGTGGTACGAATTTCTCTCGACGGAAACTAATACACCCGTTTCCACCGTTTCCTGCTTTTATCTGAATTTTTGCTGTATCCATAACTACTTACACCCAACGTAAATCTACACCTCTCAGAATCTTCTATATGCTTTCGTGGTCCAATATAATACCATTTCTGATAATTAAAGTCTCTTTAATGTAGCATAAACTTTAGTTTGTATAGTATTTCAAGACATGCTTAACAACTGTTCATCGGATAAACATTTATAGAAATAGTATCACTTGTAGGATAACATGAGTGTGAAAATAAAATTCCTGTAAATAGAGACAGCTTAATTATTATGAAGATTAGCATAAACTCACTAAACTAGTGAGTTCTCTGAAGCATATCATAACACTTTTCTGTGAAATTGACTACTTTTCCTTGGGTATGTAAAGTTTGGCGCTTTAGACTGCAATTTAAGCATTCAATATTTTAAACTAAAAATTAAGAACTTATGACTTTCTATAAAAACGATCCTAATAACAAAGTTACATATACGTCAGAAAAACATACCTTTTTAACCATTGGAAATGTCAAAATCAAGAAGGACAAAAAACAAAAAATCATATTTTTTCGAATTTCTTATAAATCAGGTTCAAACAGTAATGTCACATCATGTGACAAAAGTGTAACTTTTTTCATCTTTTCGATGCACAGAGTAATGCACCGAAAAAGCGATATACTGTCTGTGTATTTAGGATTAAATGTCTGTTTTTATACCTTATTTTTTGTATGTATCTTAGGATTACTATAGTTTGGACAGTTTCTAAAATTTATTGAGTTAAAAAGCAGAAAGAGGGTATCCTTTCAGTATATTTTCATTTTTGCAAGGATGATAATAATAGACCTTCTTATCTACTTAGACCACATGTTATCAAGATTTAGGTCTATCTTCAAGTATAACAATTTCGAACTTTTCTGTGTATTTATCAAAGGCTTGTTGATAACAAAACATAATTTCCATTTGGTCAGAAGTCCTAACAGGATGAAACTGTCCAAACTATAGTAAAGTTAAGGCAGAAACTGACAGTATATGAAACATGAAAGAGAACTGAATTGTAAAAATTTATAGCGAAGTAATTGTATATCTGTAATCCATTATGTGATACATTTTAAATTACTATAACGTTAATTTACTTTGTGTGTGAATCTCTTTTCAAGAGTTTCGATTCATAATTATAGAATGTGTCAAAAAACGGGAAAATGTTACACTTTTTGTCACATCGTGTGACATTTATTTTCGATATAATTATGGCTTTCCCACCTGTACTGGACTGAGTTTATCTCCTTAAATATTGAAAAAAGTAAAATTTCAAATATTCTCATTTCTGTGTTATTTCTCTGATCTCTTTTTTTGTATGATTTTTCACAATCGTTAATATATAACTGGTTGACAGTTAATGAAATTTCAGGACAATGATTTACTGGATATATCACGGTCTTTACTTCAGATATATGTATACCTTTTCTGATGCAGAATGTGTTGGATTTAATTAAGTAAGTCACGATATGGTAACTTTTTTGATGCCTATCTTTCATTATTTTTATTTTATATCCACCTTCATGAATCTCTGTCCTGTGTTCTGAAATTCGGGGATTCACGGTATTCTCGATTTTTAGTTTTTCAAGTTTTTCAATTCGGTTTTTAGAATCTCCGAATTTGAAGTGTCTTGAAGTAAGTCTGGAACTGTGTTCATAGCGAATGACTAAAATCAGGTGAATTTTTTAAAATTAGAAAAACTTAAAAAACTGTGTTCTTGGGTCAATCTGCTATAAACCCAGTATGGTAATAGGATTGTATAGCATTGCTGGATATCTATCAATTTAGATTTGAAATTATATTTATTCATAACATAATATACCTCTATTGCTTATATATCCTATTATACACAAACCTATTCTAACATATATATAACGAGTTTTGCAACTTTATTTTTCACGTATGTGATTTTAGATGTAGGTGTATATGTTTTTCTTCAATATTTTTCTTTTACTTTTATGTGTATGTCAGATTTCTCTGGTGAAGTTTTCTGAATCCTCAAATCAACGGCCCAAGGAAATGTAAGAATCGGGGAGCGGAATGCAAATCAAGAAATCAAGGAATCAAGGAATCAACGGTATGAATACCATTTAGGCATTCCCCGGGTATGAATGCCATTTAGGCATTCCCCCAAATCAACACCGAATCCGCGTGTGGAATTCGGCCAAATCAAGGAATCAACGGTATGAATGCCATTTAGGCATTCACCGGGTATGAATGTCATTTAGACATTCACCGGGTATGAATGCCTTATTGGCATTCCCTGCCCACAGAAGGAAAATACAGAAGGAAAATACAGAAGAGAAGAAATGTAAGAGTAAGATTGGGATTGGGGTTATTGACCAATTGTTGTGCCGTTCATACCGATGATACAAAAAGGATAACCACTTTCCTACTATTGTCTTTATAAAATCTCAAAACTGTCCAAACTATAGTAGGATTAAATGTCTGTTTTTATGCATTTTTACAATCAGAAATATCAATTATTGAAGAGTAATTCAAGACAGATATTTGTATAGTCTAACAATGTGATGATGTAATACCATCTTCAATAGATATATTTGCATAACGTCCTAAAACTAAATAAAACCAGTTTGTTGAAGAGTTGGAGCTCCGTAGGGTGGGAATGTTAATAAAAAAACCAAAATACGTGAAAACAACAAACACAGATAGTTAACTAACAAAACCCGTTATTATAAGTTCTTAGTGATTTAGAAATTACCAAGATTTTACCATCCGTCCTGATTAGTATGGCCTGGGTCATATCCCACTTCATCCCAATCTTTCATACTGATTTCTTTCATGATGTTGAATATTTGTGTTTGTCCGTAGTACATTCCCGCAGTCCATCCTATAGTAAGCGTAATTTTCGAAGTGGTAGAGGCAACGAAAAACTGAGCAGAATAATCACTACCAGAATCACTACATGGAACATCATCCCAGTCATCCCGGTTATCGTTATCATTATCGATACAGCTCCCGCTGGCTTGTACGAAATTTGTTCTTATACCTCCACTAATACTTAAAGTAAATCCACATCCATTGGGATGATCTATATCATTACGCGGATTATCTTCTACACCATCATTATTGTCATCTTTAACATAATTGTGGGGGTAGTAAACCCACACTATCCACCCATCCCCCCGATCATCATTTGTATTATATACGTAGTGTGATAGAACATTGTCAGGTGGATTGTGGCCACTGGGATTCGGGTCATTTTCTGGTGAAGGATGTGAGGTGATTCCACCATTGTTGTCACCGTTATTTCCTCCATTGGCTCCGTCCCTGTCACCGTTATTCCCGTCTCCCTTTCGATCGTTATTCCCACCAGTGCCTAAGTCCTTACTCTCAGTGGTGGCACCATTATTACCCTCGTCCTTACCACCGTTATCGCTTCTGTCTGTGCCGTCGTTATTCCCGTCTCCCTTTTCACCGTTATTGTTGCCACCAGTGCCTACGTCCTTACCACCATTATTACCCTCGTCCTTACCACCGTTATCGCCTTTGTCTGTGCCGTCGTTATTCCCACCATCGCGTATACCAATGTTGTTCCCACCAGTGTTATCACCGTTATTCCCCTCGTCCTTACCACCATTATTTCCACTGTCTTTTCCGCCGTTATTCCCACCAGTGTTCCCGACATCCGTATCACCATTGTTACCGCCATTATTCCCACCAGTAATTACGTCCCTGTCACCGTTATCGCCACTGTCTTTTCCGCCGTTATTCCCACCAGTGTTCCCGATATCCGTATCACCATTGTTACCGCCATTATTCCCACCAGTGTTATCACCGTTATTGCCATCATTACCGTCGCCATTTTCATCATTATTCACGCCGTTATTTCCACCAATGTTATCACCGTTATTCTCCTCGTCCTTACCACCATTATTTCCACTGTCTTTTCCGCCGTTATTCCGGTCTCCCTTTCCACCGTTATTCCCACCAGTGTTATCTCCGTTATTGCCACCATCGCCATCATTATTACCACCATTATTTCCAGCGTTATTGCCACTATCGCGTATACCAATGTTGTTCCCACCAGTGCCAGGTTGTTTTCCACCACCATTTTGTTCTACTCCGGTATTACCAATAGGTCTTTCTGCTCGTATGACAGGTATGCCTTCAAGGTAAAAAACGTATATGACCTTTTTTGGAAAAATATGTATTATAGGAAATGCTGGATCTTTTCCTTTGTGTATAAGGGTAACACATCTTTCATCAAAACCATTGGTAAGGCAGAGAGTTGTTGAATCTTGTTGAATGATATATTTATCAAGATCGTCAGGTGTTAACATTGAACCAGCATAAGGGATGTCAGAGCAACCGATGAGAAGTAGAACAAAAAAAGAACCACTCAACAATATTACCATAGATAATAATGTTGTCTTCACAACTGCGAGAGCATTCTTAATAATTAAATGACGTAACAAATCCCTGATTCGTCTTCTTCTCTTTCGCATTGTGCATCTCCGCATCCTACAAGCTATTTCGGTGTCAATTGGATGGTAGTGCCTTCATCTGATGCTACGCCGTCAACATCAATATAGAACCTGATAATATATCCTTCAATTAATCCGTCAACTTGAATAGTAATTTTCTTTTTCTCGGTTATAACTGAGAATTCAGCAATACGACTACCATCTGGTTTATCCCGCTGCTGGAAGTAGTATAAATCAAGTCCTTGTCCTTTCTTAATGGTAGGTTGAAATCCGGTAGTAACTCTAATATCAAGACCACTTGTCTCAAGTGTTGTTCCACGATTTGCTTCTGAGAATGATTCTGGGTAGTATATCCTAATATTCCATTCTTCCCCTACCGTTGCGATATTTCCTGGCACTGGTACAGTGCTATCAGTAGGTTGATCAAGTCTACCAGAATCAATTAGTTCCTGAATGAGTTCCGTTGTATCTATTATTCTTTCTGCCTCTAAGATGGGCTTATTATCATAATAGAACTGATAAACAATACTTTCAGGATATATTACAATAATCGGAAAACATACTGTATCATCCACTACGGTTTCTTCTACCCTTAAACAAACTGTATCAAAGCCATCTTGTAAACAGACCGTATCTCCACCAGTTGTATCAAGAAACCTATCCACATTGTCAATTGACAATATTGGTCCACTATAAGGAACATCTGAACAACCTACTATACCAATTATAAAAAAAAACGATGCTGCCAATAATAGTAAGGCTTTATTCATAACTTCATTACCTGCTTCTCTTATGTGTTTTTTAAACTATAGTATCAACAAATGACTCATCGTAATTCACAGTAGTGTTGTACTATTTCAAGTTCACTTTTGCCTTATGTATACCTTCAAGATCTGTAACGACATTTGAAACTTTTTGTACTATGCTCATAGGAGAGGTGGTGAATATCAATTTTTAATTCTTCCATCATGTATTATCTCCTTTAAAAAGCTCATGCAAAATAAAACGTCTGGACTTCTTACTTTAAACTTCCAGATATGATTACTAATTAATTTTCTATAACTATAGATTGGTTGAGTACTATTTCCTGCTATGTTTCTATTTCACTAAACCACGTAAGATTTTTAGATTTTTACCATGCATTGTATTCATCTTTGGGGTTTCAATGATGAGTGGCGTTTCAGTAAAACGTGGGTCATTCAAAATATATTCAAATGCTGTTGAGCCAATATTCCCTTCTCCTATATGTTCATGCCTGTCTACACGACTGTTATATTCTGATTTGGCATCGTTAATATGAAATGCCTTGAGTCTTTCCAAACCAATTATCTCATCAAATTTATCAAAAGTAGTTTCACAATCCTCTTCAGTACGCAGATCATATCCAGCAGCAAAAACATGACAGGTATCTAAACAGACACCGAATCGATCAGGATAATTTGACATTCCTATTACATCACGAAGATGTTCAAAACAGTAACCCAAGTTTGTTCCTTGACCAGCAGTTGTTTCAAGTAAGACAATTACATCTGAGGCATCAGCTGTTTCAAACATTAAGTCCAAACTATTACTTAGCTGCTTCAACCCGAATTCTTCACCTTCACCAAGATGTGCTCCGAGATGTGTGTTAAATAGCAATATCCCTGATTGTTGACAAAGTTCAATCTGGTGCTTGAATTTTTTTTGAGATTTTTCTAACACATCTTTTTTTGGTGATGCAAGATTACTTAGATGAATATCATGAACGATTATATCTTTGATAGAAGAGTCTTCCCAAGCTTGACGAAATTCATCTATTATATCAGGTGAGGGTGGTTTTGATTCCCAACGATTTGGATTCGTAAGAAAAATTTGGATTGCGTCACATTTGAGATCAACACCATTTTTGATAGAGTTATGAATTCCACCTGCTGTGGAAACATGTGCACCGAGGTTCATAAGCTAATTCTAAGTGTCGAATACTGATATTATCCGTTCCTTAGGTATCTCCTTCCATACTCATTGTTGACACTGTATTACTCTGAATTCACAGGACTTATCAGACAATTCTGAATTCACAGGACATATTAGACAAGTCATTCTTATATATAATTAAAGAATGTCTAATTGTTATTTATTAATGTATCCTACCTACCTAATAAGAAAACTATAATTCTTGAAAAAAGTTACAGAATCTAACCTTTTTCTAATATCATTCCGTGAAAAATGAAGAATAAAAATCGATAGAATTATTAGGTTTCTAACTGACAAAAACCAGTAGAAGAAAATATTATTATGTCTGGAATTAATGGAATGTAAAATGGAGTGGAATTGTCTTTAGTGACAGGAAAATGTTCTTAGGGATGTAGTATAGTCTTGACACCGCGATGCGCGATTGCATTCTCAAATGCCTCCAAACCTTTTATAATTGGAAACCGATCAGTTATCAAAGGTTTTAAGTTAAGTGCTTTTTCAAGCAAGAGTTGGCGAGATTCTTCGAGACTTGAACGGGAAAATGCCCAGGATGCCATCAACTTGTGTCCTGTATAATGAAACTCTTCTAAGTTGATTTTGAGCTCCTCACCTTCAGGTGAAAGACCGAAATAATTGATACAACCACCATTTCGCACGATAGAAGTAGCGAGGGAGATTGCAGCTGTATTATTGGTAGTGGCAGAAATAACTGTGTCAACACCACCGTGGGTAATCTCTTTCAGATTCTCAATACTATCCGGTGAAATATCAAAGGTGGCATCGGCACCAACAGTTTCAGCAATTTTTCTTCGATGTATAAGTGGATCAACCACATAGGTTGTTAAACCTACTCTTTTTGTCAATTGGGTTAACAATAAACCAATTGGACCTGCCCCAAGGATGGCAACACTGTTTTTGAAGATAGTATCTGACATTGCATTTAGACAACATCCTAATGGTTCAAGGAAGAGCAGTTCTTCTGGAGGGAGATTATCCGGTACCCGGATGAGTTTCCCCGTATCAACACCATGTTTTGGCATTCGGATATACTCTGCATATCCTCCATCAATGTCGTGTCCGATACCTTCAATTTCATCGCAATATTTATCTTGGTCATTCAGGCAATTTACGCATATTCCACATGTAAGCATTGGATTTACCGTGACACGTTCCCCTACATCTACGTCCGAGTGTCGACTTTCAGCTACTATTCCAGCCAATTCATGACCCATCACTACGGGTGGAGTATAGTCAGTTACATCACCTCGGAGCGCAGCAATGTCAGATGCACATATTCCGCAAAATTCCATTTGGATAAGTACATCTCCAGAATCAAGGGTCGGAACAGGTATATCTTGTATGCTTAAGTTAAAGGTATTCTCAAAGACGATTGCTTTCATATACTAAATTGGATGGAAGGTAATCGTTTAGACAAAGTATAAGGCGGAGTAAAACTCCGCCTATTTGTAAATATACTAATTTAGATTATTCAAACTCATAGGGTACGGTTTCAGACTGGTGGGTTTTTGCGGATTTTTCTGCCAAATCCATAATAGCGATAACGCGACGCGCAGATTCCGGTGTGACAAGCAATGGTGTTCCATCGTTTAGGTGAGCCACGATATTTTGATAATAGCTTGGACCGGGTCTACCATGAAATCCAACTTTCTGTTCTTTTGGATGTCCTTCAACTTCGGATAGGACTTTATATTCTCCACCTTCAGATACAATTGCTCCATGTGATCCGAGGAGTTTCCATTTGTCTCCACCGACCTTTGCTATACTTGACATCTGTATGTTTGCAGAAGCACCCTCAGCTACATATTTAGCACCAGCGAATCGAATAACTGCTTGCACATGGTCTTCGTTCGTAATATCATTCCAAACAAGATTAGGTTGCATGAAACCCGTAACATTTATCATAGGTGCTTCAAGGACATTGAGTAACCAATCAAGGAAATGCGCACCCCAATCATAGAAATGTCCACCAGAGATTGCTTTTACACTACGCCACCAATCAGGATTAGGTCTTCCGTAACCACCACCCCACATTTCAACGCTAAAAACTTTACCGATAATACCGGATTGAACAAGTTCTCGGAGTGTCCAGAAATCAGAATCCCATCGACGGTTATGATGCACCGATAGCATCACACCATTCTCTTTTGCAGCTGTGATCATTTCTGTAGCTTCTGCTATAGTAATACACATCGGCTTTTCAACAACAACATGTTTGCCAGCATTATGTGCAGCGACTGTTGGACCACAATGAAAACTGTGTGGCAGTACGTTTGCGATGAGATCCACATCTTCATCAGCAACAAGATCTTCAACTGTGTTGTATGTACGGACACCCGGTAAATCTGCTTCTGCAGCTTTAGTGCGCTCTGGATCAATATCACACACCGCAACACATGAGATTCCCTCGGTGTTATTCATCATATTTGCGTGTGCTCTTCCCATATTAAATGCCGCACCATATCCGAGAACAGCACCCTTAATAATATCTGCCATTATATATTGGCTCCTTCTATATAGGAGGGGTTGCACCCCTATTTTCTATTTGTGAATGCCTAATTATAGCATAGATGGTATTGGGTGTGTCAAAAATTAAGAGATAATAATGTGAGGATTCTTGACATATATATAGAGATGTTATATAAAATTCCTACTATTGAAAACTCACATCAATATAGAAAATTAACCAATAGGATTAATGTTAGGATACTGTAGCAGTCAGGAGGAAAGAATGGTAAGTGTTGAACGGCCATCAGAAATTGGCACCCCAAATTGGGTCGGTCCACAGAAACGACGACTCACCTATTCACTTGATAAAGTCGAAATTGAGGAATATAAAAAGAAAGGATTTCTCATTCTTCGTAATGTATTTCAAAAGGAGGAAATTGAAGTCTATATTCAAGAATCAAATGAAATTATTGATCGTGCTATGGCGATATGTTCTGAATTCCGACTTGATCCAATATACAATCTCCGTTTTGAGATGTTGGATGACGGTCAACCGTGGAAAATAGATCCGTTTGTCAGTATTTCACCACTCTTTTCTGCACTTACCCGTGATAGGCGAATCATGGATCCATTGGCATCCCTTTATGAAGGTTTTGAAGCAGTCTTGTTCAAAGATAAACTCATATACAAACCACCCAATAGTCATGGGAACGGGATACATCAAGATTATAACTGGTGGCAAGGATTTCCACACAGTCTTCTTACCGTATCAGTCGCCCTGGATGCCAGTACAATAGAAAACGGGTGTACACAACTGTGGACAGGTCATCATCTTGGTTTTATGCATGAACCGGGTTCGCTTGATAAAGGTACGATTGAACGGGAAAGACTTGAGAACGAGGAACATGTTTATGTATGTTTAAATCCTGGTGATATTGCTATTTTTAGTTGTTTTACACCTCATGCGGCTGCTACGAATACTTCTGATAAGGAAAGAAGAATGTTGTTCCTCAGCTACAACGACAGTCGAGATGGAGAACGTTATACTGATCACTATGAACACTTTCGTTGGTATAGAACGCGTCCGGACCGTATGTCAGAAGCGGAACGTGAAAAGTATTACTTTCTTTAATTTCATTTGACAACCATAGAAATATCGATTATAATAACCGTTTCTTATTATGGGGAATCGCAAATTTAATGCGGATATACCGGTAGTGGAGACGAATATGCATTTAGTAACGTTAAAAGAGTGGACCGATTCACAAATACAAGATACCGTAGAAGATTGCTTAAAAATCAAGAATCATCCTGAAAAATATAGACACACTGCAGAGGCATTAAACCTCGGATTACTATTTCAGAAAACATCAACACGAACACGGTGTGCAGGTGAAATAGGTATCGTACAACTTGGTGGACATGCACACTATTTAGATTGGCATTCAACCAACTTTGGTATTGCTGATTTAAGTGATGAAATTAGAGTCTTATCCGCTTATGTAGATATTATATTAGCCAGATTTCTGAAGCATGATGATATGTCAGATGCAGCCAAAGCAGCAACCGTACCTATCATTAATGGGTGTTGTGATAAGTATCACCCAACGCAGGCTATTGGTGATCTCATGACGATTCAGGAACACCTTGGTAAGTTGGAAGGAGTAAAAGTCTGTTTTGTTGGTGTTCACAATAATGTATGCAACTCACTCATTGCTGCTGGGACAAGGGTTGGATTGGAGGTTATCGTCATTGCACCAGAGATAAATCCTGCTGCTATTGATAAGGAGTTATGGTCAGAAGCAGAACAGAAGGGGTGCTATAAACAGGTTGATACAGAATCAGTCAATAATATTAATAAGCTACAAAGAATCATTCGGGAATGTGATGTCGTCTATACCGACACTTGGGTAGATATGGAATTCTTCACAGATCCAGATTTTGCGGATGAACGCGAACGACGGATACAAAAGATGATGCCTTATCAACTGAACCCAAACCTTCTAAGAGATCTTGATTGCCGAATTATGCACTGTCTTCCTGCACATCGGGGTTATGAAATACACGGAGATCTACTTGATGACCCACGTTCAGTTATCTTTGAACAATCTGAGAATCGTCTCCATAGCATGAAAGCAATCATGCTGAATCTACTATCCCAATCCTAAGAAATACAAGAAGTAATTCTCTCTTCAATCATATTAAATTAGCAAACCAACAGAGGATGACAAATTCGACTCCCATTGACATGATTTATGAATAGTTATATACAACACCTTGAGTGTAGTAATTGTGGTGCTACTTACCCACATACAGAACCGCAAAATGTGTGTCATTCATGTGGAAAGCCATTGTATGCACGTTATGCACTTGATCAACTAACTAATACTTGGAAACCTGAAGATCTTCATACAAGATCCAACTCCTTTTGGCGATATAAGGAGCTACTTCCTATACAAAATGATGAGGATATTGTCTCACTTGGGGAGACCGTTACGCCATTAATACATGTCAACCGACTCGGAGATCATTTTGGATTAGATAATCTATGGGTAAAGGATGAATCCCGTTTACCAACGGGGAGTTTTAAAGCGCGTGGATTAGCAATGGCTGTTTCTAAGGCTAAAGCCCTCGGTATTGATAAATTGGCAATACCGTCCGCGGGAAATGCTGCTACTGCTTTGTCTGTATACGCAGCAAGTGCTGGAATTCCAGCATACATATTTATGCCGAAGGATTCTCCTGCCTTTAATCAGAAAACATGTGAACTCGCAGGGGCAAACGTCACTCTTATTGATGGTTTAATTACGGATGCTGGTAAGATTGTTGCCGAGAGGAAATTGGATGAAGGATGGTTCGATGTTTCGACATTAAAAGAACCCTACCGTGTAGAAGGAAAAAAGACGATGGGTTTTGAACTTGCAGAACAATGTGGATGGAAACTCCCTGATGTGATTATCTATCCTACTGGTGGTGGAACTGGAATTGTGGGTATGTGGAAAGGATTTGAAGAATTAGAGGCTATCGGTTGGATTAATAAGAAAAGACCGAAATTTATTTCGGTCCAATCATCAGGATGTGCACCAATAGTCAAGGCTTGGTTAGATGGTAAACCGGATGCTGAACCGTGGCAAGATGCTGATACTATTGCAAGTGGTCTACGTGTGCCTCAAGCTATTGGAGATTTCCTGATTTTAAATGCAATTCGAAAAAGTAAAGGTGCTGCCATCAGTGTTGCCGATGAAGAAATCGTCGATGCGATGAAATTATTACCTTCATCTGAAGGGTTGTTGACCTGTCCCGAAGGTGCAGCGACAGTTGCAGCATTAAAGCCCCTCCTGACTAATGGTTTCATAAAACCTTCAAAAAAAATCGTCCTATTTAATACAGGAGGATTTCAGTCTTAGATTGTTCTATTGACAGTTTAGGTTCCATGAGTACATAAGATTTGTACTCACGGAACAAGTTCAAATTAACGATTTTCAATGTAATCGTATCTGGGTTTCTGTTGCTCTTCAGGTTTTTCACCTTCAGCTGGTGTTTGGATTGGTGTTTGTGCTGGGGAATTCCTCTGATTGACACGATATCCAAAATTATATTTTTTTATACTCATTATCGGATATACTCCATCAAACCCAACAATCTTACCTTCAATTTCTACCTCTTTGTTGTTATTACCAGCATCAAGTCGTAATTGATCGAATTCAGGCGTTGGTTTAAATACCATGTCCTGTCCGTCACCGATATGTAATGCATGATGTATCTCAGAAGTATGAGGTCTCCATCGTGCCCAAGCGGGAATATTTCGAATGCCGCTTCGGGTAAATCCATGATGCGTGAACATGTTTCCTCGAACAGTCGCATCAGTTCTTAATAATCGAACCTGTCCTACACCGTGCCGTCCCCTATACCGTGAGTCTTGCAACTGACGCATTATATCATAAATATCAAATGTATGGGTTTCACTATACTTTGATATACCCTGACGCGGTTTTAGTTCAACAACTGTCGTAAACAATCTCTCTCTACCATTTTTATCCATAGGAGTACTAAAACTAATGTCTTTAGAATCTACCCATGGTGATAGTAGATGTCGTATTTTTATTTCGTCTGCAAGACTAATAACATCTGTAATTTCTATTCTTAAAGTTTGTACTTGAGCAACACCCAACGTACTCATACCACATATCAGGAAAACAAACATTACTACGAGAATGATTATTTTAGAAATTACATTTCTCATTTTTCTTACCTCACTTGGATGTATATCTTATAATTGTCTATATTATACCCTAAATAACAGAATAGATGCAAAATGAATTGATTGGAGGGTGTAGAGTTTATAAAATACTAACCAAAGTGAAAAAATGCATCTATAGACCGTCTAATTTACGTCTAATTTAATAAGGGTGATTAAATCTCTGGAGGATTCTTATGAAAAAGAAAGATGTTGAATTGATTCAGCAGATATTAGACGGTAACCAAGAAGCATTTACTACTTTAGTAGAGAAATACCAAAAAGGCTTGCATGCATTGATATGGCAAAAGATTGGGGACTTTCATATTGCCCAGGAGATTACGCAGGATGCTTTTCTGAAGGCATATCAAAGACTTGGGACATTGAAAGATCATAAAATGTTCTTTGGGTGGTTATATGTCATTGCAACACGTCTATGTGCAGATTGGCTTCGTAAGAAACATCTACCTATACAATCATTAGAGACTGTTGATACTAAAGAGGTGGATCAAGTGTCATATAATCAATATGTTGAAGAACAACGCAAAATAGATGAAGATGAATCTCGTAGACTCTTGGTGAGAAGATTACTGAATAAATTACCGGAAAGTGAAAGAACTGTAATGACGCTTTATTACCTTGGAGAAATGACCTGTGAATCTATTAGCAAGTTTCTTGGTGTCTCTCAGAATACTATTAAGAGTAGACTGAACCGTGCACGTAACAGATTAAAAAAGGACGAAGATTTAATCATAGAAAACCTTAATAGTTTTAAATTGCCATCACACATGGCTGAAAACATTATGAAGAAGGTAAAAAATCAAATTCCATCGGCTCCTCCAGTTGGAAGCAAACCCCTTATACCATTGGTGATTTCTTCTATATCTGTCGTATTGATTCTACTACTAATGTGAATAGGCTCACAACCGCAGCATCAATTTCAACAGCCTTACAATTTAACCGGTTCATTAAAAAATACTATAGAGATTGTTGATGCACAAATTGTATTGGATTTACCATCAAAGCCAGTCGTTAAAAAGTTGATTGGAGGATCTGATATAACTGCTCAGAACAATGGTAAGAACCAGAAAAATGATGTTGTTGATGATATAACACAAGGTAATAAAGAGAATGTGTCACATTCCGATTCACAGTGGATTCAGACAAAATGACCTGAAGGTGGTAGCGTCTCTGACCTTTTCGTATCAACTCGTGGGGACCTATATGCAGGAACTCAAAACCATCTTTATAGACTTTCGGATGACGGTAATAGATGGATACATGTATTTAAATTCAATGATCCATTCAAAACTTCAAATGAGAATCCTATGAAGTGGTGGCCTTTAACAGAACGAAATGACATTCTATTTTTAGCTACTAACAATGAAATATTGACTTCATTAGATAGAGGAGAAACTTGGAAAACACTTTGTTCCCATCCTAAAGGATTCCCTATTGGCATTGAGATTACTGACAATATTACAGATGCAGCGGCTGAAATAGCAATTTATCTTGCACTACCGGATAGGATCATCCGTACTGTTGATATGGGAAACACTTGGACACCAATACGGGAAGGTCTAATTGATAAGAAAATCCGTTCTATTGCAACTGTTGAAAACACTATTTTCGCAGGAACGGGCAAAGGACTCTATCGTCTAATTGATAAAAACTGGGAATTAATTGCATTTGACAATACAGAAACGAAAAATAACACTCGGTCGATTCTCGATTTAACAGTTTCTGGAAGTCGAATATACATCGCAGTTGGTAATGAAATCATCCATAAGTATGATCAATACTTTTCTTCTGTAACATTAAGTGATTCAGGTTGTTCATTTTACCGTTCAATTGACGGTGGTAATTCTTGGAATTTAATGCAACCAAGAGAAAGCCTATCGTTAAACAGACAGAACACTAATTCCAATATTAAGATTGTTGCTGAAGGTAAAAAGGTAATTATTGTCCACACAATGGATTATTATTATTCAGTGAACGAAGGTGAAGATTGGACATATGATACTGATAATCCTACATACTTTTACAATAAAACTGATCAAACAGTTGAAATAAGAATGGGTAGATCTTTAGAAGCTGATAATACTGCATATTTTTACAATACAACTGATGCTATCATGTTGAATACTGATACTTTTTTCAAATGTGGTATACAGGGAATCCGTCGTACAATGAACGGTGGTAAGTCATGGCATAAATTCAATTATGGATTGATTGGAACACATATCAACAATTTAGTATCAATAGACAATACAATTTATGCTTATGTAGATACAGGACTTTTTGCTTCAAATGATAAAGGTGAATCGTGGACATCTATTCTATCTGTAGCAAATGTAAAGAATACAATTAAGGGTTCTGATGTGAAGTTCTATCGAATAAATGCAGACAGAAGACTCATGCATTTTTCAAGTACAAAAAAGAAATTTGTCTTAGTTCCAGCTATCCCAGAATTGCCTATTAACGAAAAAGACAATCGTTGGATTCCGCTAAATGAAAGAAAAAAAGGAGGATTCTCTTCACTGTCTGAATTTATTGATTATGAATTGTCTGGTGAAAAAGTAAAACATTGGATAGAAATTGCTCCTACAAATCAATTTAAGGGTATTGCGATTAGTAATGGTACAATCTATATAGAATATAATGACAGTCTTTACCGATGGAAACCTGGTACATCAAAATGGTATGATACCAAAATATTGGATGGAAAAAATTACTATGAACTTACTGATACTGATGGACTGGTATTTTTAACAAGTAGCAAATTTGCTGTAATAGATAATACTGTTTATGTCGGTAAAAGAAATGGTCATCTGATGCAGTCAGTTGATGAGGGTAAAACTTGGAAAGATATAACTGACAATCTTCCATGGTCTGTCAGTAAATTCAAAAAAATTACTATTTTGGGAAATACTGTTTATGTATCAACTGATAAAGGTGTCGTCCTATCAAAAAATGGCATTGACTGGGATGTACTCAGGGATGCTGATGGTATACCTATTGTTGCAGATAAACTAAATGTGGACGGTACAAGATTATTTGGACTTGTAGGTAAGAAAGTGTATTTAATAGAAGAAAATTCAAGAATATGGAAACAAGTTACACCCGAATTCCCTTATCAAGTTAACTGTCTTGATGTTGATGGAAAGACAATTTATGTTGGAACACAAGGTGGTGGGGTATTCCGATTCACACTTAACGATTAGAACAATTTATCTATATTATATCTTCTGCAATACAAAACATTAGAGTTGTAATTATCCAAAGCGAGGCGAGAAGCCTCGCTTTTCTTTTAATCAACAATCAAATTGATATGTAATCTATAATTGAATATGGTAAATTATGGATTACATATCAATTTCTATTCTTTAAAAGATAACTACAAAAACAAGATTCTTACTAATTATGCAATAATTCGTCTCAAAATTGTGTCTTTAAATTAAAAGAGCTACTTATGTGATGGTGTGTAATGCAGAATAATGATACTGAACTAATTCAACGTACTTTAGAAGGTGACCAACAAGCGTTTACTATGCTTGTGGAAAAATACCAAAAACAGATTCACGCCTTAGCGTGGCAGAAAATTGGTGATTATCATATTGCCCAAGAAATTGCTCAAGACACTTTCCTTACTGCCTACCAAAAACTTCACTCACTTACACACCATAACCGATTTGAAGGATGGCTCTATGTCCTTACAAGCAATAAGTGTAAGAACTGGCACCGAAAGAAACGGGTAGTCTTAGAATCTTTAGAGGATACAGATCCAGTTGAATTAAATCAGACGTATTATTCCGATTTTATGAATCGTCAACGCGAAGAGGATGCAGACCAGAAACGACGCGCATTCATTCAGAAACTTCTCAATAAACTCCAGGAAAGTGAACGTACGGTAATGAACCTACACTATATAGGAGAGATGACTTGTGAAGATATAAGCAAGTTTTTAGGTGTATCTATTAACACAGTTCTGAGTCGGTTGCATCGGGCGCGAAAAAAATTAGAAAAGGAAGAAGCCATGATTAAAGAATTTCTTAGTAGTTTTCAATTACCAAAACAGATGACAGAGAATATTATGGAGCAAGTCTCTCAGCTTAACCCAGTTTCTTCATCGGGGAGTAAACCTTTAGTCCCGTTAGGGGTATCGGCGGCGGCTGCAATTTGTTTTCTATTACTATTAATCGGAGTAGGTTCGCAGTACCTAATAGAGTTCCAAAAACCTTATAGTCTAAATGCTAAGTCAGAATCAATGATTGAAATTGTTGACGCCAAAGTCTTAATGGATGTCAATACAGAATCTGTAATCAAACGTCAGACAGAAAAAACAGTAGTTAGTGAAAAGAATACTAATGTAATACAAAATCCGCCAACATCAATTTTTGGAGCAGGAAAAACTGATGAAGATCAGGACGGGGAAATTAAAGGACAATGGAGTGGAATTATAGGTCCAGAAGGCGGTAGAGTAAATACGCTCTATAAGACAAACCATGGTGAATTGTATGCGACTACTAAGAACGGTCTATATAGACTCTCAGATGATAGGTCGACGTGGAAACTGATTAATTCCAGGATTGATCCTTTACATACTGATTTAGCAAGTAGCAGTCCATGGAATTCAAATTTGATCATTGAGCATAAGAATGCTCTATATACTGCAAATAGTACAGGAGTATTGTCTTCGATAGATAGAGGTGAGACATGGAATGTGGTGTGTGAACGTATAAATGGGGAACTTATCGGTATGGTAATTACAGATGGATTCCCTGAAGACCAAAGTGATAAAACCATTTATCTTGCGTACAAGAAAGGCGTTTACCGATATGAAAAGGTAGGTGATACTTGGACGCCACTTTTTGAAGGTGTAATGGAGAGACGAATTCTTACTATTGCTGCACTAAATAACACAGTATTCATAGGAACTGATAATGGCTTATATCGTTTAGACAATGGTATTTGGGAGCATTTATCTATCAGGGCAAATCCCCTGAAAGAAAACACACTACCCATATTCAAGTTGCTTGTTTCAGATAACAGATTATATGCTGCAAGAGTTAATAATCTACTTTTTCAATATCCAGGCAGTGGATTTGGAAGACATATAGTTAATAAACCAAGATCAGGATTGATAAGAAATAGAGGGGACTTCCCTGATTGGTCTTGGTCTTTATTCAGATCATCAGATAAGGGTGACTCTTGGGAAACTATAACTCCAAACCAAAGAGATATTGAGAAAAAACAAACTGGTGGTAAATTGTCCAAGATATTTCCATTGGGTAAGAAAGATCGTAAGAATGCAAACGAATTACCTTATATAGTAGCTATAGATAATACCCTCAACTTTAGTATTTTAGGAAACAAATTAATTCTTATTGACGGACGAAAACAGTATTATTCAAAAAATTCAGGTAAGACTTGGAAATTGTTAGAGTATGAGATGGGTATAAAAAATGAAACGCGTAAAGTATTATTAACTGAAAACAACATCTACAGATGTGGACCGAATGGGATACAACGGTCAGTTGACGAAGGGAATACATGGCATTTGTTTAATACTGGAATTGTAAACAGAAACATCAGAGAATTAGTTGTAGTAAATGGTACACTCTATGCTAATACTTATACAGGTCTTGTCAATTCCCACGACAAAGGAGATTCTTGGACCTCCGTTCAAGGAGATACTGGATACATTACAGGTATTGTGGAATCAAATGGGAAATTGTTAGGAAGAGACGATAAAATTGGAACCCCACGTTTATATGAACTTACACATACGAACAAAACTCTTAAACATATCTCTGATTTACCTCTGATTCCAAAATCTGATCCTCACGAAGGCATAAGAGACCAAATACCTGATAAGAGAAGATCAACATTATCAATCCCCCATGGGAGCGGTAAATATTATGTCTCTATGCTTGGTAGTCTATTCATGTCGGATGTCACATATTATGTTGAATACAATCACAGGTTGTGGAGATGGAAACAAGGTAATTCAGAGTGGTATGACACAAAACTATTCGACGAAAAAGATCCATCTGATGTTCTATGGGCCACTAATAATTTTTTTGATAGAATAGGCATTAAAATAGCAGTTTCAGATAATACTGTATACGTTGGAAAACTGGATGGACATCTCATGCGATCAGATGATGAAGGAACAAGCTGGATTGATGTTACTGAGAACTTACCATTTCCAGTCGGTCATTTTAAGTCAGTTGTTTTTAATGGGAACTTTGTATATGTTGCAACCGATAAGGGGGTTGCTGTGTCAGGTAATGGAACTGAATGGCTTACATTGACTGATGAAGAAGGAACATCACTCATAATTGAGAGATTAGTAGTGGATAATAGTATTGTCTACGGGGAATCAAATCAAATTATATATGTACTAAATCACAACATTGGCAAATGGAAGCAGATTACATCAGAAATTCCATATCCTGTGACGTGTTTTGATGTTGAAGGGGATACAATCTATGTTGGAACAGATGGACAGGGAGTGATTCGGTATACAATTGATAACCAATAATGATCAAGTAATTGAGCATTTATTAACTAATGTAATACACATTAAACCTAAACCTAAACCTTATACCGTCATTTTTCTATGACAAAAATGAATAGCATCTCCTATAATTATTGTGATATAATAGTTGGATAGCTTAAAGTATGTAATAGGAACATGTATAATCAAAAGAGACAATACAGTATCATCAATAATTAACACATCAGAATTGTTTTTCAGTAAAGACACTTCTATATAAAAAACACTATTATTATGTATTTTAGAAAATACCTCATTCCGATTACTCTATTGCTACTCTCAATAACCTTCCCAACGCATAGTATTGATGACTATGAATTCACCTTCGTCCGTTTAAAATATCACGGAAGTTATAGATACCGGAGTCTATGGCACATAGACTATCCTGCTGCTGAACGAAACTTACTCATCCAGCTACGTAAACATACAGATATTAAGGTATCACCAATTGAAAAGGTGATTGAGGTGGGAGATCAAGAACTCTTTGATTATCCCTTTGCCTATATTGCAGAATTGAGCCGTCTGAACCTGTCAAAAAAAGAAGCGGCAAATATACGCGAGTATCTCTTACGTGGTGGTTTTATAATGATGGATGATTTTCATGGTACAGAGCAGTGGCGGAGATTCTACAAGCAGTATAAGAAGATTTTCCCAAACCGTGAACCCAAAGATATTCCTCTTACCCATCCGTTGTTTAACTGCTTTTTTAAAATTGACAAGCTAATGCAAATCCCTGCCCCTGCTGCCTACTTAAGTGGTAGAATGTATGAAAAGGATGGTCGTCATGTCAAATGCAAAGGTGTTTATGATGATAAAGGACGTCTAATGATGATGATCAATTTCAATACAGATTTAGGGGATGCATGGCAGAATGCAGCCGAACCCTACTATCCGCACGAGTTGTCGAATATGGCATTCAAAATGGGTATAAATGCTATTGTCTATACATTAACCCATTGATTGATATATGTTTATTTCATGATTGATCCTTGCTCCCTTCCAAATATCTCTCTATAAACCAATTTATCTGTCGAAAACATGGAGTAAATGGCTAAACTTGACTATTCTTAGGTTAAGATTGGCATAACGATTACAATTTTCCACCTACGGTGTGGATGTGATTATCTCTATTCTTATACCATTTCTATTATTTTTTGTCCCATTACCTATTGTCAGAAATGAAGCGAAATGTGGCACAAACTGAAAGTTTATGCTACAAAGAGAGACATTTTTATTTAGAAATGGTATTATTTGGCAAAATATTTGCTATAAACATAGGAAGTTACAAACTGTTACTATAAACTCTATTTAAAGTGGTTCGGAATTATCTATCCTTTATCAAAGAAAGTTCTCATGTAATTATAATAGTGTAGCCTATTCTGAAACTATCAACAAAATACACGATAGACACATTTTTTATTGAAGAAACTCATTAAACAGTCAACTAATACAGAAAGATGCATTTTTATGCAACCTTTTTACCTATAGATTGTGTCTATATATATAAATAGTTCTCAATTTCACTAATCAATCGTTTTCTGAATGAATAAAGGGTTTTTCTGAACACAAAATACATTTACATGTCTAAGCATTAACCTTAGATAATATAAAATCAGATAATTACAAAGTACTGTAGGACAAACAAGGAGAGAAGAAATGAAAGAAATTACTATAGATAATTGGATTATCGGAGGAACTATATTCCTTTTAGTATTTACAGTGGGTTGTTATTTTTGGTTTCAACATGAACTTGCAATTCTTAATACTGACCAGACTTACATTGAAACTTCCAATACACAAACATCTGAAATAGAACAAGATGAATTGCCGAAACTACAACCTATTCAAACTACACAACCTGATGAATCGGATAATAATAGTTCAAGTATAACAATTATTACAAAGAATGTCTCATGACTGTTTCAGTGATGAGCAAAGCAACATTCCTTAATCATTGACAGTGGTATTCCGATAAAGTTGCTAATACTTTGTAATCATTTACAAGAAAATAAAGAAAGGCACGTATACTCCGTGCCTTTCTTTATATAAAACATCTGTGAAATCTACCGTAATATTCGAAACTTGATTGAACTTACACCATTTGCAATCCTATTGATGATCTATAGAATTTTATGTTCTTAGTTTTTTGCTAATCCCTTCATCAGAAGTCAGGTTTGACATTTCCCCATTTATTTGATAATATAACTAATACCACAAAAACAATGAAATCTCAATGTATCAACATTTCATCCCTTATAAATTAAACTAATCATATAAGTATACACATCCGAAGTACATGTTGATACAGTCATGCAGAAAACTCGTAAATATCGGATAAATAATATTCGTTTCAGTCTTAGTATATTGCTCAGTTAAATATCAAAGATGTACGAAGAATGACTCACTACCTTAAAATAAGAAGGATTATAATTTTCTTTACCGATGTTAATACATCAAATATATTCTGCTTAAAAATTCATTCTCATTACATTATACTTATAGGTGAATTGCTCCATGAAAATAAGAAAAGGAAATATATCACTTATTCTTTCCATAGGCATCCATTTTATATTGATGTTAATTCTCTCTCCATTTCTTGTGCAACAGTTCAATGCAACCAATGATGATCTATCACTAACAATTTTTAGGACAGGTACAATTGATCGAATTAAACGACGGATGATCTGGGAACACAAACATATAAAAGCGTTGCAAAATACAGATAACGGTTCACCAGTAGTTGTACGTGCTGTACCTAAGCATGCTCCTCACTTGCTTTCTCCTAAAGCCAATATCTATGATAGATTCATACCAGAATTCATAACAAACACTAATTTACCTCAAACAGACACATCCCCACTATCTAATGTAAGTTTAGGAAAAGACAACACCTCAGCTGGAACAACGGGAATGTCAAAATATCGGAGATATGGAGGATCTCGTCGAGTTAGTACAGGTTATAAGAAAGAAAGCAGCATTGAAAAGGAATTATCAAACCTTTCTAATATTGATGACCTTGATTCAATTCAAATAGATGAGAACTTGTTAGAAATTGGGTTGTTTGATACAGGTGTAATGCCAGGGCATGGACTAATAGGTCAAGTCTATGTCCCCAATTATCCATTATATCAGATACCTAATTTCGATGAACTTACACCTGTTTATACCTTTGCTACAGCAAAAATTGATGTTTCTCCAAGAGATTTTACCTCCGGATTTCCCACACCAAAAAAACAGAACATTGTTGAGAATTTTGCAATCCTTTTCAGATGTAAATTAGCACTACATACACCAGGAGTTTATACATTTGAATTATACTCTGATGATGGTGCTAAGTTATATATTGATGGAAAATTAGTTGTTGATAATGATGGAATACATGATCCACGGAACCGTCGTTTTAGTATTAAGCTTGCAGCAGGTTTTTATCCCATTGAAATACACTATTTCCAAGGGCCACGATATCAGATTGCTCTACAATGGTTCTATACACCTCCTGATCGTCCGAGACAGATTGTTCCTCCTGAAGCAATCTTTCATCCTGATAAAACAGAAACACCTCAAATAATTAGGCAGCTCCGTAACCGATTGAATTAAATTAGACAGATTTGAATTTACAGTTCTGACTACCTTGGTTAAAAGGATAAGATGCGTATTTTATCGCAAACAATTCTCCTAATATCTCTTTTCTCACTGATTATAGTTAATTCTTATGCAGTTCAAAAATACGATTTTACCTTCGTTCGTTTACAATATAGAGGTAAACTCACGCAACTTAGTAATTGGGAAGTAGATTTCCCAGCATCAGATCGTAATTTTATCTATCAATTAAGCAAACAAACTAACTTAAATGTTGCACCGGATGGCATAAAAATTCCTGTTTGGTCAGATGAACTGTTTGAATATCCGTTTGCATATATGTTAGAAGTCGGGAGTATGCGTCTTAGTAAGTCTGAGGCATCAAACCTCCGTGAATATCTCTTACGTGGGGGATTTATCTTTATTGATGACTTTCATGGTGGAATGGAGTGGAAATGGTTCTATACAGAATTCAAGAAGATATTTCCTGAACGTGAACCTGTGGATATACCTATAACACATCCGATTTTTCGATGCTTCTTCAACATTGAAGAACTGATACAAATTCCGGGTCTACGTGCTCTTTTTAGTGGTAGAACGTATGAACGGACAGATGGTCATCCAGCACGATACTTAGGAGTCTACGATGATAAGAACAGACTAATGATGTTAATCTGTTTTAATTCTGATCTTGGGGATGCATGGGAACATGCGGCAGAGGATTATTATCCGATGAAATATTCCAATATTGCACTAAAAATAGGTATAAATGCGGTCATTTATTCACTTACACATTGATTCTATAGTTTTATAAGCATTCACCTTTTCTTTTTTGAACTGCTACATATTTCAAATACTAACTGTTCAAGCAATATCTCACCATTATACGGAGTAGTCTTTAGTTGGATTTCTACCTCCAACACTCTATTCAAAGCATCCATCAATTCATGAACGGTGAAGGAATTGATGGATTGAAAAATCTTATATGTGATATAAGGGCTTCGTTTTAATATATTTGAAGTTTGTGAATTTGGTAGAAGATCACTGTACTCTTCTACAAGTGGCTGAAAAATCTTTGAAGTAAAATCTGGATATCGCATTTGCCGTCCAATCGGCTTTATACCTTTTTTAAAAACTATTAACTTGGCTTGAACGCAGAATCGTAAGTGATTCGCTATTGCTGCAGTAATAGGTATAGGATCCATACCACTTGTAATCACTTCTCGGAGACTTTTTATTGCCTGTTTTGTAGAACGTCTGCTTATAGCATCTGTAATATCAAATATCCCGTCATAGTGAGTCTGTGAAACGACATTGCGTATATCAAGTTCATCTATTTGATGTTTATCTCCAACAAAATCAATGATTTTGTTGATTGCTTCGGAGACCAATTGCATGTCACCACCCGTTCGTTTACGAAGTTGGTCAAATGCTCTTGGAGTTATCTTCTTATCAAATGAAGTCAATTTCTCTACAACCTTTTTATACAGCGGATCATTGTTAAATGAACCTCCTTTTTCACTTACATCATAAGAGACATATCTCCCTACCGCTTGAATTGCATTAGCAAAACGATTCTTATTATTGACTTCACCCTTTACCACAAATATTAGAATACTTGATTTGGGTAATTCCCCTTGAAGCCAGTCCATCAATAGGTTAGTATTGTTGTCTTCACTGTCATTGTCAGTATTTGATTCTATTTGGGAGGCAAGGTTAGGCAATCGCTGAAAAAATGTACTAACATCCTCTGACAAGACACCACCAAGTTTCTGTTTAATTTCTTGTATAGCACTACTAAATGCGGGGTGGCTATCCGCTATCTGTTGGGAGGTGACACCGAGTAATTTTGCTATATCCAGTAGGCATTTTTGAAGGTTGTCAGTTTCATGCTGCATAGCATTGCGAATAGTTGTTAATGGGGAAGATGTCCTATTCTGTGATTTAAAGGCGGGAAAATTCTCAACAACAACAACACGCCAATCCGACATTAGTGGGTACAGATCTACATGACTTAATATTTCTCTAACAGAGACAATATTTCCATCTAAGACAGATAAATTGAAATCGCGTGTTTCAGGAGAGAGTAGTTTATCCAACATCTGTTTGAGTGTTCCTTCAATAAGGAATGTCTCATTACCACAAAGTAGATAAACAGGGGCAATTTTATTGCCTTCAATCTCACGAAGGATATTGACTGGTTTTGTTTCAGGATTTTTTTTCATCAGGACAAACTGTCACTGGTAGGTATGGCTCAGCTTCCGGAATCTTGAGCTATATCACTTTGATTACCGGATGTAGAAAAACTTGATAACCGTTTTTTCGTTTCCAGCCTTCCACATTTTGGACATGCTACAACTTTTTTCTCATCAGTGGTACGCTGTAAAACTTCAAAGTTATTTTCACAAGAGGTACAACGATATTCAAATATTGGCACTTTCTCCTCCAGAAATTTATGATTTATAATACTGCGTGTTTCTTCTAAAACTTAGATAAGCGTCTGTTAATCTTCCCTATTAGGTTATTGTAATACCTTGTGATCTATCAAATGACGTTAAATGGGTCGAATTATTAATTTAACCTTCGTCCCTTTTGGTGGAATCACATCAGTATTTACACGGTAGGTACGATCATCAGTACCACCCGGTAAAGGGTTATTAATAAGAGCATCCGGATCACGATAAACAGCTATTAGGTTATGGTAGAGTTGTGATGTGAGTTGATTGTTCTTAAGACGCCCCCCCGTGAAAACCCAATGTGTTTTCTTCATCGGGTGACCAGAAAATGTGTTCCATACCAGTTCTCGTGCAGTATGTGTAACCACTTTATTTTCCTGTTCCCATTCCACCCATATTTGTACTTGAGATCCTTTCGGATCGTGTGGATCCCCTTCAACATTTAAATTTTGTCCCGGTTCAAGGTCTAACATCCCTAAAGCAATAAATAAATAAATTGGTTCAGCATCAAGGATGAGTATGCTTTCATGAGTCTTCCCAAGAAGACCACAACCAAAGAATTCAATTATTGTGTCCCCACTTGTAATGTTGATTTCACCTGGTAATGTAATTTCCTTGTTCTTAGTATCAAAAACAACTGTTCCTATCTGAAATAAACCATCACCAATTTTCTTCGGTTCAGCAAGTTGTATGTCCGTAGCAGAAGTAGATTTTGGAAAAACTTCCACTGGTGCGGAGGCAGTATTGTCTGAGGTATCTAAGTCTTCCAAGTCAACTAATATACTAATCAGGTTCTTACCTTCTTTTTTTGGAACCCAATCAACTGTTACAACTGTTTCATTAAGTGTAGACGTCCATAGTACTTCTGTTGATTTGACTTCAGTTCCATCAGCAGAGAACTTAATTTTCAATGTCTTTTCAAGTGGTGTGCCACTATTTCTGAGTGTAGCACTTAATTTAACAGCTTCCCCGCCCCTCGGAGAAGGAGGAGAAAACCGCAGACTATTGGGTACAACACCGATATTTGCTTCTGTAGGTCCTATCAACGCACGACTTAATGTCATTACAGCAAAACATGTAGCTAAAAAATCACTTTCAGAACCATGCCATCTACCGTCTGGTTGTTGTTCAGATACCAACATCGCAGAGATTTCATTGTACCAGTCATAACCAGCTATGGTCTTTAACTTAGGAGGGATGTCACTAAAACGTTGAAGTGAAAGTAAATAATAATAAAGCCAAGAATTAGATCCAGGATTACGGGTTAATGTCCAATATCTGCTAATCCATTCTATACCTTTCTGGATCTTTGTATCTTCTACAGATACACCACATGCTCGGAGGGCCCATAATCCGGTTGCAGTCATACTTCCGTATACACCGATTGCCCAAGGTGAACCATCGTCCACTAAATTGTAAAGCCAACCTCCAGTGTCAGTCTGATTTCCTCCTATCCATCTTTCAGCACGGATCCAGGTCTGTCGGGGTATATTAAGATTCCACTGTTTAGCGGCATATAAAGCATAAATAACCATATTCATGTGGGCACCATCGGCTGTATAGCCATATCCCCATCCACCATCATCTCTTGGATCAGCAAACTCACTCCCCTTAACAGGTAGTTGTTTTTCTACTAATTGATTTACAGCAAATTGTGCCCGTTCTCTATATTCAGGATTCTGAGTTGCAACCAACACAGGAATCAGGACTGCATACTGATATACTGCCAACTCATTCCAATTTTCTGCAAGAAGAAAATCAAGCCCTTGCTGGACAGATTTATCAGATGCTGTCTTGCCTGATGCAAATAATGTCTGTAGTGCTAAGGAAGTTTCTTGGATACGGTCTTCACCGAAATTCCATTCAGGACCTGGTATGAAATTTTCAGGTAACCCTTTTAGACTTGCCCCACAACTATAACATGCTAATATAATCTGATTCTCAGCACCGCACTGCAGACAGGTACGACTATTCTTACCTTGCCGAGATTCAATCCAAGCCACACCTTTATCAATAGAAGTCTGAATTTGTTCGGGTGTTACATGAGGAAATGTCTTCGTAGATGCCCTAATAGTAGTATGTGTGGTGTTATTAAGTATGCTTTTTTCTTCAATATGTTTTTCACCAGATGGGTTAACGACTGCATATATCTTAGTTTCACCAGCAGGTGGCTGCCATTTCGCTGCAACACGTTTTGTTTTTCCAACTTTCAACTCCAAAATGACATCTTTACATACAATCTGTAGTGGACTTGTATCCGGGTGTCCTTCATATAGATCAACCACTAAGTCCTCGTTCATAGTTGGGATAGATGTACCAACATTCTTTACTTCTACCCATATTATAATTTCTTCACCTTCTACAGGATTATGATTAGAGAAGGTAATACTCCTGCCAGTCACCTCAAAGTCTGGGAGTTGCGCGGAGACAGATACAATGTATACTGAAAAAAACAGGATTACACATGTCATTCCTACAAATTTTTTCATAATACATCTCCCGACTACATTAGTTAAAGAGCAATTTACACCCAAATTTAATTCGTATATCTACTAATTTGAAGACTATCTAAACTAAGAATGTAATTACGAGCTAATTTTCTTCCCAATATCCAATTGAGACAGTTGAGGGTTGTGGAATTGCATTCTTGAAAAGCGCAATGCCTTTAGATGTCCATTTACTAACCTGTCCTGTAAAAGTTTCACCAAGCATATCTGCAATCCAGATACCACCATCCGCAGGGGAATAGGTAACTGCAACAATAGCCATCCCAACTTCAAACTCAGTTATTTTGTTACCAGTTGCAGATAGGTTCATCAATGTTGAATTGTTTGAGGCAACCCAAACAGTTCCATCTTTTGGATTTACACTTGGAGAAACAGGACTTTTGATGTCATCTATCTTAACTAATTGTTCCCCAGTAGGTGAATAACGGACAAGTGTATCGTCCTGCGTGTCAGCTATCCAGACGTTTCCTTGATAATCTACAGATAAACCGCCCTTGGGTTCTTTCAGTGGGGGTGCATTTGCAAGCAAAGTTCCATTTGCGTCATACCGAGCAATAGGCCCTTTCCCATCAGTAATCCAGACGCTTCCATCTTTTGGATTTACCACAACATTAAAACGACCTGAGTCCAGATTCGCCGGTCCATCAGGAGGAATTACTTGTGCCAGGACTTGCTTCCCGTCTGCAGAGATTTTTCTCACACCATCAAGTCCAGCAATCCATACCGTTCCATCCACTGGATTAATCGAGATTCCTGTCGGAGATTTAATGGTTGGTGTTGGATCAAATGTTCCAGCAGCAGGATCATATCTGAATACACCCCCCGCAGAAATAGCAATCCATACAATACCGTTAACTGGGTTTACCGCAACAGTACTTGCATTTGTTAAATCTTGTATTACATTTGGATCAGCATTACCATTAGCATGTAATTTATAGACTATATCACCACTACTAACAACCCAACATTCACCATTATATTGACCGTAGCTTGTCCCTACACACATTATGAACAGCATCGTCAAAAAAAACGTTTTTTTCATCACTTCTGTTTCCTCATTTCACTATTTCTATAGGTTTGACTAAGAGTTTAAATATATTATATCTTAAATTAGATTCTACCATTTTTATAGGTGGTTTTCAAGTGATTTAAGGGTAGGGTTCCGCATACTTTGAGTTATTATTTTTCTATTTTCAAACCTTCATAATGCAATTACAATGCCAAACAATTCAGGTTTACTCATCCTATTTTTCAAGAGTTAAGTTTTGAATTCATTGAAATTGTATGGAAAATGAACATACTTGTACTTAATTTGGACATCTATAATAGTATTGTGTATGGTCTTACATTTCTTCCTCTTCTCTTATATTC
>CAZZBB010000070.1:0-131791 GCA_964652195.1 uncultured bacterium | reverse complement strand
ATTACTCTTGACTAAATCGGTAGCACCAGCGGTGCGAAAGGTGTGTAGAAACGTCAATGCCACAAGTAACCGAGCACCAGCGGTGCGAAAGGTGTATGTATACAGTTGTTAAAGAAAATACGAAAACTGTCCAAACTATAGTAAATTACTATGAATCGGAGATAAATATGCTGAATCAAGCCCAAATCGACACATTTAGTGAGAAGGGCTTTCTCCTTGGAAGTCGTGTATTAAGTGATGACCAAGTTGACGAACTACGTTCTGAATTGACACGTGTCATAGATGATTACCAAAAAGAGGATATCCCACAACCCGTCCATATTGCTAATCTTGGTGGAAAGGAGGAGACTCCTGTCTGGCAAATAGTGAATATTTGGGAAGCGAGTTCTGCCTATCATGAATTGGTATATAACCCTATTATTGTTGAAGAGATCGGACAGTTAACATCTGCCACAGAAGTAAGAGTGTGGCATGATCAGATACAGTACAAACCTGCACAGGTAGGTGGAGTTAACATGTGGCATCAGGATTCACCCTACTGGCCCATACTCACACCTAAAACGAGTCAAGTTACAGGTTGGGTAGCATTAGATGATGTTGATGAAAGTAATGGATGTATGCGTATGGTGCCGGGATCATACAAATGGGGTAATCAGATTTCTTTCTTGCATACTGTTCCAGATATCCATTCTATGCCAGATAAATTTGAGAATAATGAATTGGATGTAGAACTATGTCCTGTGCCAAAAGGATATGTTCATTATCATCATTCGCTAACTTGGCATGGATCCCATGACAATAAAAGTGGTAATCCCAGACGTGCGATAGCAGTTCATTATATGACAAGTGAGACATTATTTGATGAGAGTGGTAATCATGTAATGAAACGTTTTGTAACCGTGAATAATGGAGAAAAACTGACAGGTGACCATTTTCCGCTTGTTATGGATTCAGGTATTCCTACGACTTCACCATAGACCCAGAGGAGAAATAATATGAAAGTCATTGATGCGATTGCTAAAGTATTAAAAGCAGAGGGCGTAGAATATCTTTTTGCATATCCTGTGAACCATCTGATAGAAGCAGCTGCAAAGGTTGATATTAGACCTATAATTGTTCGGCAGGAACGAATCGGTTTACACATGGCAGATGCATTAAGTAGAATCACATCAGGTGATAAGATCGGGGTGTTTTGTATGCAGAGTGGACCCGGATCTGAAAATGCGTTTGGGGGTGTTGCACAAGCCTATGGAGATTCAGCACCAATTGTGGTTCTACCGATGGGATATTCTCGAACATTAACACAGATTCAACCCAACTTCAATTCCTCTTTGAACTATCGAAATGTAACAAAATCCTGTGAACAGTTGACGATTCCTGAGGCACTTCCCGAAGTGATGCGTCGTGCTTTTACACAGGTAAGGAACGGTAGACCCAGACCAACGCTTGTGGAGATACCAGGAGACTTGATGAATGCAGAAGTGCCTGAACCCTTTGATCCAATACCTGTACCCAAAGTACGTTATGCTCCTGACAGTTCTGAGATCGATGCAGTAGCAGCTGCATTAATTGATGCTGAATGTCCGGTTATCTATGCAGGACAAGGAGTGCATTATGCAAAAGCTTGGGATTCTCTGAAAGAACTTGCAGAACTTCTTGCTGCTCCGGTAACAACAAGTTTAGGTGGAAAAAGTGCATTCCCAGAAAATCATCCATTAGCCCTCGGTTCTGGGGGGCGATCAATACCAAAACCTCTACATCATTTTCTTGAAAAGACAGACCTACTATTTGGTATTGGATGTAGTTTTACAAGAACAAACTTTGGGGTCACTATTCCAGATGGCAAACGCGTTATACATGCTACATTAGATCCTGAAGATATTAACAAAGATATTCCTGTAGATGCAGCTCTTATTGGAGATGCACAATTAATTTTGGAAGGACTGGTAGAAGCAATACGTGAACGTCTAAAAGGGAAGCCTGAAAGAGATGCAACATCGGTTACTGCAGAAATAAGTAGTATTAAAAAGGCATGGTTAAATCAGTGGATGCCGAAACTTACCTCAACGGAAAGTCCTATGACACCGTATCGTGTAATATGGGATATGATGCAAACCGTTGATGTTAAGAACACAATCATCACCCATGATGCAGGTAGTCCGCGGGATCAACTCTCTCCTTTCTGGGAATCGGTTACACCGCTGTCATATATCGGATGGGGTAAGACCACACAACTCGGTTACGGTCTTGGCTTAGCAATGGGGGCAAAACTTGCAAAACCGGACGCGCTCTGCGTAAATGTATGGGGTGATGCTGCAATTGGGTTTACTGGTATGGATTTTGAGACAGCAGTACGCGAAAGAATTCCCATACTTTCAGTGCTTTTCAATAACTTCTCTATGGCGATTGAAATTCCTATTATGCAAGTCTCAACAGAAAAATACCGTTCAACAGATATATCTGGGCATTACGCTGATATGGCTAAAGCTTTTGGTGGTTATGGTGAACGAGTTGAATCGCCTGAAGACATTATTCCCGCAATAAAACGGGGTATCCAAAAGACTGAAGAAGGGATACCAGCTTTATTGGAGTTTATTACATCAAAAGAGCTTGAAATCTCAAGATTCTAAATGTAATTAGCGTTGTAACTTGAATCGAACATATTCTAACTAAAAATGTCAGATACTACACTGGTATAACTGTTAATATAGATTCTGGACATGTATTAACCAACACAATAAGGAGTATTCGGTAATGAAAACCATATCTATTTCAGTACTTATCCTTTTTATTACCCTTTCTTATGCTGCATGGGGTATTAATGATGATAAGGATCTCATGATGTATTTTCCTTTTGACGAAGGGACAGGAAATACAGCTAAAGATGCAAGTGGTAACAATCTTGAAGCAACCTTTAATGGAGCAACTTGGTCAAAGGATGGAAAATTCGGGGGTTGTTTACATCTTGACGGAACTGGAAAATTCGTTGAGATTGGTGCAGTTCCTGAACTTGATATAACTGATCAACTTACAATCCAGGCTTGGTTTTTTCCAGAAGAATCTCAAGGGGATTCAAACCTTATGGGACGTAGAACCCCAGGTAACCAAGGTGGATATTGTCTACAATGGAGTGCTCGGTTTACAGGTGCACCACAAATTGAAACGTGGATTGACATAAGTGGTTGGAAAGGAACTCGGAACAAACAGACGATTAAACCTGCCTTAAAAGAATGGCATCATGTGTCATCAACCTATGATGGTGATATGATACGTCAATATATTGATGGAAAATTAGATGTTGAATTCAAACCACCTGCAGGTAAGATTACCAGCGTGGATGTAGTCTTTCATATAGGAAAAGGGCAGACAAATCTTGAAGGAATGATCGGTATGGTTGATGAAGTTGCTGTTTACAGCCGTGCTTTATCAGAAGATGAAATCAACAGTGATATGAATAAAGGTGTGTTTTTTGATGTATCTCCGGGTGGGAAATTGGCTACAACTTGGGGTGATATTAAAGAATAATTATTACTTTCACTACTGTAATTCGCTATAGCACTTCTCTAACTTAACCCATGGGTAGGTAATCTATCTACCCACTACCTCAGATACTATAGTTAATCCTGTCACATTACCAATATTAACATAATTACATTCTGGAGGAGTACAATGAAGTTCCATATTTGGATAATATTGATTCTTTTTCTTAGTATAACCATTTGCAATGACGGGTTCACAGCTGGAGGTAAAGGAAATCAAGCACAACTCGGCAAAAAGTTATATGTGTGGCATCTTGATGAAGGAAGTGGAAATAAAGTTAAAGACGCAACCGCTGGTTTAGAAGGTGAAATTAACGGAGATATTAAATGGACAGATGGTATCCTTGGGAAGGCAATAAAAATGTCAGGTGAAGTGGGAAAACCACAATTCATTGAAGTTCCCAATTCAAATGAAATAGATATTGATGCAGCGATTACAATGATGGCATGGGTATTTCCTGATGAACTCCCAGCCGGAGGACAGGAAAATAAAGGGACAATCTTCTATAAAAACAGTTATTATCTACAAATTGAACCGGGAGCAGGTCAACTTGCATACTATTTTTATGACACTACCTCACCAGGATATCATATATCTGATGGGAAGATAAAAGCAAAAGAGTGGTCACATGTTGCACTTGTATGGGATGGTAGCGAAGCAAGATTTTATTTCAACGGTGAACACGATGGGAAAGTGATCCCACAAAAAGGTCCAGGTAGAAGTGCACCTGATAGAGCATTGAAGTTTGGTGGTGAAGCAAATGCATGTTGCCCAAGATTCTTTCGAGGAAGTATGGATGAACTCATGTTAGCTAACTATGCTTTATCAGAAGCGGATATTCAGAAGATTATCAATGAAACCCTTGATGTATCGGCTCGTGGACGAGTCACAACTACATGGGCAAACATCAAACGATAGACGTGCTTCCTACTTTGCCATTGACTGTCGTTATATATAAAAAGTTAGGTCATTTCAATATGAGGATATAAATGCGCGAAGATAAAGGCACGCAAACCCTTAATATCAACATTTTGGTTGAAAATTTCGGACCGATAGAAAAGGCAGATATAGATCTACGTCCACTTACCATTTTTGTCGGTGAGAGCAACACAGGTAAGACATACCTTGCTACGCTCATTTATGCATTGGAACGTGCTTTTGAAGGGATTTCACGAGTTCCTATTCCAGAAAGTATTATATTACTATTAAGACAGTCAAGGTTTAGGCATAAGGAAGGTCTTGATGATGAAACCTATGAGATGCTTACTAAATTAAATACATTAGATCGGGTGTTTATATATGCTGATCTTCCAAAATGGATATGTATGCAGGTCTTAAAAATTATTAATGACTCAGATGTAGTCACGAACCAACTGAAAGAAAATTATAATCTTAAGTCAATTACGGATATAAGACGGTTTACAAAGAATGATATGTCTGTATCTCTTGAGGTCTATGATAATAACCAATCCTTCTGGAACTATAAACTGCAAAATTCAGAATCATGTACTCAGATAGATGGACATGTAAACCCTGAACTGGTTATAAAATCCTCTCAGCAAGATGTTGATAATAATATGGATTTAGAAGAATTCGGGGCACTATTGAGATTTCCTAAATATTCTGAATCGAATTCATACTTCCTTCCTGCTTCCCAAATAGGTATTATGGAAACCCATGGGTTAATTACCAGTTCACTTGTAGATCGTGCAACTGACATCAATATGGAACACACTTCAGATAAATCCACACTTACTCGTATCTTGGCAGATTTTCTCAAGCACATAATTAACTACGAAAATCATAAAACACCATCAAGTGAAATAGTAGAAATTGCTAAAGAATTAGAAAACGAGGTGTTGCGTGGAGAGATTAAAGTCCTACGGCCTGCAGGAATCGGATATCCACAAATTCTCTACCAACCACTGAATACTGAACATGCTTTACGCATGAGTCAATCATCATCAATGGTAACAGGTCTTGCCCCTTTGGTATTGTTCCTACGTGGTGTTGTCAAACCCGGGGATACACTCATAATTGAAGAACCTGAATCACACCTACATCCCAAAGCACAAACGCATGTAGCTATAACGCTTGCTCGATTGGTTCGTGCCGGTGTACGTGTAATTATTACAACTCATAGCGACTGGCTTCTTGAACAGGTTGGAAACTTAGTTCGTGAGGGGGAAGTAATGAAATTAGGTAAGAATCAAACCGAACCAGCCACTTGGTTGACAGCAGAAGAAGTCGGTACATGGTGGTTTCATACCGACAAACCAGTGGAGGAGATAAAATTTGATCAAATTAACGGGTTTGAACCGATTGATTTTGGGGAAGTTGCTGAAGGATTATACAATCAGTCTGTAGATCTAAGGACATTACGCATGGAAAAAACAGGAGATAATACGAGTGGCGAGTGAGATACTTGAGAGTATCCGAACTCAAATCGGCGAAGAGCACTTATTTAGAGGTCGATGTAGTGTTAACCTCACTAATGTTTCAGAGGATGATAGAGTAATTGTTAATCTTGATTCTGTATTTCCAGATGGGCAGGAGGATGAGAAATATTGCGAATGTATACTCTTCTACTTTGACCTGTCAAGTAAGTTTGTTGTAGTACCAATGGAACTCAAGGGAGGTAACGCAGAAGCACATAAGGCAGTTAAACAATCAAAAGGTGGTCTTGCTTTTGCTACTGATTATATCCCAAATAACGTAGAAGCAATCTGTATTCCTATACTATTCCATAATGGTATTTCAAGATTTGAGGTAAGACAATTGAAAAAGCCTCAATCCAGAATCGCATCTTTGGGTATTACATCTGATATCAAGACTGCAAAGTGTGGAACAAAACTTTCGGTATTATTGCCTAATCCTTAACCCTAACTCCACAATCTATCATGTGAACGTTCGTTATCCCATTGGGGAGTAGAAACAAAATATCCAAGTTCATCTGCATGTAGATGTTCTTTGATAACCTCTTCATTCAACTCAATACCCAACCCCGGTGTATCTGGAACTGTGATATATCCATCCTGTATAATTGGATTTGGCAATCCTGTTACCATCTCATCCCACCACGGATTATCGACGGAATGATTCTCTAATACCAAAAAATTCGAAGTCGCTGCTGCACAATGGACACTTGCCATGGCACATACCGGTGTACCTGCCATGTGAAGTGCCATGGCGATTCCATACTCTTCTGCAAGATCGCCTATCTTCTTTGTTTCTAAAATCCCACCTGAGGTTGCAATATCAGGATGGCATACTGCAATTCCCCGACTTTCAAATAATGGTATAAAATCCTCTTTACAGTAGATATCCTCACCTGTACAGATAGGGGTTGCACAAGAATTAGATAGTCTCACGTATTGATCTGTAAATTGCCACGGTACCATATCCTCCAACCATGCTAAATTGTATTTCTCCAATGCTCTGGCAAGCCTAATACAATCTTCAATTCCAATATGTCCAAAATGATCTACTGCCAATGGAATTTCATAACCTATTATACTTCGAACCGTTTCAACATACTCACACAGGATACTTATCCCTTTCTCTGTTAGACGAATACCTGTGAATGGATGCATCAGTGAATTTGTATCTAAATTACCATCTGGGGCAGAAAGTGTACCATCTAATCCACGAAGTAATCCAACACCTATATCCATCTTCAGAAAAGTGAAGCCTCTATCAATACGTTCCTGAAGAATGTTCCCCATTGCTTCTGCGTCTTTTAGAGATGGCGTGTCACTATAACACCGTATCTTATTTCTGAATTTTCCACCAGCAAGTTGATAACACGGTACTCCGTAAGCTTTACCTGTCAGGTCCATCAATGCCATCTCAATTCCGCATACACCACCCCCTTGGCGTGCATGGTGTCCAAACTGCTTTATTTGCCTGAAAATCTTATCAACATTACATGGGTTTTCTCCAATAATTCGACTTTTCAGCATTAAAGCATAAGTTGGACTTGCACCATCCCGCACTTCCCCAAGACCATGGATTCCTTGATTCGTGTCTAACTTTAGGATTGGTCCCCCTACTTGGGTACGTACTATTCGCATATCAGTTATCTTCAATTGTGATGGTGAAGAAGCGGTATTTACATTCGATAGATTTGGTTGTGTCTCCATAGATATTCCTCTTAATAGTATGTCAATGCAGCATCTAAAAGTCCTAAATGAAGTGCAGCGCGTTTATCAATTTGCCATGAGGTCGGTGTCTCGGTGATGAGAACATGTTTCGTATGAAAATGTAATAAGTAGGGTGCTAAACCTTTAGTTCCCCATTTCGAAGAAACATTATAAACACCTTTAACAACAGGTGTTGTATCTTCACCAGAATCTTCCAGGTCAATTGGACCGATTGAGGTGACTTTTTTGACAATTGTAGGACCGATCAATTTCTCATCATCTTTCCCCTCATACAAATAAAAACCCGTTGCGTCATAATCTTCGTGAAAATCAATTGTAATTGAGAATTGTGTATTATCCAATGCTTCTTTTATTATCATTACCTCTCTAATTTCATCACTCTCGAACATTCGATTGATATCTACACCATCTCTATTTTCACGGGTATTATGAACATAACCGTAAGGATTGATACACGGTGTCACAGTAAAGTTAAATGATTTTAAAAGGTTTGAGTTATCTCTTGTTAAGAATTGTAATGATGCTTCAATACCTCCAGGTTCATCACCGTGTAACCCACTTGTAATTAATACATGCTTATGAGTTTTGGTTGATGATTGTAGGTACAGTTTATAGATGGGATAGTCATAAACTGTTCCGATTAATTTTTTTGGTAGGTCGAGTTCATTTAACCGATCAAGTATTTCAGAATATTCACGCAATTTAGAGGTCACCTTTCGAAAATGGATGTGAGACTGTAGTTTGTATTATTCTTGAGTAGATTGCCATTTTTCAAAATCCTTCTCAATCTCCTCACTCCATTTTCTATCAATTTCACCTGGTGTATAGATTCCTTCTCGTAATCGTTGATGTCCAAAACGGTCTCGTAAGTTAACCTCTTCACCTTGTTCTACAACCTGTTGTGCAAATTGGGGAGGTATGAATATTACTCCTCCACGTCTACCTAATACTACATCACCGGGTAATACAGTGGCTTCAGGAATACGAATAGGTATATTAATACCAGTGAGTGTGACATCCGCTATCCCCGTCGGATCTACGCCTCGAACAAAAGTAGAAAAATCTGGTAGCTCATAGATCCCATCTAAATCTCGAATACCACCATCAATAACCATTCCTGTACCGGTTTTTGCATAGATAGAGTTCCCAAGGTTGTCCCCTGCAAAAGTACCTTCTTTGACTTTACCGAATAAATCTACAACAATGACATCATCTTCTACAAGAGTGTCAATCACCCAAGAGTTTTGTCCTCCAACGCGTCCCTCTTTTTCACCTTGTTGCGAAATGGCGTCATTGAAATCAGGACGAATTGGAACAAACGCACAGGTTACTGCTCTTCCAACCAGAATTCTGTCAGGATGTAGGTTCATCCACTCACCAGCAAATTGGTATTTATAGCCGTTACCATGTAAAACTCCCCACGCTTGCTCAATAGTAATGGCTTTCATTCGTTGTAGAATGTCATCAGGAACGCGTGGACGTCCATCTGGAAACCGATCCCCTTCCCATTTTTGTGTAATGGCAAGAATAACATCTTTATCAATTAAGTTCACATTGTGTCCTTCTCATGTAATTCAGTTGACGTTTACAACCCCGCGTTTTCCCATACCTGATCTAAAGATTCCGCAGTTGCTTTTGCTGCATCTGTGGGTTCCATTTCACCGATTTTTTTACTAAAGGGTTCAGGGGTTACTGGACCATCATATCCAATTTCAGCAAGAATTTGCATCAGTTCTGTGAGAGGGATTACCCCCGTCTCAGCCGGTAAACAACGAATATTGTCTATCTGTTCATTCGTTTCAATACCATCAGGAGCATCGTTGATATGAACATAAACAACATCTGATGCAGATAGTTTTCGTACATCATCTAAAGTCGAGTGACAGGTGTACCAATGCCATGTATCAAATAACAGCCCCACATTTCCTGTACCGATAGCTGCAGCTAATCCTAACATTGCATCCATTGAATATGCAAAGAGATGTTTTGCACCCTTTCGACTTGTAGCTGGACCAATGAATTCCAGACCTAATGAATGTCCATAATCCTTGAGTATTTCAGCAACAGAACGTAGACGTTTGACCGTAAAATTCCAGTTTTCCTGAAAAGTCATATCGTTGGATGATGGGCCTACAACACTATTCGTACGGAAACAACCGAGTTCAGCAGCGAATTCTGCGCGTTGAGGGAGATGACCTAAACCTGCATAATAATCCGAATCAGAACCGCGCCAATTGACGCCAAATCCCCATCCGCCCATCTTAATTCCAGCATCTGACCATAGGTCTTTAACGTATTGTACTGAGTGTTCTTCTGCTAACTGATGTGCTTCACCGATATTAATGTCCAATCCTTCAAAACCTGCATTCTTTGCCAGTTCCAAACCTTCCAACATGTTGGCACTTATACCGATAGCACCTGTACTTAGATTTTTAAACATTTTCTCTCCTGTTATTCAGTATTCTCACTTGTGTAATCGTAATTTATAAATGGTCTATTTAATTATCCCCACGTACTACTTTCGCTGCAACAGCCCATGGATAATCGTTATCCTCCGCTTTAGCATCGCGATAAGTGGGTATCCATACCCATCTTTCTTCGCCAGAGATGTTCGGATGACTTGAATGGAGTGTAAGGTCATGAAAGAAGACCGCACCACCTGCTTCTATTTCAGCGGTTACAGCGAGGTTTTCATCTACTGCATCTGGTCTAAGTCTATTGCCAAAACCGTGTCCATCACTTGCATCACCATCATGTACGATTGCGGATTTATGTGAACCTGGAAAGAGTTTTAGACAGCCATTATCCACAGTAGCATCATCCAGAGCTACCCAAATAGAGAATTTATGAGCACCATGCCAATAGTGCCAATCTTGATGCCATGGACTTGCAAAGGTCGTGTCTTCACTTTTAAATACGACTTTATCACTAAGAAATTCGATATTCGGTGCAAGTATCTTCTCTAATACATCAAGTAAACGTCCATCACCTACAGCTTCTTGAAATACTGGACTTCGCGCAGCTAATCCTACATAAACTCCATGACCTACATCATGACCTGTCTCTTCTTTTACGACCTTTAGAATATCAATACATTCCTGCTTTAGTCGTTGTGCTTCGTCCCGAGAAAACAGATTAGGTACAATTGCGAATCCGGTATTTTCAAAGTCACTTTGTAATGTTGATTTGTCAATACTCATTATTCAACCTCAATAAGTTCCTCACGACCAGTTTCACCACTTCTAAGTAAACCTTCCATCATTTTCTGAACAATTAATCCATGACGAAGTGGTGCTTGGCATTCGACATCATCCAAGATACATTCAATAAAATGGCCCGCTATTGCATCCCAGGTCTCTCCGTATTTACTTTTTGGTGGTTTAAGATCAATATCTTCAAAATCACCATTCTTATCAGTACGATATGCTTTAAGTGGATCCATTGTTGCTCCAGCTTCTGTTCCAAACAGTTCGATCTGAAATTCTCCAGGTTGATGTGATGCCCAGAAACTTTCAACTTGTAAACCTATACCATTTTCAAAGGTTATGAACCCACCAGCATAGTCATCGGAATCGTATTTTTCATAGAGTTCTTTCTTTGCTTTTACACCCTTCCAATAACCGAGACCTCTCGGTCCGAATTTTGCACCTGCAGCCCCAAGAACAGAGACAGGTTTTGGCATACCCATAATCCACCAAACGGAATCAAGAACATGTACCCCCATATCTCGGAATGCACCTCCACCCTTCTGAATAAACCCGAGATTCCAATCAGGAATACCACTTCTACGTACACTTCTTGCTCTGGCATAATATATCTCACCAAAATAGTCATCACGATAAAGTTTACCAAGGTATTGACATTGGCGACCGAATCGTGTGGAAAGGGACATCATGTTAACCACATCTGATGCTTCGGCTACTTCAACTAATCCAGCGGCAGCTTCTTCAGAATCTGCTAACGGTTTGGTAACCATAACATGCTTACCATTTTTAATTGCTTCCATAGCGATTGGTGCATGCCATTGATTTGGTGTTCCTACAAAGACAGCATCAATATCATCTGCTTGACACATCTTTTTATAATCAGTGTAGAATTCAACTTTACCCGGTAAATCCTTAGCGAATGCTTTCATTCGCTCTTCTTCCAGATCGCAGAGTGCGACTACTTCTCCTCTTGGATTTCTTGATAGTGCAGCACCATTCGGTCTACCAATCCCCATTCCTACCACTGCTACCCGGACTTTTTTCTGTTTCGATGCCATATATTATCTCCAAAATTATCTAAGGTACATCCTATAACATAGGTGTTTTTAATATGGTCTACCCATTGGGTTTAGTATAGGATTAACTTCATTTTTTACAGGTTTAATTGTCTTCAAATAAGCCCAAATAGCTTTTAGATCAGAATCATTCATTTGCGCATAATGTTTCCACGGCATTGGTGGGAATATCTTCCTATTATCTACATTTCCTTGATGCCGTCCTGTCCGCATTGCGTTAATGAACATCTCTTCAGTCCATTCACCCAATCCTGTTTCTTTATCTGGCGTTAAATTTGTTGCGAAACTTGTTCCAAATGGACCTGAAAATGCTGACAGCGTTGGAGGTGATGCAAGAAATATGCCGCGCTGCATCAAACTTCGATCATAACGTGAATAGAGATCCCCTTCTGCATGTCCTGCAAGATACATATCTGTATTATATTCTGCACCAGCACGAGGTGTATGACAGAAACCACAGGCTGCCACGGCATCAACAAGGTATTTACCCCGTTCTACTATATCATTCTGACTCTCAACGGATTTAATAGATACCCCTATGACAACTGCTATAACTATTACCGAACATCCAATTATATATTTTATACGATTCATGTATTGTTCTCCCTTAATCTGAAGCTATTCAATATTGTATCGCAATAATCAATGACGAATATCCAACACGCTAAAAGGGATAATTACAGATTAGGACGATACACGAATAGCATATCGGTTTATTTTAGCAAACAGGATAAATACTTGCAATGGATTTCCTGAAATTGGGTATGTGAAGTTTAAGAGAATTTACTTCATTTTATTCGTGTAACTTGATTTGACAATCCTCTGTACTGGCTTTTTAAGGCTATGACTGTATATGTTTTGAGAACAATTCTCAATGAATGATATTATTGTAGGTTTTAGTCGTAATTCTAACATGGGATTATCTAATTCTCCAGAGTCTGAATTTAGTTGAATTTGGCATAAAGTTAAAAGTCTAAATATTTGAAAAAAGTTACACTTTTTGTCACATAGTATGACATTTAAATGTGAAATTCTAAGTGAAGGTATATGGAATTGAGATTTTATTGGTGCATAGTAAAGTGACAAAAGTTTACACACCTCTAAAATTAGCTTCTTTGTTGAATTAGGGATTGAAATTTGTTATAGTAAAATCTGTAATATATTTACAGTACGTCAGGGAACAAGGTCTCCACAATCGCTGTATTGGTAATTACAAGTTTTTCTATCAGGGTTATTTAGTTTTAAGAATTCTCATTTGTTGCGTGGGTCAAAAACTTCTGCTAACATATCTATCAAATGGCAAGATTTTCTTTTTGTCATTATTCACCTCAAAGAGTGATTATTTTAAGGTGAATCATAGCAGATATAGTATGAAAAGTCGCACCATATCTGCTTTTTTATAGAGTATTAACAACTGTGATAAAATACGCCAGAAAACCGAAAACTAAATGAGGGATGTGCATAAATGGGATGATGTTTCAATCGCCTCAAGATAAGCTAACTTTTTATTGTTTTAGCACCCGTTATCGGTGTCAAAAGGAACAAGCCGTTTTCTGCGTGGGTTTGGATACGCGCAAAGTCGGTATAACCAGCATCTGCTACGAAATATCTAATATTCCGAGCCGATAGTGCCTTAATCCTATGGTCAAGTCCGCTTTTTCACTCACAGAAGCAGTCCAAACATCAGCGAGCCGTGGAAATCCGTTAGCAGTAGTTGTAAGATGAAGTCCATAACCATAAACCCACCCGCAATACCTGCTTGTTGACCAACTCGCATCTGTATCAAGGGCGCGTAGCCTCTTCGGGGATATGGTTCACTTTTCGGTGCCTTTGATGCCGCACACTCCCTCGTGCTTTATAGAGACTTTTGTCTTCATAGACAACATCTCAAGGGGTCTGTGTGTCCAACGGTACACATAAATCACCGAGATACATAATAAACTGTTCAATACTCGGTGTCAGTTGTTTATAGCGACGGGATAAGGTCGTCCGATCAGGGACACTTTTGAACATAAACTGCTTACCTTTTCTTGATGTGTGAGAAGAAACAGATGTTGTGCTTTGAACCGATTTATACCTCTAAGTTCCATAATGGCAAAGAAAACAATAAATGAACTATCAGCATACGATTTAGGTCGTACTTTACTTTTATTATCATTGCTTTTGATAGACATCTCAAAATCTTTGTAAAGTTGAAAGAAAAATGTGATATAATACTTTTTGTCAGGATAACTCAAGGTTAATACTCCTTATATTTTGGATTTTAAATAGTATATAACCTTTATCCTAACTAAATTCAATTATGCACACCTCTCAAATATATATCAGGAAAAATTAATTTTAAGAAGCATTTCCTTGCATAAAATGCTCTTGTTATAGAACCATGCCCTCGCCCCTTAGTTCTTGGCTGGATATATACTCCCATCTTACCTGTAAGTGAAGAAAAACCTTGAGTTAATATAGTGTCTTTAACTAAATAATAATCTTCTTTTACTTGATTATAAATACTTGGATCATCCAAATCGAATATCTTAACTGAATGAAATATAGATTTTTGTTCTTGTATACTTTCCCATATTCTTGCTCCAACAACTAATCTTCTTAATTTTGAAAGTAAATGACTATCTTCAAATTCAGTATTTATGATATTTTCAGCTTTAATCATCGTTACCTGCATTGTCTCTTTAAAAGTTAATTTCATATCTTTTAAGAATTTTAAAGAAATTAACTTTAATTCCCAAGAACCTGCATTTGGTTCTTGTAATGAATTTATAGGTAGATTTAGATGTCTTTCAATTACTTGTCCCGCCCAACCTTTATTCTTTTTACCATTCTCTTTAAAAATTGGTATATCATACACCTGAGCAAGTTGACACAAATCTTCACCTTCAATATTAGATAAGTTTCTCAATGCTTCATTCCTATCCATAATAACTCATTTCTGATTGTCTATCAGAATCCTTTTCAAACAAACTTAAGGAAGACTCATCAATTCTTGATTGAGCAATTTGATTATATGATTCATCCTTTTCAATCATTATCCACTTACGATTATTCTGTCCAGCAACTACTGCTGTTGTACCAGTACCTGAAAAAGGATCTATGATGATATCATCTTCGTTTGTACCTGCCAATATAATCCTATTTAAGACTGATGTCGGTTTTTGTGAAGGATGTTTCCCGAATTGTTTTTCTGATTTAGGTGTTAATGGTATTTCCCACATATTCCGCATCTGTTTTCCTTTATTCATCCCTTTCATTGTTTCATAATTAAATGTCCAATTCTTTGCCTTGGAACTTTCATTATTAACTGCCCAAATGATGAATTCTGTAGATTCTGTAAACATCCGACAAGTAATGTTTGGTTGTGCATTTGGTTTATACCAAACCAGTTGAGATATGATTCTCCTGTCGAATATATTCTGTAATATAAATCCAATTGTAAAGATACAATGAAATGAACCAAAAATGAATAGATTCCCATTAGTCTTAAGAACTTTGAGCACTTCTCTGATCCAATTAACCGAAAACTGAAAATACTCATCTTTTGAAAAAATATCCCATTGTTCTTGCATTGTAATATGTGAACTAAATGCCCAACCCAAGCCCTTCTTTTTTGACATATTAAATGGAGGATCCGTTATACAGCAATCAAAGAAACTATCAGAGAAAGTAGGTAAAATTTGAAGACAATTACCAGTTATAATCTGGTTCACAGGTGTATTTGTATTCTCATTTGAGAAAAGTGTGGGCGAACTACCATAGTCTTCAACAGGTTCCTTGATTATCCCTTGTATAATTTGTTGTGCTTTCTGTGATTTGTTCAATGGATGGATACCGGTAGAAAGATACTGAATCAAGTCCACCTTTTTCAACTTTGAATATCTTTTGAATCCCCGTATTTTTAATTCTTCTTTAATATCTCTGACACGCATGTTATAATAGTCCATCACTTTAAACTCCTAACATATTTAAATGGAATATAAGAAATATTACACTATTAATAGCACACTATACTCATTAATCACAACTCTTGATAATCCAAATTGTATCATTCTGTGTAATATGTGATTTGAAATTGATTTATTTTCCTTCCAAATAAATTATTTTGAAAACATATTTTCACCTTTAGTGATTTTTATTTTGTTATATACAATTTAATGATCAAGAATCAAATTAATTTCATGGTAAAGTACTCAGAATTTAACTAATAGGCATGTTTTACCCAAGACCAAGTTATGGTTAGTTTATCCTTTGGATCAACTGACTGTGGTTGTAAATCCAGATCTTTTGTTACATCAACATAATTAGCTTTACCAAATCCATCTTTACCATCGTTACCGTTCTTCGTATTATCTTTCGCATTACCGGCATCAAAAGTGTAGTGGGCATTAAGTTTTGGTTCATCTCCAGAAAGTACTTTGTTCATGAATTCATTGATCTCTTTTTCAGTTCTTGCAACTTCCCATATTCGTATCTCATCTATTAATCCTGTACAGAACCAGTTTTGACTATCCCCTACACCAATATAGAGTGGTGCATCAGTTGCTGCTAATTCTTTGGTTTCAAATGGAAGTGCCCCCATCTTTTTCCCATCTATATATGTACGCATTTCTTTACCGTCCCAAACACCAGCAACATGCTGCCAAACATTCTGTTTGAATCCTTGAACATCAAGAATCTTTGTTCCTGGCCACAATACAAACCTCAATCCGTTTCCATTTTGAATTATCTCAGGGAAAATGTAATCTCTTTTACCACCCCAATCCTTAGCAAGACATTCTCCATCAGGTGTATTCATATTCAACCATGCTTCAATTGTTATTGCGGTCTTAGGATTTAAACTATCACTATTTGGAACTTCAATTGCTGTTTTACCATCTAATTTGAGTGCGAGGTTCTTCGCCCATATATTCATAGACATTAGACATAATACAATTATACATAAATATAACAACTGTTTCATGATCTGCCTCCAGGATAGATATAATCAAGAATTCATCTTACATTATCCTTGATTTCTCAAAATTGGTAACCTTGATCTATTTTACTAATAGAAATTATGATGCCAAATCATCAAGCATTTGACGAATATTGTTTTCACCACTATCAATAAATAGAGGAGCTAAAGGTCCTCTACCATGTAGAGTTTGAAGCAATGAATCAATCTGAATCATCCGTTGTTGAGAAGTACGACATACTAACCACTTTTTTACGAAATCACGTGCAGGTTGAGGATTACCAGTTCGAAGTGTCTGTGTACTCTTTCTCCATTCTTGCCACTTGAATTGAAATCCACAATTAGTACAAGACAGTTTTTCATCTCTCTTTTTAAGACTTTTTCTATAAGCTTTCCATCTACGAATATAATTACAATCTATGCATTCTATATTTCCATTCCTATGAAAGGCTGTACCATCACATTTAGGACAGGACAATGTAGATGAACGATTCTGTATTTTGGCTTTTTTCTCTCTTGGCTGTACCATAGGTCTACGAACAAGATTTCGGCAATGTGGACAGGGAAGTCTTACTCTCGTTCTTACAGATTGGCTATATGATTTCTTACTCCAACTTTTACCACAGTCACATTGATATTCGTCCGAGACCTGCAGTAGATTACCACAAGTAAAACAGTGAGGCTTGTTTCTTAGTGCTTGTCGACAATCACGCCATAACAGTCTCTTAGAACAGTGTGGACAATTGAACCAATTCTCATTTGTTCCACCTTCCCCTGAACTGGATAATATATCAATCTGACGCGGAACTTTAGATTTACATTGTGGACATGGAACACGACCATTTTTGTAAACATCAGCAACAGTTACAATATCACAACATCGATCATATAACTGCCAACCTATATCGTATAGTAGTAGATCGTCATAGACACCAATTTTAGCATACCTGTATAAACGACGTATTCCAATCGGTTTAACTCTCGGTGTCCAATTCATATCTCAATTTTTTATGTATCTACAAAATTGGTAATCTTGTACCCTAACGTTCCTAACATTATAGGGTAACCACTATACCACTTTCTATACTTTGACTAATAGCCTCTAATACTCTCATGTTTTGATATGCATCTTCAAGACTCGCATGTGGTTGGTTCCCGGCTTTAAGGGATTGTGCCCAATGCTGCATCTCTTCAAGGTATCCCGGTCTGGATATACCATGGTATGCTGTATTCAGATTCCAATCCTCTGTTGGTGTATCGACATACCCTCCACCAACACCAGTCCATGTCGGTACTTTGTAACGTCTTAACTTACGGGTTTCAAATACTTGGATGGCTTGATTATTTGTGCCTTTAATAAAGACCATTGCTTCCAAAACTGGACCGGTTCCAAGTGTCATAGTTCCAACACCACCATTTTCATATTTTAAATTGACTGACATTGAAACACTACTCGTTGGAGAATCAACTGTTCCCATAGCATACACTTCACTGACTTGACCCATGAAGAAACGCATGCAATCCGTAGGATGGATAACTTGATCTAACATAAAGGGCCATGCAAATGGTGAACCTGCTTCGGATAGTCGGGGTCCTGGAGCAAGATACCTTGTATGGTATTGACATGCATTACCAAAATCCTCTTCGTCCATCAAACGTTTTGCAAGTTGATGGGCAGGGGCATGACGCCACATTGTTCCAACCATTCCAGTTTTGCCTGATTCAACAGAAGCATCAACTAACATCTTTGCCCCATCAGCAGTAGTAGCAGGTGGTTTTTCAGTATAGATATGATATCCTTTCTTCAGACACTCAATACCGATATCTCTATGGAGCTTATCTTCAGGTCTTCCAACAACAGCAACGGCATACAATTCCTCGTTTTCAAACATTTCATTGTAATCTGTATAATGTCGTAAGGCACCGAATTTCCTGGCATTCAATTTCGCTTTTTCTTCTACCAAATCACAGGTTGCAACAAACTCAAAGTCAGGAATCTGTGGTATACACTGTTGCAAAATTGATGACATTCCACCACAACCAATAAAAGCAATTCTAATTTTTTCCATTTTTCTCCAATCTATTTATAGTCTTCTAAGTATGCATGTTAGTTCCCTATTAAGTCAAGATAAACCATTAATTCATTTATTCTGTATTATCAGAAGAATCTTCTTCAGTATGGATATTAGTATTATTGGTTCTTGCACTTTGTCGTGCAATCCATTCGAGTGAATCAGCAACTTTTTCATGAGCCTGCATCGCACGCCAACCTACAATCATCCAATATATGGATGTAATTAAACCAAACAACATTGCCAGTATTGTTAAACGTTCCATTCTATTTCCCCCATTAGAGTAATTGGTTTGAATCTGAAGTATAATTCATATTGAATTTTGGATTTAATTTGAAACAATAAAACCTTCAATCCGACTTTCACAGACAAGAAAGTAGAGATCCCATAGCAGTGTCTATACAGAATTATATCTATTTATATTTCTCTTGGTTCAAATGGTGATAATGAAAGCGATGTTTGTCCAGAAGTAAGTAAATCAGATATGAGTTTACCAGTGATTGGAGCAAGTAATATACCATTCTTATAGTGTCCAGCTGCCAGCACAACATTGTCATAACCGGGAATGTAACCTAAGCAGGGACCGTTTTTATGATAGGGTCTTAAACCTACCCATGTTTGGTCGAATTTACATTCAGCTAATTCAGGTACAATCATAACTGCTGAGTCAATCATCTGTTTAACACCATTTACAGTAGGGGTTTTGTCGAACCCTACCATCTCAACGGTTGCACCCAGTAATATTTTACCATCTGTTCGTGGTACTATATAAATTCCAAGACCGTCAATTGTTCTATCAATTATAGGAGGAACAGATTCAAGTAATACAATCTGTCCTTTTGCAGGTAGAATAGAAATCTGGAAGTCAAGATCAGCGACAATTTTTCCTGACCAACATCCGGCAGCAACTACTAAGGTATCTGCATGTATTGTTTCACCATTTACATATACACCTATAATATGACCATTTTCTCGAATGAAGTTTGCTGCGGGATTACCTAATAGAAATTCCGTTCCATGCTTTGAAGCACCAATTGCCAATGCCTTTACCATTTTTGGATTTCGGACATGTCCATCTTCTGGAAATAGAACTGCCCCAGTAATATTCTTAGATACAGATGGTTCTAATTCCCACACCTGATTCGGTGATAATACTTCAGCTGTGAACCCTCTATTTACCCGCCGTTCTGCTAATCCAATCAACCCTGCAGCTTCCCTCTCGTCGAAGAAGACAGAAAGTGTACCAGAACGTATAAATTCAATGTCAATGTTAGTTTCTTCTCTGAGTTCCTCTGCTAAATTTGGATATAAATCAAGACTTGCCCGACATAACTCAGGATACGGTTCATTTGTTGTAGCATGGGATGTTAATATGCCAGCACCTGCCCAAGATGCTTCAGTTCCAACACTGGATGCCTTATCAATTACCATTACTTTAACGTTTTTCTTGGCAAGTTCGTAGGCAATTGAACAACCAATAATACCTGCACCGATGATTAAAACATCAACTTTGTTCTTACTCAATGTCTACCCCATACCAGCAATTTGATTCTGTGATGTCTTACAGAAAGATGATTGTAATATAACATATCTGGGTACTACTGTCAAACGAATGCTAACTGTTTACCCTTTTATTACATCTTGATTTTTGATGATATATCGTGTATAATTTCAAACATTGATCAATACTGAACTCTAATCTAACATAATGGATTACAAATTATATTTTTAGTCTAATCCGGAAGGCTTAATTAATGACACTTGGAAAGGTTACTGGGACAGTTGTCGCAACACAGAAAGATGAAAAACTTGTTGGTAGTAAATTGATGATTGTCCAAGATGTCGATTTAGAGGGAGAGGTAGAAAAACAATACACTGTTGCAGTAGATGCTGTAGGTGCAGGAATAGGCGAAATTGTTCTTGTTGCTACAGGGAGTTCTGCTCGACAAACAAGTGTAACCAGCAACAAACCTGTAGACGCTGTTGTCATGGCAATTGTTGACACCATAGAGGTAAGTGGTGAAGTTCGATATATGAAATAGTGAGAACGACAGATGGAACAGGAAAAATTGTTCCCCCATATAGCAGACAACGATGAACTGCCCTTAAAACTGGAGTTAATCAAACAGATTGGTTGGTTGGTAAAACTCCGTTGGATTGCAATTGGTGGTGTTTTTTTTACAGTAACGGTTGCAAATTTAGCACGGGGCATGATCTCACATCCGTTACCTCTATATATCATTGCCAGTTTGATGGTGCTATATAACTTTGAACCGAAGATACTACGTAAAGCACCTAAACAGCAACAATTAATCTCTATAAAAAGGCAAGCGGGTATACACATTATACTTGATTTATTGTCTTTGATTGCTCTAATACACTTCAGTGGTGGGGTAGAAAACCCCTTTATCTTCTATTTCATATTTCATTTAATTATTGCAAGTATAATACTATCCAAACGTGTCAGTTACATTTTAGCCACCCTAAACACCCTCCTTCTAAGTTCACTCATCTTTCTTGAATATTTCGGAATTCTTCATCACTATCATCTAAATAATTTTCTACCAGAAAATCTTTGGCGTGATCCAATTTATATGTGGGGAGTACTTTTTGTATTTACGAGTACTCTCTTTTTTTCAGTTTACTTGGCAACTACAATCACTCAGACAGCCAGAGAGAGAGAAGCAGAAACAAGAGAACTTAAAGAAAACTTAGAAGAGAAGGTCGATGAATTGGAAGAAACGAGAAAAGAGGTAGTTTTTGAAAGAAACAAACTACAATCTATAATCGAATGTATGCAGGAAGGTGTTGTCTTTGTAGATTCTACAAATCAGACAACACTATTTAACAAGGCAGCACAACTAATCCAGAATGAAGAATTAAGTATAGATATAGATAATGAACGACAGTTTGGGAGTACTGAGACTCTTGACCAAATATCTCAGGACTTTTCTGAAGGTGGGGATGCAATCGAAAGAAAAAACCTGAAAATAGGTGATAGATATTTTGAAAACACTTATGCTGCTGTACGTGATGATGAGGAATTCTACTTAGGTACTGTTCTTGTTTCACGTGATGTAACAGACAGAAAACGGATGGAACAACAGTTGATTTTTTCTGAAAAGATGGCTGCTATAGGGGAATTAGCTGCTGGAGTAGCACATGAAATCAATAACCCATTAGATGGACTATTAAACTGTATTCTAAGAATACAACGTAACCCTGAAAATATTTCACAAACTCAAGAATATTTAGTCTTGATGGAAGATGCAATTCATCGTATGGAGGGTACAGTTGGAAAACTTCTTGATTTCTCCCGTCCCCACGAACTCACATTAACAGCCATTAATATCAATGAAGTCGTTGATGAAACTGTGGGTCTATTATATTATAGTGCCACAGAAAAAGGAATAATGATAAAGAAAGATTTTAATGATGACATATCTGATATACGTGGGGATAAACACCTATTAGAACAAGTCATCTTAAATTTGACATTAAATGCCATAACAGCAATGCCAGATGGCGGAGATTTACTATTCCAAACGGGTGAATTACCATCGGATACTTTGATAGGAAAACCAACTGTCTTTGTAAGAGTAATTGACAGTGGAATTGGGATCTCAGAATCCGTTCAAGACAGGATATTCGATCCGTTCTACACAACACAGATTACTGAAAAAGGGACAGGACTTGGACTGTCAGTCTCTGATAGAATTATTAGACAACATCAAGGTGTCATTGAGGTGGAGAGTAAAGAAGGTTATGGATCAATCTTTACAGTGAGATTACCTATAGTAGAAGTTCATTCTTAGGAGGAATGTGATGAAGATTCTTGTTGTTGATGATGAAAAACTAAAATGTATGACACTTCGGGATGATTTACGGGAATCAAATTACGATGTCATTGCTGTTGAATCCCCATTAATTGGACTTCAACTATTACAACAAGAACCATTTGATGTATTGGTGACGGATTTACGAATGCCACAGATGCATGGTATTGATTTTTTAAAAAAAGTAAAAAAAGAACATCCCCATATCACTGTAATTGTAATGACTGCCTATGCAAGTGTCGAAACCGCTGTGGAGGCACTTAGATTTGGTGCTTATAATTACATTAAAAAACCATTTTCAAGTGGTGAATTAATCTTGATGTTGCAGAAGTTAAAATCGTTGAAAGGCAAATCAACTATTGAAGATCCATCAGAAAAGACAAAGACAGATGAATCAGTACAAGAACAATCTCTTTACCAAACACTTATAGGAAACAGTCAACAAATTCAAGAAATTTTTAGTCTAATTCCAAAAGTATCAGCAGCAGACAGTAATTTAATTATATATGGTGAGGAAGGAACTGGAAAATCTCTTTTAGCAAAGACTATTCACCTACGGAGTACCAGAAAGCACGAACCCCTTGTAAGTGTGAACTGCTATGGAATGACAGAGGAAGCAATTGACAACGAACTATTTGGTGTTGATAAGCGACAAGGAAAAATACAATTAGCAAATAATGGTACTCTCTTTATAGTAAATGTAGACTCAATACCATCCCATTTACAAGCCAAACTTCTTACCGTATTGGAAGATCAAACTCTGGAATTGAATAATTCAAACAGAATTGATATAGATATACGAATAATTTCTACTTCTCGTGAGAATCTAAAAGAGATGGTAAAGCTGGATGAATTTATTGAAGATCTATATTATCAGTTAAATGTCATCCCTTTATTCCTACCACCCCTTCGCGAACGGAAAGGTGACATACCGATGTTAATTAATCACTTTTTAGATATATTCTCACCAAACCAACCCATCGGTATTGAACAGGATGCCGTAAATCTTCTTACAGAATATCCGTGGCCAGGGAATATTAGTGAACTTGAAAATATAATTGAACGTCTCGTTACCATAAATTCTGGTTCAGATATTACCACCGAAGATATTCCGATAGAATTGAAATTACCCACACCCCAGAAGTTTGATCAATCATCAAACATTACATCCTTTCATGACATCATAAAATCTACGGAGCGAGAATTGATTTCATGGGCAATACGGAAAACTGATGGAAACAAGACTCGGGCAGCACGCCTCCTTTCGATGAAACCTTCAACATTCCGCGATGCTCTTGCCAAACATTCAAGTCAAATTGATCTGGATAATTAGAGAACCATAGAATGGATATTCTGGAGAAAAGGGATTTAATACGATTTGAATCACTTGAGAGACGAAAAAAACTACCCACTTCAACTCGAGAAGTATTTAGTAAGAAGATAACCGAACATATAATTGAATGGATCGAGAATCATGATAGTTTGGTAGAGAATGATTCTGCTAACGGTGTGATGGTTTATCTGAGTATGAATAGCGAAGTGAATACTCAGGAGTTAGTAGATTATCTATTAAATGCTGGTAAAACAGTCACTGCCCCTGTTGTTCATAATGATTGTGGTATGTTAATTCCGAGACATATCAAAAACCTTACCTCGGATCTTGTCCAACACAGATTTGGGATGCTTGAACCTAAAGAGAATTGTACTGTATTTCCAGTAACACAATTATCTCATATAATAGTACCCGGAATTGCATTTGATATAGATGGGTATCGACTTGGATATGGTAAAGGTTTTTACGATAGATTTCTTCCATCATGTCCGAATGCAGAAACAATTGGTTTGGCTTTTCATACACAACTTGTTGAGAATACATATCCTCAAACTTGGGATATACCTGTCCAGCATATATTTACTGAGAATGGTTTACTAACCTAAGCACATATTTCTCTCAATTAATTTACACCAATGAAAGGTCTCATCTTTTCTAAAGTCTTCTCTCCTATACCTTTAACTTCTGTGAGAACCTCAACAGTCTTGAAATCTCCATTCTCCTTCCGATATTGTACAATTCGTTTTGCCATGTGGGGACCAATACTTGGAAGTGTCTGAAGTTCTTCTACTGTAGCAGTGTTAATATTCAGTAGTGAAGGTTTCGGTAGTTTCTCTATTGTCTCTCTTATCTGATGAGGTTTTTGTGTTGTATTTTCTTCATTTGGAACAGCAATTAAATCAGGTTCCCCAAGAAATAATGCCGGATTATATCTTCGGATTCCCCAAAAAACTGTTCCAAGCAAAATCATTACAATAAGGAAGGTAACTGCTCGGAAATAATTCTTTGAAACTACATCATCAATTTTAGATTGATTTTCTTTTTCTTGATTCATAGATTTAGTTATGTCTTCCAGATTGGTTCAGATGAATCCGATCTATTGTTAACTACTCTTGCAACTACGAACAGTAGATCAGATAGTCGATTTAGGCAAATAATAATCTCTGGATTAAGTTCAGTCTCTTTTGATAGTCTAACAACACACCGTTCAGATCTACGGCATACTGTTCGTGCTAAATGTAAGAGTCCACCTGAATTACTTCCTCCAGGTAGGATAAAGTTTGTTAATGGTGGTAATTCCTCTGACAAAGTATCAATTAACCTCTCCATTTCTAAGGTAAAATCACCCGTGATACGTATTTCAGAGGATTTTGTATGGGTTTCAGGTGTTGCTAAGTCTGCACCAAGTGAAAATAGATGATTTTGAACTCTTTCTAATATCTCAGATATATCCAATTCTTCTATTAATGTATTCGCATATCCGATATATGCATTCAATTCATCCACTGTACCGATTGCTTCAATTTGTAAAGTATCTTTTGAGATACGGGTTCCACCAAATAACGCAGTTTCACCTGTATCACCGAATTTTGTATAGATTTTCATGATGTTTTATTTTATACTTTGTCTTGAAAGGAGTCAAAGAAATTATGAGTGATACCAACAAACAAATTGAGAGATTAAACTGTACAATAGAAAATGTAGATGTTATTGATTTACGAGTACCAACCTCCGATACACTATTGGGTTCAGACCCGTTTCACAAGAAACCGAATTATTCTGCTGTTTTAACTACTATTGAGACAGATACAGGTCATAAAGGCATCTCAGTTGCGTTTACAGCAGGTGCAGGAAATGATTGGATTGCTTACGGTGTGAAGGATCTGGCAAAACTTGTAACGGGGATGAATGTGTCTTCATTCGCTAAAGATCCTGGAGCATTTTTTAAATTATTAATTGATCATCATCAATTGCGTTGGTTAGCAGACGGTATAAATCGAATGGCAATTGGTAGTGTCGTTAATGCAATGTGGGATCTATGGGGTAAACTTGTTGATAAACCAATATGGAAATTGCTTGTTGACTTACCTTCTGAAAAGATTGTCCAATGTATTGATTGGCGTTATCTACGGGATGCATTGACTCCTGAAGAAGCAATAGAGATTTTCAATAGCAAATCGGATGAGAAAAACACACGTGAAAAAGCACTTTTAGAAAAAGGACCAAAAGCCTATTCTACTGCAGGCTGGCTTGGATTAACCGATGAACAGATTATTAAAACTGTCAATGATGTTAAAGCATCTGGTTTGGACTGTTTCAAGATGAAAGTGGGACAAGATGTTAACTTTGATAAGAAGAGACTTGCCTTTATTCGATCAGTAATCGGTGATGATTCTAAATTAATGCTGGATGCTAACCAAGTCTGGGGTGTTGATGAAGCAATATCTAACATGGAGCAGTTAGTTGATTTTAATCCAACATGGATTGAAGAACCTACTGCAAGAGATGATGTGTTCGGTTTTGTGAAAATATCAAAATCATTAGAAAAATATGGTATAGGTGTTGCTGCCGGAGAACAAGTCCCATCACCAGTAATCTTTAAACAACTCATCACCAGTAGAGGTATACAATATTGTCAAATTGATGCGACTCGACTGGGTGGAGTAAATGATGTGTTGGCAGTAATTCTTATGGCAGCAAAATACGAGATTCCTGTATGTCCACATGGAGGTGGAATTGGTCTGTGTAATATGATACAACATTATGCTTTGTGGGATCAGATCTGTGTCGCAGGTCATTCCGATACACAAGTTGTGGAATATTTAAACTTCCTACAGGAAGACGTATTTATACAACCAATTCAGATAAGTAATGGTGCCTATGTAGCACCATCAATACCTGGATGGGGTCTGGAGATGTATCTTGAATTTGTGGAAGATCATACATATCCTACCGGATCTATATGGCAAGGAAGAATGGAATCCGGGGGCATTACTTTTCTTGCTTGATAAACCATCAGATGGTTTGTATTTATAAAACTCTATTTTCTAAACACAAAGAAATTGGAATATAAAATTTACGTCTCTTTTTCTGTCTTATTCTGCTTATCATCCTGAGGAGTTAAACTGGTTCTAATACCCATAAGTGTTTGATTTATGTTATAGAGAATTAACATGACTTCACATATAATCCGCAGAATTACAGGTATAATGACAATCCAGAAAAGTCCTGATAATATAGCCTCCATCCAATATTGCTGAATTCCTAAAAATAAACTGGGTGGGAAAATTTCATACAAACCTCTGATGATACATAAGATTAGTCCAAATATATAAACTACTCGAACTATTCTTGGAATTAGATAATTATCTAATTTGAGAAAGTCTTTCATTCCAACCTCCATAGAATTTTAATGAAAGCACATAAATCCACAGATTAAGACCTTGCTTTCTCAGCCTTTAACTTATAATCAGCAGCACCTAATGAAATCCAACCACCAATACCTACAAGTAAGAACTGTACCCCAGCCTTAACATATTTCTCTACTGTATGATCCAATGCAAGTGTACCCGCGGTTCGACCTGCATCTTGAATACGTGCCAGGGCAGAATCAATTGTGTCTTGAACATCTATATGACCAAGGTTTCCTATATGTCCCATAGATGTTGCTAAATCTGATGGAGCAACAAAGAATACATCAATATGGTCAACTGTAAGAATCTCATCTAAGTTATCAATGGCAACAATATCTTCAATTAATACAACTACCATAGTTTGAGAATTGGCAACTTCAAAATAGTTATCTACTCCAAATCCTTGACGACTTGTAAACATACCTCTGTGTCCGATTGGAGCGAACTTTGTTCCATCCACCACATTCTGTGCTTCCTCTTTCGTATTTACATGCGGTACAGCAATTCCCATTGCTCCACAATCCAATGTACGATAGATTAATCCTTGATCATTTCGATTAACGCGGACGATTGAGGTAAGCCCCCAAAGATCACATGCACGGGTTAGATCTCCTATATTAGAAGCATTCACATTTCCATGCTCTCCTTCTAACCATACAGCATCAAATTCATTTGGTCCAAAGTTGTCTATATCATCTGGATTTGTTAACCCACTTATGACATAAGCAAGTTCACCATTGGTCAGTTTTTGTTTTACACGATTCTCTCTTATTTCCATGTACTTTTTACCCTTTCTATAGTTATTTTATGCAAGAAAACCTGAAGGTAATAATTCGTGGACTGTATCAATTACAAGTTGTTCAACACCTGGAGCAAATTTAGTGGGTTGTCCAAAATAAATCATGGCACCACCACCTTCATATCCACCTTCAGCTAATACTCTTTCAGATGGTATATAACCTGGAAAAGCATTTGAATAAGCTCCTACCCATAATCTGGAATTATCAAACTCCTTCTTTAATCGCAAGGAATAATCTACCACCACCTCACTGGCAAGAAAGACGATTGCTAAATCATCTCCAAAAGTCCATGCTTGAATTGGATAAGAAATATCTGTTTTGATAGATTGACCATTATCCAACATTTCAAGATGCTTTTCTGCATGATACCCAATTGCACCTCCATGTGATGCAAGCTCCTTCCATCCTTCAACTGTGGGAAGTTCATCAAACGGTAAATCAACTCTCTGAATAATACTCTCTGGCATATCTGATAAGCCAATTGCATCACGTTCAAGTTGATGGGACACCTCATGTGCCAATGCTTTTCCGTGTTCTTTCGCATACGCAAGACGGGTATCAAATACCTCTTGTACTCCTTGAGGCATTGCTCGCATTCGAGATTCTGGGTTGGCATCTGCCCCACAACCAATTGTAATTAATGCTGTAGTACCAGGATGCGTCAGTTGAATCTCTTCTTGGGCAAAACCTGCCCAATCACCACAGATATGATTATCTGAACCTGCTAATGTGGTACAATGACACGCATAACTCGCCCAAATTGCAGTTAAATTTCCATCACTATCAGTAATTCGCATAACCGGTAAAGAATGGTCAACAGGACCACCTTCTGTTCGTCTATTCTTAGCAAATCCCAATTCCCCGATATTCCATGCTAATTGAGATGGTTTTCTATTCTCAAGCGCAGTAATTGCAATTGATTCTATCCAATCTTTTAACTGATTTGTGTATTTATCAATTGTTGCTTGTTCACGGGGTTTCATATCTGATCCGAAAATAAACGCTGCAGAATTTGTTAGGCAAGGTGCACTATGGGTATGAGTATAACATGCAACAAAATTCTCGCGGGGTATTCCTGTTTTTTGTTTTATCCGTTCTGACACTTCTTCAGTGAATTCATCGGGTAGACCACAGTTTTCAACGGTGACCATAATTACAGGATCTTGTTCATCACTTCCAATTGCAAGCGCTTTTGCCCATATCCTTTGTATAATACCCTCAGATTCTGTAAGTCTACTTCCGTATCCATTCAACCGTATGGGGTAATCAGGTGTAATATCAATCTGTGCAACGCCAATATCAATAAAATTATCTTTATTAGACATATCTGATTCCTATTGTTATTGTTATAGTGTGGAACATGCTAATAATTCTTAATTATGTGTCAACAAATCCCCATTTTGATGCATTACCTCCGCAAAAACATCTTCAAGTGTATGTTCTACTTCCCGTAATTGTCGAAGTTGAATACCAGTTTCATGTGCTAATTTAAAAAAGAATGTACCTTCAGTCCTTTCTTCGCTGGTTGAAGTCACTCGTAAACGACCATCAGTTTTAATTTCTGTTGAATACGAATACTGACCTAAAGTTTCTATAAAAGTCTCTTGATCACCGACTATTTTCAAATCAAATGCTTGGGTTTGGTCTCTTCTTAATTCCTCAATATTACCTTTAACTGCAAGATTACCGTTGGATAATGCGAATATTTCATGACACACAGATTCTACATCCGGAAGTAGATGTGATGATAGGACAACATTAATTCCTTTTTCTTCAGCAATGTCTTTGATAAGTAATAGCATCTCCTCTCTACCAGCTGTATCCATTCCATTTGTTGGTTCATCAAGGAGGAGTAATTTGGGATCATGAATTAAGGCTTGTGCTAACTTCACCCGTTGTCGCATACCGGTGGAATAACCACTAATTGGTCTATAACGTTCTTCGTCAACACCTACGTAAAATAATACTTCGTGTGCCCGTTGCATTGCATCTTTAGTAGGCATTCCGCATATCTCACCAGCAAACGAAACTAATTGTACTGCGTTCATTTGAGGTATAAGACAATCATCCTCTGGCATATACCCCACCTGTTCGCGTATTCCTTCCTGTTGCGATTTCACATTCAATCCGAATAGTTTTGCCTCTCCTTGAGAAGGTGTTACAAATCCGAGTAGCATTTTAAGTAGCGTGCTTTTACCAGCTCCATTTGGACCGAGTAATCCAATTGCACCACCCTCTAAATCTACTGTCAATTCGTTTAAGGCATGATTCGTACCGAAAATAACAGAAACATCTTTTATTTCTATTAGCATAATCTGATTAGTTATTGTATATGACAATTCTTTGGCATTATGTCAATATTCTAAATACTTTCTCCCCTTATTGGTATTTTCATCATTGTTTTATTTTCAATATTGTAGTTCATAGAGTCTTGAATTTATTCCTTGGGATATAGTATTACTAAATTATTTATCGGTTTTTCATTCTGGTCAGTAATCTGTAATGAGAATCCTATACTTCTCCCAATTTCATCTATCTTAACCAAAATACTATTATTCCCATGATTTAATGTAATTGGAATGGATGATCCAGAAGAACTTCTATTTCTCCTATTCTGCACTTCAAATTCCAATAGTCCGTTCACCCAAACTTTACTTAAATCAAAGACAGAAAATTGTAATGTCACTTCTTGTTCTATAGGAGAATTAATTGTTGAGTATGTATAATAGATTCCCGATTGCTCTTCCTCAGGCATTTCTATGATATTATCTACAATTTCATCAGAGTGTTTTCTCCATTTTTCTTGACCATATTTTCCCTTATGCTCTAATGAGAAGTCCATTTTAGGAAGATGTTCATTGATATACATTTTATTAATTCCATTGCCATTTTCACTGTCAAATGGTCCAAGTAGCATCCAAGCCTTATTTATAATATAGCCAGTAGATTGAATGGTAGAATTGGATTTTTCAATCATATCATTCTCACTATAAAACTGAGCTAATGCGAATATGAACTTTTCCTGCAAGGTCTGAGGATAAGATATTTCATCTATCAGTTGACCAAGCATATCAATATATGCGTCCCTATCTACTACATTCCTTCCTGCTTTTAAAAATACCAAGTATATTTGATTTTCATAATATTGAAAACGAAAAATGTTAAAATGGAACTTTATATGTTGATATACTTCCTTATATTTCTGATTTGCCATATATGCTTTTAATAATGTAATATGATAGTCGGTATTAAACTGATTTTCTACTGCTTTTTCAGACAATTCCAGGGCGATCTCAGGTAATAGATTGATACTAAGTAGTTTTTCAGAAATATTATAATATACTTCAGATATATTCTCTTCATTCACCTTCCCTTTTGATAATTCTACCCACATCCTATATGAAGTTTTTGCCTTTTCTGTCATGTTTGCATTTAGGAAAGCATCTCCTAAAAGTTCAAATAAGGCAGAGCTATTATCCATTTGAGTTTGAAGTCCTTCTAATAGAGTAATGAATTCTATTCCTGCATTTCTATTACTATAGAGTTTGTTCAGATTTCTTAATGCATCGTCATGTTCCTCCTCTATTAGGTTTGCATTCAGTGAACGTAGATATACTTTCTCAGCATCTGCGTGCCGATTCAACTGAATATATGTATCTGCAAGATACCTGTATATATCATAGTATTTCGTATCAGATTTTAGGAATTCCTCATAATGCACTGCGGCATCTTTGTGTTCTTCAAAACCGAATCTTATTGTCGGTTGTATATATTCTACCAATTTCGCATTCCCTACCATCTTACCATGATTCTGATTAGGAGACAAATCTCGAATTACTCCATTTTCTACATTGTCGAAATTCCAGTAACCAATTAAACCTTTTTCAGCTCCCTTTGGTTCTGAAGTCATATCAGAACGAATCTCTTGATCAGATCGGACAATATTCCATACAGCCACATCATCAATTTGACCAACAAAAGGAGAATGACAGGGTCTTTCTTCTTCGTGTGAGCGACCAATTCGTAAAGGTAATATTGTCTTTAGCATGTGCTCTTCACCACGAAAACTACGACGTTCTACTTCTTTCCCATTAATAAATACTCTCATGACATCCTGATTAACATCAATAACTCCAGTGATAAATGTCCAAGTATTAAGTTTTACAATTGTATTGGGTACAAGATATTGCGCAAATTTACCAGCTGGTGATGAATCAAATGAGATTCTACCATCATCCCATAACCAAAAGGTAAATTGACGATGGGTTATTCCTGGCAATCTTCTGTTTCCTTTAAAGAGAATGTTTGAGTATTCGTTAGGATAGGCAGTAGGTTTTATCCATAGAGAAACAGTAACCTGCTTTGTAATGTTGTTTAAACTATCACTATCTATAATTTCAAGATAACTTTCTTTACCATCAAGATCAAGAGCACTGTCCAAAAGATTGAAATCAGTTTTCTTTTGATTTAAATAATCATCTTCTATATTACTATTTGAATTATCAAGCACTTGTGCATATACTATTGAGATACAACAAAGAATATGAACATAGAATAATATTGCACTTATCTTTATTTTTCTTCTTTTTTCCATTAAAATACCTGCCTGAGATCAGTTTTTAACAACAGAACTCATTATCTATCAACTTGGATGTCTCCAGATAGTACTTTTTTCCAATTCCACAATAGAATAGTCCCATCTTCACCAGTACTTGCAAGAGTGTTGCCGTCATGTGAGAATAGGAGGGATTGTATTGGGGCAGTATGTCCCCAGGTTAGAGTATGTAATTGCAAACTTGAATCTATATCCAATATATTTATAACATGGCTTTTGTAATCCACTGTTAACAGTTTTGAACCATCAGGAGAGAAAAGTAATTTCTTGGTACCAACTTGATCATGTAGGATATTATTAACCTCAACTCTGTCTGAATTTGTAATATCCCATATTTCAATAGTCTTCCATCTTTTTACTGCAATTAATCTACTATTATGTGAGAACTTTAGTATATCAGCTTCAAAAGGATAGGATACTATTTTATTTCTACTTGCAATATCCCAAATAGTAGTTTCTCTCTTGCCCTCATAGCTCCCACTTGCAGCAAGTTTCTGTCCATCTGGGGAAATAGCCATTGAGCGAACATAACCAGAATTCTTTTTTATATCATCAAATAAACTGAATTCAGATAATTTGATACCATCTCTTACATTCATAAAATTTACAATAGGATATCGGTATGTATATACAAAAATATCTTGGTGAGGAATAAAGTCAAAATAAGATGTGTATATCATAGAAGAATCCCCCGACATCACAACAGTAGGTAACTCCATATTGTTAATTAGATCGTATATTCTGATTTTATTTATTTGTTGTGTTGCAATAAGAGTAGCATTTTTTGAGATACTGCCTTTCCATACATAAATATTCTGGATTAAGGAAGGTGTTAATTCTTTTCCCGTGTTTACACTCCAGTTTTGTATTTTTTTGCTTGATCCTGCACTCAAGATAGTAGTATCATCTGATGAAAATGCGATAGTATTTACAAATGCTGTATGTCCTTTTGTCAGAATACGGTTATAATTTTTGTTAGACAGATCCCAAGTACGTATTGTGCCATCTTTACTGCCACTGACAAGTGTTTTACCATCTGGTGATAGAACCAATGAAGTAATTGTATATTTGTGTCCAATCAGTGAATTAAGTTCATGACCTGAATTGGCATCCCATATTTTTATATTTCCATTACCTCCACCGGTAATAATCTTTTCACCATCATTTGAAAATACCATTGAAAAGATCCAATTGGTATCATCTTCAAGTGTAACTTTTTCTTTTCCACTTATTAAATCCCAGATTATAACTTTATTGTCTGAAACTGTTGAAGCAAATAAGCTATCATCTTGAGAAATAGTTATTGCTTTTATAGGTTGGTCTATATTCTTTTTATTTTTCCTAAAAAAATTAAAAATCTTATCCCAATTGATCCAATTAGAATGACCCCTAATTTTGTAGGATAGTGTGATGTTAGGTATTTCTCCATCAAGATGAATATCTTTCTTACTAATTTCTCCACTGTTATGGCCTACTATAATGAAACTATGATCGGAATTTATAGCACAGACAGCATTCCTATCAATAAAAATTAGAGATATAGGACTCCTGGATTTAATATCCCATAATGACAAATGTCCAGATATTCCATCTGATCTTATTCCATATAGAATATTATCCTCTTTTGAATAAGAAACTATAGATCCTGGAGCATATATTTGTGATGGGAGATAGGTCCTATTTAATATTTCAGCTTGTCTGTGAAATATCGATTCCTGTTTACCTGTATGAATATCCCATATTTGTATACTATCATTATAACCACATGTGGTGAGAGATTTTCCATCGGCTGAAAAAGTTAATGCTGTTATATTTCTTGGTTGATTAAATTGCATTGGGATACCTTCCCCAGTCTCTATATCATAAACCCACGCACCAACACTACTTCCAACCGCAAGTTTAGATCCATCTGGGGAGAATTGCATTACATTAATTCCACCCTTTCCAAGACGGTAATTAACTTGTGGTGGTAATCCGTCAGTTTGATAATCTGGATCTGGCACAAGATCTTTTTGAATATCGGTAACCAAGTCAGGTAACTTATAATGTAATTTCTGTATTACGTTGTAATCTTGAATTGGATTATTACTTATATGTAATACCTCTAAATTATCAAGTTTACTTATCGGACTAACATCCGTAATATTGTTATTGTTAATCCGTAAATCATATAGTTTTGAGAGAATACTGATTGGGTTAATATCACTAATCTGATTATTAGCTAACTGTAGTCCTGTCAGTTGATGGATTTCATATAGTGGAGATATATCTTGAATTTGGTTTTTTTGAAGTGATAGATATTTCAAGCGTAACATACCCTTTAGGGGAGAAATATTCAGAATCTTGTTCTCTTGAAGTGATAAATATCTCAGTTTTCTAAGGCCAGATAATGGACCAATATCTTGAATATTATTTCCTTGTAACATCAGGTATTCAAGCTGTTTTAATTCTCGTATCGGTGAAATATCATGTATTTGGTTATTCTGAAGTAATAAAACATCAAGTTGAGATAATTGTGCCAATGGACCAATTTCACTAATGTCATTATTATTGAGATTTAAAAATTTTAATTGAGTCAATCCTTTTAAAGGTGATAAATCAGTGATATTATTATCATTAAGTTTTAATATGGTTAAACTTGTAAATTTTTCTAATCCAGTTAAATCATTTATATCTCTATTATGAGCATTAATGATTTTTAGCTTATCTCTTTTGTTAATTGAAATACGAGAATTAGTTTTTAATTTTAGGGCTTCCCGAATTACTTTGGCTAGATTTTCATCTGGTATATCAACAGATTCAGCCGTAGTACAACTCATTAAAATTATACTAATCAATAATAGAATAAAGTTTTTCATATTCTTAATATCTTGATACTCTTTGTATTCAAATAATTCAGTTATGAATGAGTAATTTGTAACGGAATTAGTCGTTTTGAACTTGAAAAGGCGCGATAATCCCTATTATAGAGTGGGTTTATATGGGTATCTTATAGGTGAGAAATTAAGGGATTCTAATCCTTAATTAAACACGAAAAAACGAGATGTTTTTCTGATGTTCTTGCTTATCTAAATTGTATCAGAATCGGTCAGTAAAAATCAACTTATTATAGAGTATCACATTCCTTGAATTCAAACTATGAATGTGATTTAATGCAACCATTATTTACCATACCATAAGGAGCTTGGATATGTTTAAAATAATTGCGGGTATGATATTCATGATCTGTTTTGTCTTAAATGGGTGTTATGTCTTGAATCAAAATGAAATTACACGCGCAGAAAAAGAAGCTGCCAAAACTGCTGAAATTGTGCGCCAATTGGAAAGAGAGCAATCTGATACTGGCAGCACAGCAGAAGCAACCACACCCCAAGCACCTGCGGATAGCACACCTTCAACCGCAGAGAAACCTATAATCGATACACCTGTGACTAAAGACACAGAACCAACACAAACACAAACGGAAGTTCCCGTTCAAACCCCAGAGACTAAAGATGTGCCAGTGTCACCAAATGGCTTTGGACCCTATCCACAAATTCCGAAGGAGATGGGTATTCCAGAGGATAAGGTTAATATTTTCTGGGAGAATATCTCAAAGAGTCCTGGTCATGAGTTACTCTTCCGTGTTCGAATTAAACTATATCAGCAAGGTATACAAGCTGAAGGAGCAACTTATTTACGTAACGGTCTAATTTATCCTATCATAAAAGGTGTCTGTTACATTGAATGGGATACGGTGGAATATCCAGACGGTAGTGTTGAAAGGTATGTTTCTCGTTGTACAGGACATCCCGACGATGATTTCATGCGTGGAGCAAAGGGGCGTGTTTTAGAAAGTGATATTCCAAGTCACCTCAAAATTTACACATACCCAGATGGCGGGATTGATCCTTATGAATTTTTAGGTTTATCAAAGGAGTAATTTGATTTGTAATAGTTCTTGCTATACACCCATTTATAATAAGATGAAAATCAAAGATGCATTTCTCCCACTCTTAAGTTAAATAAATATTAACATATGCGATTCACGGAGAATTGGTATAGTTTAAATTATAAACCTTTATAGAATAAGGGTTTACAGAATTGCTCCGTGAAAGTTTCCGTGAAAGCGCCATCATCTCAGAAGGATAAAAATTAACACACTTTCCATTCACATTGTCGGATATACTGTACTATAACTTTGGTGGTTCGATTACCAAATCCGGTATAGGATTCCCCATTTTATCAGTTATACGAAAATAAAAACCCCATCCTCCCCATTGTTCACACACCTTAACAAGGATGGAGTTTTTGCCGGATTTAATAAATACAGGGATTTTATAGTCATCAATCTCTGCTGTGAAGGTTTCAGAATGTTGAAAGGTAGCTTTTCCATTTAACCATATTTTACCTTGATCATCAGAATCAAAGCGGAATTCAACCAACTGATCTATTGGAGAGATTACGGTTGTAAATGCATAACCAACTGCCCAATCCTCACCAACTCCCAGACTAACATATCCGTTGAAGATTTCATCCTTCCCATTCCTCCATTGGATTTTATCATATTTACCATCATATACTTCATCAGTGTTAAATTTGGTTAACTCTTCATTAATATATGATTTCTTACATCCATTACCCATCCTGTTATCAAAAGGACCAAGAACAATCCAAGAATCTTCTGTAATAAATGCTGTCTTGTTTATTTCTGTTCTTGCTTGCTCATTCATTCCATTTTCTTGATAAAAATCCGCTAAAGCTAATGTGGCATGGTAATATGGTGATGAGTTATTCGGCATTAAGTCAATAATAGATTTCAACATTTCAGCATACGTATCTTTATTCTTGATGTTTTTACTGGTTTTTACAATCCGCTCAAACCATCTACGTTCCATAAATGGTAATCCAATAGATTCAATATTAGTTTCAATTAGGTGAAGGGCATCTCCAAATCGTTCATTAACAAGAAAAGCATGTCCGAGTGTAATAGTATTGTTTGAATCATATCGATTACTGAATGCTAATAATGCACAATCTAAGGCTTCTTCAGGTAAGATATTGTTACGGAGTAGAACTTCTGCAAGTCTGTTATATTCAGTTGATTGATTTTTTAGATCCGCTAATATCCTCTCATTTTTATACCAGTTTTTGTATGCATTTTCTGCTTCCTTTAGATTTCCTAACTTTGTGTATGTATCTCCTAACAATTTAAACAAGACAATACTATCTTCCATTGTTGGTTCTAAACCTTCAAGAATCTCAATCAGACTATTTTCCTTCTCCTGTAGAGTATATAGATTACTTAGATCCAATAAAATGTTATCATGCTCAAACATAGTTAAATCGGCATCTAATGCTTGGAGGTACAGATTTTCTGCATCTGAAATACGTTCAGATTTAACTAACGCCTGTGTCAGAATACGATAATATTCAAATATTTTGGGATCTTTCTCAATTTTCTGTTCATAGATTCTTATAATCTCTTGAAGCTGTTCAGGATTTGCATCAATAGGTTCACGTTTAATATACTCGATAATTTTAGCGTTACCTTCAAAGAATCCAACATTATTATTTTGTGAGATGTCAGTAATAATTGAAACATTTTTCTTATCAAAGTTCCAATAAGCCACTAAGCCATCTTCATTTCCACGCAATTTATTTTTAATAGAATTCTGTATTTCATTGCTTGTTAGTGCTTTGTTCCAAACGGATACATCGTCTATCTGACCAATAAAAGTTGAAAGTGTCACTATTTCTGTTTCATGGGAATGTCCTATCCGAAGTGGTAATTTACTTTCATAGATTTCAGGATTCCAATTAAAACTATTACTTCCAACCTCCAAGCCATCTATATATAGTTGCATTATATTATTCTCTGTATCAATGACACCTGCAATGTGAGTCCATTCATTTAACGAGACTGCACCTGAATGTGAAAAGATATATCTTTCACCTTGACCTTTTGGTGAAAATGCAAATTGAATTGCACCATTACTGCGTAAAAATAGGGCGAAGCTTCTATTGTCAATTTCAGGAGTACGTTTATCACCTTTATAAACAATAGATACATATTTGTTGGGAAATGCTATAGGTCTTATCCAAGCGGTAACCGTAATCTTCTGATTTATGGTATTCAATAAATTACTATCAATGATTTCTACATAGCTATTGTTGCCGTCAAGATGGAGTGCAGAATCAATAATTATGTTATCATTCTCGTCAATGTTATTGTTGATATCATTCTGTGCGAAAGTAATTGAGTATAACGAAATCAATACAAATATAAATCCCAGTAAAACTATGAATTTAAATTGAGGTGTTTTTAAAGGCATAATCTACCTCTTTATGTAGACAGTGTTAGACTATCTATGGTAATCATTTCTTTATTTTTGAGGAACTATATTTTTCTATTGTAACGATAAATTGAATGCAGCTTGTATGGATTGATTAAAGTCCAAGTGAGGTTAATGTAAATGTGTCGTGATACCATCCCGTACAATTACTATGAACATAAACGATATCGTCAATAATCATCTGAAGATTATTTGGGAATTTTTCTACAAGATCATGTCCACGAAGGAAACGGCCATCATAGCGTCTAAAAAACACTGTGCGACCATCCTCGTTCAAATAAACTTCACACATTTCTCCACCATGTTCCGCTTCTATATCAGGGTCTATGACTCGAAGACAATGAAATGTGTTATCACCAATTGTAACATCATATGTTCCTGCACCTAAACCGCTCCCATCAGTGATTTTGTATGAACCATCTGGTTGAAGTTCATATCGTCCATCGTCAAATATATGTCGATTACAAGGACCACCCCATTGGTCTTCAAACCATTCATCTCCAATTGTATTATATATCCTTTTTCCATCAATAGTATTAACAACTGCAACCCATCTTGTGTGATTATCATCAATGGCAACATACATTAAATCTGGAGATTGAGGCCACTCTTTTGCTAACCATTCATTAAATTGGATCTCTACACATTCAGTATCCCTGATGTATGCGTTTGCAATGGGAATCATTTCCGTAACAGCATCTAATTTATGTGTTTCACCGTCGTATTCTGCCCACATATACCGTTCACCCATACGGGGAATCATAAACCACCATTGCAACTCCTGACAATCAACTTCTGTGATGGTATGTTTACTTTCAACAATCTTAATCTCAGGACGGGTAGGAGGAAATGGATGATCAAGTATTTCTCCAGGATGTTTTATTGTAAATTTCTCACTCATGGATTATTATCTCTTCAAATTGAATATAATTATGCGATAATTTAGGCTTGTGTTTCATCCTATGTCTTTTTCTTCATAATAACAATCACTAATAATATGACGCCTAATAAAATCCCACCAAGAATAACCAATTCCGGACCACCAATTGCAATCATCGATCTTTCCTCCAGTAAAAAATATATAATGTATCATCAAGATTGAATATGAGTTGATCAGATATAAATGTTAATAAATATTTTCAACTCAACTATCTTTGGGATTGATAAAGAGAATTATCGTTAATATAATTCCTACTATAAAAATAGCAGCAAAGAACAATACTCCAATTTCAAATAAACCGATAGACATAAAAATATCCTCAAATATTACTTAGTAATACCAACTAAGAGTACGAAATTTTATTCATTTTTCCATCGTTTTACAGCATCCAATTTAGTTTGTTGCCAATCTGTCCAATCTTTTTTACCTTCATACCTTACAACATCGTGTATTGTAGCACGTGGTTGATAAGTGATATAGTTCCCAGTATGCCATGCAAGATTCCTATAAATCATAAAGTCTCCAGGCGTAAGGTGTACCTGAACTGCCCCAGGAAACTGCTGACAATGTTCTAAATTATATCTTTCAGCTTCCACATTTGACTGACCTTCCTGCGGTTTTCGCAACTTTGGATCTTTTGTAGATTGTTCTTCTCCCGGCATATCCCATTGACGTAGATGACTACCTGGAACAAACCATGTACAAGAATCCGAATAAATTGCACAATTTACCTGATTGAAGTGTCTTAGGTCATACCAGACTTCTGCTAACTTTGCTACGACCTGTTCATCTCTTGCTTCAAGAGGAACTTCAACAACACCATCACGATGCCAACCAATATGCCATGGATGTTCCAAAGGTTCAACCAATAAACCCATAATATCTACATGACCGTGAGTATAGTCATCTCCGAGCAATTTTTGTATTGCATCTTTAAGTTCTGGAAGTTCTGTATAATCGTAGAATGGTTTCAGGTTCAGTTCATCGCCATAATTTGAGAGTGGTTGAATACGTTGTGTTTGAGGTCCGTTAAGTTTGTGGGCAAGGTTACGTGCTTTCTCTGCTTCAGTACGTAAATCTGTGAGTAAAGATGGAGGAACAATACCCCGAAGGATTAAATACCCTTGTGATAGATATTCATTCACCATATTATCATGAAATTGAAATGACACTCTATACCTCTATGGCAGGTTATATGAAATTGATTTTAGGTTAAATCAAACTTATTATGTAGAGCATTTGAACTTGGATTGAGAAATTAGATCTTGGATGATATTGTTATACAAGATACCACGTATTCTACAAGATCGATTTTTAGAAGTCAATAAAAAGCAATGAAACGGTTCATACATTTATCTATAAAACTGATATTTCTTATGCAGAAGTACCATCATTCTTACAAAATTAATTCTTAATCCCTACACATGTTACACTTGTTCAAGATGTATATTCTATGAATTTGAAAGCAATATCATACTAAATGATACAAAACATATACCCATGTATAATGCTGAAATTCTTTGACACTGCAATCCTGCTATGTTATACTTTATCAAATGTAAATTACCGATAATAGGAGTGTTATTGTGATTCGTCAGTATTTAAATTCTCTTATAATTCTATCATATTTATTGATTGTACCATACGGATATACTCTTACTGTCGAAGAGATATTTACGAATTTTCAATCTGCCTATAAGAAATCTGAAAATTATTCTGCTACATTTGAAGAAACCACGTTATACAGAAATAGAAAGAGTGTTACATACGGACGTTTTGTTTTTGCTAAACCTAATTTACTTCGAAAAGAATATGTATCAAAGAATGACGATAAGAAAATTACTAAGACCATTGTAATTGATGGATTGTATGCTTGGTCTCACGTGCCCTTACTCAATCAAGTTAATAAGATGCGATGGAATGATCCAAGCAGGCGTGAACTCCTGCCGGGTGCTGGTGCATCTCTTGAGGATATTTCCAAAAAATTCACAATGAAATTAGTTCCTGATGAGGATGTGAACCCAATTGGTATCTACTTAATACAACTCATTCCAAAAAGGCTAATATCAGAACAAAATGAAAATATACAACAGGATTCTTCAAATAAAGAAATACTTGAAATATGGCTAAAAAAAGACGATTGGTTACCTGTACAATTCGGGTATATCAATGAATTTGATGATGGCAGTCGACGTAGTGTTATTTTCAAAATGACTAATATTGAACGTGATAAGAAATTACCTGCTGGTATCTTCAAGTTTGTAACGCCAAAAAACGCTGAGGTAATTGATCTTTCTAATTAATAGGTTTATGATTTTTCGCTCATATTTTCCATTAGCAAATATACTTACTTTTTCACGACTAATACTGACTATTCCTTTCATTTATTTTTTTCATATAGATATGATATTACTTGCAGGTATCATTTTTGGTCTTGCATCATTTACGGATTATCTTGATGGTAAAGTAGCAAGAAAACAAGGTGTAACAAGTTTTGGAAGTTTCATGGATTCAGTGGTTGATAAGATTCTTATCGGTGCAGCTTTAATTAGTCTATACCTTTATCAACATGAGTATTTTCTTGAAAATGAAACCCTAATTCCTATATGGATGGTAATTATCATACTGGGTCGTGAGGTCATAATAACCTTGTTCAGAACAATCGTTGTTGCAAGACATGGAGAGGTGATTTCTGCAAATCGATGGGGAAAATATAAGACTACATCACAAGTAATAGTAATTTCTGTAAGTTTAGTTTTATTATGGCTTATGCCTGAATCTCATATTGTAGTACAACAATATGGGCCAATATTCTTCCTTATGTTGATCCCATTGTTATTAACTGTTGCTTCTGGTTTAGAGATTATTATAGGTAATAGTAGATCTTTAACTGCTAAACATAGTGAATAGTCTCTCTTTTTGGAGTTAAATGTGAGAAAACCTGATTCTATAAGGTGTTTTATAGCAATAGAAATTCCTAAGAAGATTCAGAACATAATATTGGAAATTCAGAGAACACTACAAGATAAGATACCAGGAGCTACGTGGACAAAATCGGGTAATCATCATCTAACATTGAAATTCTTAGGAAATGTTGAACAAGATCAAATAACAAGAATCAAAGATGTTTTAAGTAGAATCGCAGTAAAGAGTGGACAATTTAATATAGAAATTGGAGGATTAGGAGTATTTCCCGATTGGAAACGTCCACGAGTTCTGTGGCTTGGTCTTAACAAGGGGAAACCTAAGATTACAGCATTGTCTGAATCCATTAACAAAAATCTGGAAGATTTACACTATCCTATTGATACTCGTTTCCACCCTCATCTTACACTCGCGAGGTTCAAGAAACAGGTGAATATACAGAATGGTTCCGAATTATTCAACAAATTTGAAACTCTTACAAATTCAGGATTTATGATTGATGAATTTGTCTTGGTAAAAAGCGAATTACATCCAAAAGGTGCAATCTATACACCAATCAATACTTTTAAATTGTGTTAGGAGATATTTTATTATGGCTAAAGATGATATAAAGAAAAATGAGCAGGAAAAAGATCCTGAAGAGGAAAAAAACGATAAAGAGAAAAAGAAAGCTGTTGATGATGCAATTTCTCAGGTAGAACGCGCCTATGGTAAAGGTGCAATTATGCGTTTTACTGACAATGAAGTCGTTCCAGTTGAGGTGATACCAACCGGAGCACTTTCACTTGATATAGCATTAGGTGTTGGGGGTGTACCAAGAGGCAGAATCATTGAAGTATTTGGTCATGAAGGTACAGGTAAAACAACATTAGCACTTCACATTGTGTCAGAAGCACAGAAAATGGGTGGAATTGCAGCTTTTATAGATGTTGAACACGCATTAGATACAAGCTATGCACGGAGTATAGGTGTAAATCTTGAGAACTTACTTATATCACAGCCAGATGCGGGTGAACAAGCACTTGAAATTGTAGAAACCCTAATACGAAGTGGTGCAATTGATGTGGTTGTAGTTGATTCAGTTGCTGCATTAACTCCTCAGGCAGAAGTTGAAGGGGAAATGGGTGACGCACATGTAGGATTACTACCAAGATTAATGTCTAAAGCATTAAGAAAACTGTCTGGTGTAACGAATAAATCTAAAACATGTGTGATTTTTACCAATCAGATACGTCAAAAAATAGGTCTTATGTTTGGTAATCCTGACACCACACCAGGTGGTCTGGCACTCAAGTTTCATGCATCCGTAAGATTAGAAATACGCCGTGGACAACAAATAAAAGAAGGTACAGATGTATTGGGTACCAGAGTAACTACTAAAGTGGTGAAAAACAAAGTGGCTCCACCATTTAAAGAAGCTGAATTTGATGTGACATTTGGAAAAGGCATCTCCAAAGAAGGGAATTTATTGGATATTGCTGTTGAAGCTGGTATGGTAGAAAAAAGAGGATCTTGGTTTTCGTATAATAATGAACGGATTGGTCAAGGTAGAAATAGCGCAAAGACATATCTTGAAGAAAATCCAGAGATAACTGCAGAACTTGATCAGAAAATTAGAGAAAACCTTACATCTATCTCAACAGATTCTGGTATTGGTAAAATTCCCGGTATTGAATCCATAGATGAGATTGCGACAGAATTTGAAGATTCTAATGATAATGACGATGAAGATAATTAGAAGATTCATGAAACGGACATGTAAATGAAAAATATAGGTGTCAGTTTTATTCGATAGATTAAGTTCTATTCCATTGATTGATTTTTCTTGATGTATTTCACTTTCAGTGATATACTATTCACACATTGGATAATACGATAAATATTATTCTTCATTAAAAATTACTTTCAATGTAAAGGGAGTAAACCTTCCTATGGCAAGCAAAACAGAAACCTCATTTGAATTCCCCAAAGATCAAGACGTTGAGGATACATCATCCATAAACGATGATAAAACTCAAAATGTCAGTGAACTTAATTGGCAGATTGAAATGCTACAGAATGAAGTGTCCGATCTTAGACGACAACTTCGTTCAGCTCCTGATGAGGATGTAGATGCCCGTTTGTATGATATGACACGGGAACTGATGCAAGCACACCGTCGAAATCGCAAACTTACCACTACACTACAAGAAGCAAAAGAAAAACTTGAATTGCTTAAAGAGAAGGTAAAACAGTTAAGCGAACCCCCCAATAATTATGGTATATTCTTAACTGCTAATGAAGATAATACTGCTGATATTGATATTGGTGGAAAGAAGTGGCGTGTTAACCTTGATCCAACTATTAAGGTAGAGGAATTACACTCTGGACAAGAAGTTATAGTTAATAGTAGTTTAAATGTGGTAGCTATTAAGACACCTGAAAAACATGGTGATGTAGTAAAAATCAAAGAAGTGTTGGAATCTGATAGAGCAATTGTAAGTCTAAGAACAGATGAAGAACAAGTTGTACGCATGTCCGCAGCGCTAAAAGATGAACCTTTGAAAACTGGGGATAGTGTATTATTAAATCACTCGAGTGGGATGCTTCTTGAAAAGTTACCACAAAGAGAACTTAAGGACTTACTACTTGAAGAGGTGCCAGATATTGGTTACACCGATATTGGTGGATTAGACACCCAGATAGAGGCAATACGGGACGCCATAGAGATGCCGTATTTATATCCAGATGAATATAAGGAATTTGATCTTACACCACCCAAGGGTGTGTTACTTTATGGACCACCAGGATGTGGAAAAACACTAATAGCACGGGCAGTGGCAAATAGTCTCGCAGAACGAATACGGAAACAGTCTAATAGAGATGATATAAAAGGATATTTCATCAATATCAAGGGTCCAGAACTGTTGAATAAATATGTTGGTGAAACAGAAAGAAAAATACGAGAGGTTTTTGAAAAAGCACGTGAAAAATCCAGAGAAGGGTTTCCTGTTGTCATCTTCTTTGATGAAATGGATTCTCTATTTCGGTCGCGTGGTATGGGTATCTCATCTGATATGGAATCAACACTTGTACCTCAATTCCTTGCAGAAATAGATGGAGTTGACAACCTAAGAGATGTTATTGTAATAGGAGCAAGTAATCGTCAGGATCTTCTTGATCCAGCAGTTCTCAGACCAGGAAGACTTGATATCAAAATCAAAATTGATCGACCAAATATGGATGGTGCAAAAGATATTTTCAGAATCTATTTAACACCTGAATTACCATTTGCAAATGTTGAATTAGAAAAATTTGATGGGGATCTACACAAGGTTTCTGCCAACCTAATCGATCAAGCTGTTGATGAGATGTATGCAACCACTGAAGATAACAGATTTATTGAAGTTACATACACACGAGGAGAAAGAGAAACACTCTTCTTTAAAGATTTTGTTAGTGGTGCAATGATTAAGAATATAGTGTCTCGTGCCAAAAAAACAGCTATAAAACGTCTTATTAGTTCTGAGGGGAAAGAAAAAGGATTGTCTCTTGAGGACTTGAAGTCTGCAATACGTGAAGAGTATCGTGAGAATGAAGATCTGCCAAATACAACCAACCCTGATGACTGGGCAAAGATATCTGGCAGAAAAGGTGAAAAAATAGTCAATATTCGTGCGCTTATAAATGAACCAGAATCACGCAAGAAGCCTGATGTAAGAGTGAGTAAAGGGGGAACATACCTATAGCATTAGGTTAGGTAGACTTACAAAACCTAACGCTTCTTGCAGAAAACATTCATAAGACTGCTATTATACTAAAATGTTCCCTCCTACAGAAAAAATTAGACGCAAAATTGACATCTATAGATCTCACGTCGTTTGTTTAACAAACGGCTATTGTTTGTGGACTTGTATTTAGTTTTTTATTTGATGACGAAAGAGAATATGTCTGTACCAACGATTATCGGAACTGAAACAGAGTTCGGTATTTCTGTCAAAAATGCACGAGAACAAGATCCTATTGCAGCATCAACCTTAGTAGTTAATGCATATAAAAGTCGTAACTTAACATCGGTTTCATGGGATTATGGACAAGAAAGTCCATTAACCGATGCAAGAGGGTATATTGTTGAGACTGGCACAATTCAAATTGATGAAACAAATAATAATGTCATCAATGATATTCTAATCAACGGTGGAAGGTATTATGTTGATCATGCACATCCAGAATATTGTACGCCAGAATGTACAAATGCAAGAGATCTTGTAATATATGAAAAAGCTGGAGAACTTATTTTAGAATTAAGCCGTCTGACAGCAGAAGAACTCTTACTTGATAATCAAGAAATTATAATCTATAAGAACAATACCGATTATAAAGGTCATAGTTATGGTTCACATGAAAATTACTTGATGTCAAGACAAGTACCATTCACGGATATTGTTGACGGACTTATTCCTTTTTTCGTTACTCGGCAGGTCATCACAGGAAGCGGCAAAGTTGGAGCAGAAAATGGTGCAGATGAAACAGAATATCAGATTTCACAAAGAGCAGATTTCTTTGAAAAAGAGGTAGGCTTGAGTACAATGGTCGAAAGACCATTGATCAATACAAGAGATGAACCACATGCTGATTCAAAAGAATATAGACGCTTACATGTAATTGTTGGCGATTCAAACATGTCTGAGTTCGCTATATATCTTAAGGTAGGAATAACTTCTATTGTATTGCAGCTAATTGAGAAAGGAATAATAGGAAAGAAATTCTGTTTACTGAATCCTGTAGCAGCAATCAAAACTATTTCTCGAGATCTATCTTGTAATGAAAAAATCGAACTCAAAGATGGACGGAAATGGAGTGCTTTAGAAATACTGCAAGAATATCTTACTCTTGCACATCAACATCTCAATCGGGATGAACGGACACCAATCGTAGAGGATATATTAGAAAAATGGGATTTTGTATTACAGAGTCTAAAAACAGATCCTTTGAGTATGGGACAATATTTAGACTGGGTAATAAAGAAAAAGTTAATTGATGCTTATATTGAAAGACATGGTTTTGACTGGACAGATGCTCGAATTCGAATGCTTGACCTACAGTATCATGACACACGACCTGAAAAAGGTCTCTATGCAAGATTGCAGAAGAATGGACATGTAAAACGCATTGTGACCCAAGAAGAAATAGTTAATGCAATTTCCCATCCTCCTATGGATACACGGGCATTTTTTCGGGGTACATGCCTTAGGAAGTTTGGTAAGGATATTCATAGTGCAAGTTGGAACTCTATCATATTTAATGGCCCTACCGGTTTTGATAAAATTATGATGGATCGTCCTCATTTTGGTACACATGAAATAGTCGGAGAACTGCTAAACACTTGTACGGTTGTTGAACTCGTAAACAAAATTAAAGCTGACTGTAATTAATTAGATAATTATCAGTCTTCGGTATTGTTTTTCCTATATATTATGTAAACAGGTTTTATTTATACTACTTATAGAAGGAGCACGACATGCCAAGCGAAAAACAGCAAGAATACAGAGATCATCCTATGAATGAAAATGAGGAGATCCAAACAAATCCAGAGCTTGATGAAACTGTTGATGAATTAACAGATGATTTAGAAACACTTCTTGATGAAATAGACGAGATTCTGGAAGAGGATTCTGAAGAATTTGTCGAGAACTTTATCCAACGGGGAGGACAATAGGATTGCTGAAACTCCGTGACTTTGAATCTACCGATTTTTTTGAAATATTGAAAGACCGCCATCCTGATAAATTGGGTGATTGGTCACGACTCAACGGAACATACGATTCTAACAACTATAATTTTCTTGAAGGTACGACTGTTCTTGCCATAGTCTATAAGGGTGGTGTAATAATGGCAGGGGATCGTCAAGCAACAGAAGGTTATCAAGTCGGTGAACGTCGTATACAAAAAGTCTATAAAATCGATAGACATTCCGCTATTGCAGTCGCAGGAGTGGCAGGACCTTGCCTTGAAATAGCAAAACTATTTCAAGTACAGATTGAATTCTATGAAAAAATAGAAGGTGTACCCTTAAGTCTTGATGGACAAGCAAACTATCTCTCAAGCCTTGTCAGGTCCAATCTGAGTTTAGCCATGCAAGGGCTAATTGTACTACCCCTATTTTCTGGGTATGACTTAAAAAACAATGTTGGTAGGATATTTAAGTATGACGCACTTGGTGGCCGATATGAAGAAGATACCTATTATGCTATCGGATCTGGTGGAAAAGATGCTCGCTCCACACTTAAAAAACTATATCAAACTGATCTTGATAAGGAAACTGCACTAAAAATTGCAGTTGAAGCATTATGGGATGCTGCTGATGAAGATATTGCTACTGGTGGTCCAGATTTAATCCGGAAAATCTTTCCTACATTCACCATTATTACAAAAGAGGGAGTATCTGAAGTGCCTGAAGATACAATCGGTGAATTATTTCAAGACCTTATCTCAAGATTAGTACAATCTTAATCCTATTATTAGAAAAAAATTATATCGTAGGAGAAAAATGTCCACACCGTATTACGTTTCACCTGATCAAATTTGGGAAGATAAGAAGGATTTTGTCAATCGAGGTATTGAACAGGCAAAGGAGGTAATAGTTTTAGAGTATAAAAATGGACTACTCATGGTTGCCGAAAATCCAAGAAAAACGATATTTAAAATGTCTGAAATTTATGACAGAATCGCACTCGCTTCTACAGGTAGGGTCTCTGAATATGAAGCTTTACGAGTTGCGGGGATACGGGAAGCTGAGATAAAAGGCTATACCTATTACCGTGAGGATGTGACTGGAAAATGGTTGACCAATTTATACTCACAACATATGAGTGCAATTGCACAAGCATGGGACACAAAACCCCTTGAGATTGAACTTCTGGTCTGTGAAATTGATGGACTTTCTTCTGTGAGAAGTCAGATTTATAAGATTACATTTGATGGCACCTATGAAGAAAAAGAAAGATTTGCTGCTATTGGCGGAAAAGCAGATTCTATTATTGAGTTCCTTGATAATACATATCAGGAAGGATTAGATATTAAAGACGCAATTCAGCTGGCTGCAAAAACTCTTGAATCCATTGAGGCTGATGCACCTGATTCTTATGAGATTAATCCAAATACTATAGAAATTGCTTGTCTTGATGCTACTTTAGATCGTCGTAAATTTCACAGATTTACTATTCAAGAAATAGATGAGATTTTAGGAAATGCATCGTAGAATATATGGATTAGAAACCGAATACGGTATCATCTGTACACCGGAAAAAAATAAAGGAAAAAAACTCACTGTACAGAATGTTGTCATGTATCTTTTTAGAGAGATAATTTCTGGACGGATGTATCCAGATGTATTTCTCGAGAACGGGGCAAGATTTTATCAAGATATCGGATGCCATCCTGAATATGCAACTCCTGAGTGTGATGATGTTGTTGAATTAGTCGCTCATGATAAAGCAGGTGAAAGAATCGTCACTCGTTTGGCTACCACCGCTGAACGTAGAATGCGGACAGATGGTTTTCGCGGAAAGATTTCCATATTTAAAAACAACCTTGACACTGTTGGAAATACATACGGGTGCCATGAGAATTATCTTATGGAACGTGAGAAAGTTAGTTTCCGACAATTAGCCTCCCAACTAATCCCCTTTTTTGTAACACGCCAAATATATACTGGTGCTGGTAAGGTCAGACATAGTGACCAAGGCTTCTACGAAATCTCTCAAAGGGCACAGCACATACGAGAAGAAATTTCTATTGCAACAACTACTGCTCGAGGAATTATCAATACTCGAGATGAGCCACATGCTGACAGAGAAAAATATCGCAGATTGCATGTGATTGTTGGCGATTCCAACATGTCTGAGTTGGCAAATCTTTTGAAAGTCGGTACAACTGGAATTGTCCTCAGAATGATTGAAGACCATTTCATTAATGAGCAATTTGCACTGCGAAATTCTGTACAAGCTATACATGAAATCTCGGAAGATACTACATGCAAATGTCTTGTCGAACTTGATAACGGAAAACGACTATCAGCCGTCGAATTACAATGGCTCTATTTTGAAACTGCAAAACGATATTTAGAACAAGCAGAATCAGACCCTACCACTGAGGAAATAATGAAACGTTGGGAATATGTAATGACATGTCTTGAAAAAGATCCCAGGCTATTAGATAGAGAACTTGATTGGGTAATAAAGAGAAAATGGTTGGAAACTTATGTGAAACACCGTTCACTGAATTGGGACTCCGCGGAGGTAAGAAGGGTAGATTTGGAATATCACAATATCCGACAAGATGTAGGTTTGTTCTATAAGGCTGAAAAGAAGGGGTTAACTGAGAGAATATTGGATGATGCACAGATAAGACAAGCTATGCATTCACCACCTGAACGTACTCGTGCAAAGTTTCGTGGTAGATTCATCAAACTCGTTAACAATGGGAAGGTATTATGTGGTGTAAATTGGAGCTATATACAATTATATGAACCTTATCAGAAGTTGTATTTATCTACCGATCCACTTGAACCAGAGTTTGAAGAAGCAAGCCGTATGATCTATTCTATTTAGTTCTAAGACAGTTGACTATAAGAATCCAATGCTAACCTTAACACACACTTCAACGAGGATATCAGTGATTATCGGAGCAACACATGGCTACTTCTGCAGCGCAAACACATCTTACACCTGAAGAATATATTACTTTAGAACGCAAGACGATACCAGACGCAGAAAAAATTAGAAGTGAATATGTTAATGGTAAAATAATTGGGATGTCAGGAGCAAGTCGAGAACACAATCTTATTACCAGTAATATATCTGGTGAACTTCGTAATCTGCTAAAAGGTAGTGAATGTGAAACTTACGCCAACGAAATGCGAGTAAGCACACCCAGTACTTCATCCTATTTCTATCCTGATGTTGTTGTCGTTTGTGGTGAACCACGTTTTGAAGATGATGTCTTTGATATACTCCTTAATCCAATTATTCTCATTGAAGTTTTATCCCCTTCAACAGAGGCTTATGATCGCAGTGAAAAATTTAGTCACTACCGACAGTTGCCATCTTTACAGGAATATATCCTCGTCGCACAAGACAGGATTTGCGTTGAAATCTTTCGCCGTCAAGAGGACGATTGGATTCTTACCTATTTTCAAGATCTTGAAGATCACCTTCCACTTATTTCAATCCAATCTGAACTCCCTTTACATGAGATATATGATCGCGTAACATTTCCCGAATAAGACAATCAACATTAACCCTAATTTTTGCAGTGGTTTTGTAAACGTCTTAAGTATTGGCGAATTTTAATGGGCAACTCTCGTCTCAATATCAATCTTGTTTTCTTTGACTTTTTCTGGGTAGTACTATATAATTTTATCCAAAGAGGGACCACATATTTTGAATTATATCGTAAGAGGATGTAACTCAGGAACAGTAATAGTAAATACCTACAATATCAATTATACAATAAGCTCGAATTAGGAGAATTTAATGACACAACCGAAGTATGTATACTTCTTTGGAGGTGATGAGAGTGAAGGCGATGCAACCATGCGTACCTTACTCGGAGGAAAAGGGGCAAACCTTGCTGAGATGTCTAATCTCGGTGTTCCTGTACCTCCAGGATTCACTATCTCCACTGAAGTATGTAAATTTTATTATGAGAATGACCAAAGGTATCCAGTAGGACTTGATGAACAGATCACAGAAAATCTAAATAAATTAGAAAGTGCTTTAGATGCGAAATTCGGAGATACAGAAGACCCTCTTCTTGTTTCTGTCCGTTCAGGTGCAGCAGTTTCAATGCCGGGAATGATGGATACAATCCTAAATCTCGGTCTAAATGATGATGCAGTTAAAGGATTGATTGCTAAATCAGAAAATGAACGGTTTTCCTATGATGCATATCGACGTTTTGTGCAAATGTTCGGAAATGTAGTCCTTAATGTTGATCATGATGAGTTTGAACATTTACTCGAAGAGAAGAAAAAAGCAAAGGGTGTTACTTTAGATACAGAACTTGATGCATCCGATTTATCTGATCTTGTAAAAGAATTCAAAAGCATTATCAAGCAAAGAACTGGGAACGATTTTCCTGATAATCCAAGAATGCAGTTAGATATGGCAAGAGATGCTGTATTTCAATCTTCTGGTAACCCAAGAGCAATTACATATCGACGGTTAAACGATATATCTGAGGAACTCGGTAGAACGGCTGTAAATATTCAGGCTATGGTTTTTGGTAATATGGGTGGAAGTTCGGGAACAGGAGTGGCATTTACAAGAAATCCATCTACTGGTGCTAATCAGTTCTATGGTGAATTCTTAATGAATGCCCAAGGTGAAGATGTAGTCGCTGGTATTCGAACACCTTTACCAATATCTGAGTTGAGAAATATTAATCCTGACGCGTATGATGAATTGGTAGCGATCGGACTAAATTTAGAAAAACACTACAAGGATATGCAGGATGTGGAGTTCACAATTCAAGATGGTACGCTCTATATGCTCCAAACAAGAAATGGGAAACGTACGGGGCAAGCTGCCGTTAGAATTGCGGTTGAAATGGTTGAAGAAGGTCTAATTGATAAACCAACTGCTATCACTCGTGTACCAGCCAACGATCTTGATCAATTACTACATCCAAGTGTTGATCCTGATGCACACGTTGAAGTAGTCGCACAAGGTTTACCTGCTTCTCCTGGTGCAGCCTTAGGAAAAGTTGTTTTCACAGCACTTCGGGCTGAAGAACTCGCTGCCGAAGGTGAGAAAGTTATACTTGTCCGTACTGAAACATCCCCTGAGGATATAGGGGGTATGGATGCAGCTGAAGGCATTCTTACTGCACGAGGGGGTATGACAAGCCACGCAGCTGTTGTTGCACGAGGTATGGGAAAATGCTGTGTAGCGGGTTGTTCCGATCTCTTCATAAATGAGGAAGCGTTGGAATTCTATGCAAGTGGTAAACGGTATGCTGAAGGGGATTACATTACACTGAATGGTTCTACTGGAGATGTACTTAGTGGACAAGTAGCACTGATCCAACCTGAATTAAGTGGGCAATTCGGTATTCTCATGGATTGGGCAGACGAGGTTAGGTCGCTGGATGTACGAACAAATGCCGATACACCCGAAGACGCGAAGAATGCAAGACAGTTTGGGGCAGAAGGGATTGGACTCTGTAGAACTGAGCATATGTTCTTTGGCACTGGTATTGATGCTGTTCGAGAGATGATCCTTGCTGATGATACAGATGAACGTAAACAAGCATTAGCAAAATTGTTATCTCACCAACGCACTGATTTCATTGGGATTTTTGAAGCTATGACCGGTTATCCTGTGACTATCCGGACACTTGATCCCCCTTTACACGAATTTTTACCAAAAAATGAGAACGAAATAGCAGATCTCGCTGAACGCCTTAAGGTTGACCCCCAAAAACTCACTGAAAGGGTTGAAGAATTACATGAATTCAATCCAATGCTCGGGCATCGAGGTTGTAGACTTGGTATCGTTTATCCCGAAATTACTGAGATGCAAGCACGTGCAATTTTTGAAGCTGCAGTCGATGTAAAAAAACGCGGAGTTGATGTTCTTCCTGAAATTATGATTCCACTTGTTGGACATATTAACGAATTCTCACTGCAAAAGAAAGTCGTCGTTGATACTGCAGAGGAAGTGTTTACAGAGACGAATACTCGCGTAGATTACTTAGTCGGTACGATGATTGAATTGCCACGTGCTGCATTAACTGCTGATAAGATTGCAGCTGAAGCGGAATTCTTCTCCTATGGTACAAATGATCTAACACAGACCACGTTCGGTATGAGTCGGGATGATGCAGTCAAGTTTCTTGATGATTATGTTAAGAACGGTGTACTTGAATACGATCCATTCCAAATACTTGATCAGGAAGGGGTTGGTAGTCTCTTAGAAATTGGTACAGAAAAAGGACGAACAGCAAGGGCTGATCTTAAGGTAGGTATTTGTGGTGAACACGGTGGTGAACCGAACTCTGTCAAATTCTGCTATGGATTAGACTTCAATTACGTTTCCTGTTCCCCGTTCCGTGTACCCATTGCTCGTCTTGCTGCTGCACAAGCTGTTATAGAAGCAAAAGCATCCTAGAAGTTTCTAATCTCATGCCTATAGGTGTGTGTGTATAAATTACACACATGCCTTTTCTTTTAATTAATTCCCATGATAGAAAATCAGTTGAAAATCAGTATCTAATTGTGGTAATTTTGCATTAGTAGTATGAAATGTTAGGAGAAATAAAGATGAATACTAAAGAAGTGCAACACATCACACCCGATAGTCTCCCTGCTGAGCTTCCTAAGATGACACTGGAGGAATTCCTTGAAAGCGATTTAGAGGGATATGAATATATAAAAGGAGAATTAATTCCTATGCCACCTACATCAGGGGAACACGGTGACATTAGTATGAATTTAATCTCAGGGTTAAACTCGTATGTTCGTGAGAATCAGTTAGGTCGTATATATGCACCAGACACTGGTTTCCAAATTGGTGAAAGAGTATTGATGCCCGATATAGCCTTCGTTTCAACTGATCGACTACCGACAGACAGAAGCAAAGCATTTTCTATTCCTCCAGACCTTGCTGTTGAGGTAGTTTCTGCATCTGATACATTACGTCGTGTAGAAGATAAGGTCTTTGCATATCTTGAGGCTGGGACGCAATTGGTGTGGGTGATAAGTCCAGTAGCCAAAACGGTAACTGTATATCGTTCAGACACTGAAATCACAACTGTTACACGTAATGAAACGCTCAGTGGTGAGGATGTTGTCAAAGGATTCACTTGTCAGGTGGCTGAACTTTTTGTATAGCACTTTATGAATAGATAGGAAATTTCCAACTATAACAAGTAGAAATGGTATTATGGTAAATTGTTTTGTATAAGAATGAAGGAAAAAGTATAGTAACCCTTCATAGGAGGAGATGCAATGGACACCCAAGAAGTTCATGAAATCACGCCAAATAGTCTTCCCACTGAGCTTCCTAAGATGACACTGGAGGAATTCCTTGAAAGCGATTTAGATGGTTATGAATATATAAAAGGAGAATTATTGCCGATCGTTCCTACATCAATACAACATGGTAAGATTAGTACAAATTTATTCTTACCGTTAGGAAATTACGTCCGTGAAAATCAATTGGGAGATATCTTCATGGATACAGGCTTTAAGGTTGGGGAACGTTTGCTAATACCTGATATTGCCTTCTTAACAACTGACCGATTCCCGGATGACACGAGTAAAGCATCACCAGTTCCACCTGACCTTGCAATAGAAGTAGTTTCTCCTTCAGACACATTATTACGAATAGAAGAAAAAGTATTTGCATATCTTGAAGCTGGGACTCAATTGGTGTGGGTGATAAGTCCAGTAGCTAAAACGGTAACTGTATATCGTTCTGACGTAGAAATTACTACCGTTACCCATAATGAAACGCTCAGTGGTGAGGAGGTTGTCGAAGCGTTTTCTTGTCAGGTGGCAGAACTTTTTGAATAGTTTTTTAAAACAAGATAAAAATCTCACTACAATAGCAATTAGAAATGTTATAATGTGAAATTGTATGTAAGAGAGTGAAGGAAATAGCATAGTAACCCTTCATAGGAGAAGATGCAATGGACAACCAAGAAGTTTATGAAATCACACCTAATAGTCTTCCCACTGATCTTCCTAAGATGACATTGGAGGAATTCCTTGAAAGCGGTTTAGAGGGATATGAATATATAAAAGGAGAATTAATTCCAATGCCACCCACTTCAGTAGAACACGGCTACATTAGTGTGAACTTAAGCTCGTTGCTACACTTGTACGTTCGTGAAAATCAACTGGGACGTGTTCTTTCTGAAACAGGTTTCCGGTTCGGTGAACGCGTGTTGATACCAGATATTACCTTTATTTCAACAGATCGGATCCCAATTGATCCGAGTAAAATCTCACCAGTTCCGCCAGACCTTGCCGTCGAAGTTGTTTCTCCTACAGATGTATCATCCAGAGTTGAAGAAAAGGCTTTCGCTTACCTTGAAGCAGGCACAAAGTTGGTTTGGGTATTAAAGCCTACATCCAAATCAGTGACTATTTATCGTTCTGACACAGAAATCACGACTCTCACTCGTAATGGAACGCTCAGCGGTGAAGAAGTTGTCAAAGGATTTTCTTGTCAGGTAGCAGAACTTTTTGAATAACACACTACAATATTGTAATTTGAGAAAGGAATTGATTGATGTTAATTGCAGACATAAATGAAATGACAGGCAGAACATATCCTGCCCGTAGATTAACCAGAAATCTTGTTGGGGGTGCTTCGCCTATTCAGATAGATGAATTCAGCATGGGGTTTGTCGTCTTAGAACCCAATGGCGGACAAGTTCCATGGCATAACCATGTCCAGGAAGAAATATACTTCATTGTTGAAGGTGAAGGTGAAATGTGTCTTGGTGAAGAACGACAAACCCTCTCAACAGGGCAAATAGTATTCATACCTTCAAATGTATTCCATCAGTTAACGAATACAAGCGATACTCCTATGAAGATGGTCTATGCTTATGGACCTGCTGGGGATGTAGATCATTGGAAACAAGAACTTGCGGGTACACTTCCAAAAGCAGGGATTGACGTTCCACCCCTTCCAGCTGGTGCTTCCCCTCAATGTACTGATGCACCCAAAGAATAATATCAATCTAATTTTGTCTTATACTAAAGACAAGAACACATTTCTTTATCAAGATTGAAGGATTTTATATGCCAAGTCAAACACAGAAAATACATCGGGTCGGTATAATCATGAATGGTGTTACAGGTAGAATGGGAACCAATCAACACCTAATTAGATCTTTATTAGCAATTTCAGAAGATGGCGGTATCCCAATTGGGGACGATGAAGTAATCATTCCTGAGCCATTCTTAGTGGGGAGAAACCCATCAAAATTGGAAAAACTGTCTGAATCCACAGGTGTTGAGAAATGGACAACTGATCTTGATGAAGCACTTGCAGATGACAACTATTCAGTTTATTTTGATGCTCAACTAACATCATTACGAGTAGATGCTGTTGATAAAGCTATATCCGCTGGTAAACATATATATTGTGAAAAACCGACAGCCACATCAGCAGCAGATGCATATAATCTATACGAAAGGGCAGCAAAAGCAGGTTTAAAAAATGGTGTTGTCCAAGATAAACTCTGGCTGCCCGGTATACAAAAACTCAAAAGATTAATTGACGCTGACTTCTTTGGTAAAATTATCACTGTACGCGGGGAATTCGGCTATTGGGTTTTTCAAGGAGATGCTATCCCTACACAACGTCCTTCATGGAACTACCGTTCTGAGGATGGGGGTGGAATAATTCTTGATATGTTCAGTCATTGGCGATATGTGTTAGACAACCTTTTTGGAAAAGTAAAAGGTGTTTCTTGTATAGCCTCAACGCATCTTCCTACACGTTGGGATGAGAATAATCAACAATATCAGTGTACAGCAGAGGATGCTGCCTATGCAACATTCGAATTAGACGGTGGAATTATAGCTCATTTTAATTCTTCATGGGCAGTAAGAGTCCGAAGAGATGACTTGTTGACTATACAGGTTGATGGATTAAATGGATCAGCAACTGTTGGATTGAGAGATTGTTGGATACAACCTTTATCTGGAACGCCTCGACCGGTTTGGAATCCAGATATTGAACAACCGATTAAATTTTATGATGGCTGGTTAAAGATGCCTGAACAAGAGACCTACGAAAATGCATTCAGAGCACAATGGGAACTATACTTGCGTCATGTAGTAAATGATGAACCGTTCCCGTGGAATCTTTTAGAGGGTGCAAAAGGTGTCCAGTTAGCAGAAAAAGGTATGGAATCTTGGAAATCTCGTAAATGGGTAGATATACCTGAACTATCAATACTATAAATGTGCATCGGGGTTGCAACACCGCCCGTACCAGCAAAATTGGTACTAAGGAGATTCTCCCAGATGGCGTATAGCAATTTTACTTTTCAAATCTCACAGTGCGATACAATCCTGGGGATTCTCGCAAGTATGGTGGCACAAAAAGAATGAAGAAGAATCAAAAATAAAAGAACATATCGGGAGGACTAACATGGCACAAAACATAACTCTCAAAAAAATTGATAAATACCGTTGGCGTATTCCAAAGAATTCTATGAAAGGAATGCGTGTAGATGGAATTATTTATGCTAATGAAAAACTCCTTAATCAAGCCAAAAGTGATGAGGCAATTCAACAAGTTGCAAATGTCGCACATCTCCCCGGTATCGTAAAACATTCTCTGGCAATGCCAGACTTACATTGGGGTTATGGATTTGTCATCGGAGGCGTTGCAGCAACGGATCCAAAAGCCGATGGTGTTGTCTCCCCAGGTGGCATTGGTTATGATATCAATTGTGGTGTTCGACTTGTCAGGACAAATCTTGATATTTCACAACTCGAAGGTAAGACAAAATCTCTTGTCGCTAAGTTATTCGAAAATGTCCCATGTGGAGTTGGATCAAAAGGTAAAATACAACTTACTGTTCAGGAAGAGAAGCAGATGTTAGAGAAAGGGGCACAGTGGTCAATTGATCGTGAATATGGACATCCACATGACCTACAATACACAGAAGCATCAGGTTTTCTCCATGATGCAAACGCTGCAGCAGCAAGCAAACGAGCATTAGAACGTGGAAAAAACCAATTAGGAACTCTCGGGTCAGGAAACCATTTTCTTGAGGTACAGGTGGTTGATAGAATTTTCTACCAGGAAGCAGCAGATGCTATGGGTTTGAATGTAGGAAATATCTGTGTTATGATTCATACCGGATCACGCGGTTTCGGTTATCAGATTTGTGATGAGCATGTAAAAAGTTGGATTAATGTATCTGAAAGATATGGAATCAACCTTCCCGATAAACAACTCGCTTCAGCACCTCTAAATTCACCTGAAGGACGGGATTATGTCACTGCAATGGCATGTAGTGCAAATTACGCTTGGAACAACAGACAGTGTATTATGCATCTTGTACGGCAGACGTTTACAAACTTTTTCAACACATCTGAAGATGAACTCGGATTAGAACTTGTCTACGATGTTGCTCATAATATTGGAAAGTTTGAAAAGCATAAAGTTGACGGTAAGGAACGAGAATTGTTTATTCATCGTAAAGGGGCAACACGTGCTTTTCCTGCAGGACATCCAGAGATACCACATAAATATCAAAAAGTTGGACAACCTGTCTTAATTCCTGGTGATATGGGAACTGCATCTTATGTATTGGTTGGAAATCCAGGTGCTATGGAAGAAACCTGGGGCACAACCTGTCATGGCGCGGGAAGAGTTTTATCTCGTAGAAAAGCAGTTGAACTCACTAAAGGTCGATCAATCAAAGACGATCTTGAAAAACAAGGTATATATGTTCGCGCTGAAGGAAAACGCACACTTCAGGAAGAGGTTCCTGAAGCATATAAGGATGTTGATGAAGTTGTCCGTGTTGTTGATGAAGCTGGTTTATCCCGTCGTGTAGCAAGACTACGTCCTATTGGTGTTGTGAAGGGGTAAGGTTCATGTAAAATTCAAATAAGAGGAAAATGTCTATGGAAACAGAACTAAATTCTTCTACAGTATTTTCTCCAGGTCAAATTGTCTTTTTAAAATCTAATCCCTCTACTCGCGGGGCAATTGTTGAAATAATATCGGGAACACCAGAAGATAGTGTTAGAGTTTTTGTTAATAACAGTGTTCAAACTTTCTACATATCTCAGTTACAAATTGAGGAACAAGAGGAACCCGACTCCCAGCATATTGCATGTGATGAATTTCATGCATACCTCACTGCACTTCAAATCCGATCTCCTGCCTTATCAACGTTATATTCACTGAATACAGCACGTATTGACTTTATCCCATATCAATACCGTCCAGTTCTAAAGTTTATCAAATCTGACCGTCCAAGGATACTTATCGCCGATAGCGTCGGTGTTGGAAAGACTATTGAGGCAGGATTAATTTTGCGGGAGTTGCAAGCGCGAGGTGATCTGAAATCTGTTCTTATTGTCTGTCCACGTCCATTGGTAGCTGAACAAAAATGGCAACGTGAGATGAAACGGTTCGATGAAGATTTTTCGCATCTGGATGGAAAAACCTTACGATATTGCATCAATGAGATGCATCTGGATGGTGTATGGCCAGAACAATATCAAAAAGTAATTCTCCCCTATTCGCTCTTAGATAATACACTTCTTTTTGGTCCAAGTGGCAGTAGGAAACGAAGGTCAGGGAAAGGACTTTTAGATCTTGATCCACCTCCGCATTTTGATCTTGTAATTGTAGATGAGGCACACCATATCAGAAATCAAAGCACTGCAAACCACGAAGCAGTCCGATTTTTCTGTGAAAATGCTGAAGCAGCTGTTTTCCTGACGGCTACGCCTATCCAACTTGCAAACAATGATTTGTTTGTCCTATTAAATGTATTACGTCCTGATCTGGTTTTGGACTATGAAAGTTTTGAACACATGTCGGAACCAAACACCTTTATCAATCGGTCAGTGGACGTGGCTCGTGCTCGGGGGAGAGATTGGGAACAACAAGCAAGGGATCATCTTGATCAGGCAGCTGCAACCCCATGGGGACAAGCAATATTTGAAAAAAATCCAGAATTCAAGCGTATCAGAAATCATCTTAACAAACAACAGATTACCGATGAAGAACGTGTACAACTTATCACCGACATGGAAGCACTCCACACATTTTCTCGGATAATTAACAGAACACGTCGTCGGGATATCGGAGAGTTTACCATTCGTAGACCTTATACTGTAGAAGTCCCATTGGTCCAGGAACAGAGAGAACTCCATGAAACACTTCTTGAAATAAAAGCGGAAATATTTCGCAATCTTCACGGTAATCAAAGTGTTAACTTCATGATGACAATGCTTCGTCGACAGTTGGCAAGTTGTCTATATGGACTTGAACCGTTCATTGAAGATATTTTGACCCGAAACCTTGACGAATTAGAATGGACAGAAGCTGACGCTGCGGATGCAATTCCATCACCAGAGATAATCACACAAATCAGGGAACATATTCAAACACTTCTTGAAAAAGTAAATAGTCTTGATTCTGTGGATTTGAAATTGGAGGCACTCCGAAAAATTGTCCATGACAGACAAAATCTCCCCAATAACAAAATCATGGTTTTTAGTAGTTTTCGACATACGCTTGCCTATCTTTACAAACACCTTAAAGCAGATGGATATCGCGTTGGCATGATTCACGGGGGTGTACCAGACGAAGAACGTTTAGAACTACGAAATTTATTTCAGAATTCTCGCGAGGAGATAGACACGCTCGATTTAATGTTGTTCTCTGAAGTCGGATGTGAAGGATTGGATTACCAATTCTGTGATTGTATCGTCAACTACGATCTACCGTGGAATCCGATGAAAATCGAACAACGCATTGGTCGTATCGATAGGAAAGGTCAGGAGAGCGAGAGTGTTGCTATCTATAATCTAATCACGCCAGATACCGTGGATGCGGACATCTATGAACGGTGTTTATCACGGATTGGAGTTTTTGAAAGTGCTTTGGGTGGTAGTGAAGAGATCCTCGGTGAAATCACAAGTGAACTACGGGATATTGTCGAAAATTACGAGTTGACTAATGAAGAGAGAAAAAACAAGTTGGATCAGTTAGCCGATAATCATATACGATTAAGACAAGAAGAAGAAAACTTGGAAGCAGAACAATTAGACCTTTTCAGCCTTCGACTACCAGAACAAAGGATAGAGAAAGAACAAAAGATAGAGAAAGAAGTAGAAGAAGCGTCAAGTTTTTGGTTGTCACCATCAGCTATACAGCGACTCGTCACCCACTATCTTCAACAGACACTTGGCACGGAGCATGATTTTATACTCGGTGAGAAGTCTCGCAAGACGCTCCGACTTTCACAAGAAGCACGTAACACTTTATTAGGAGATTTTCAGCAATTACCTCGAGAAAGGACAAAGGTATATCGCGAGTGGGAGAACTGGTTGAAGGGAAAAAATACAGACCAACATTTGACGATAACATTTAATGCTGAAAGTGCTACACAGCATCCTAAAGCAGTGTTTATTATGCCGGTCCATCCACTGGTAAAACAAGCATCAGCGGCGTTGGACAAAACAAGAAAAATCGTTGTAAAACTGAAGGTTAGGACGAATCAAGTTCCAGTAGGACGTTATCAATTTGCTATCTACAAATGGGAGTATCTCGGCAATAAAGAAGATTGGGTTCTTATGCCTATCACGTCATCGGATGTATTGACACCGCATCTTCGTCCTTTACTTGAAACGGCTGAAGATAACGATACAGGTGAAGGTGTGAATTTAACTGATCAGAAAGCGTTGGAAGAAAGACATCACGCTATGTGGCAGAAAGCCCGTGAGAAGCATAGAGAACACATACGCGAAATGGTTAAATACCGCGGGGAGAGCCTATCAACAAGTCATCAAAAACGGGTAACACTACTTGAAAAGCAAATTGAGGAAGTGCCGGATCCAAACATTCAACGGATGCGGCATCAACAAATTGCTAATGCTGAGGCTGATTACAATCAACGCATTCAGGAATTGGAGGATGGTACGGAAAAGGCGGATATTACGACAGAATTGGTCGCTTATGGTATTTTGGAAGTAGAAACAGAGATGTGATTTCTTACAATTTCTAAGGAAAAGCAATTTCATTTAATGGAAATTATCAATGTTTGGAGGAATTTATTTTGTCTAATGAACAATTTGAGCATATTCGCCAAATTAGGATGGGTTTTCATGAGGGAAGTGAAAAACTAAAAACAAGCCTAAATAATTCTATCAAGATTCTAGCTGATGATCTTTACAATAAGCATACCCATTTTATTTTTGAATTGATTCAGAATGCTGAAGACAATTCATACGAAAAGCATAATACTCAACCTCCCTATATTTCTTTTCAATTAACAAAAATTGATCCAACTTCTACCCCAGGATCTAATGGAGCATTAATTATTCAGAATAATGAAATTGGCTTCAACTCTGAAAACGTAAATGCCATTTGTGCGGTTGGTGAAACTACTAAGAAAAAAGATCAAGGATATATAGGTGAAAAAGGAATCGGTTTTAAATCTGTTTTTTGTGTTAGTGATAATCCACATATTTTTTCAAATGGTTACTATTTCAGTTTACCAAAGTGTGATGAAGAAACAGGACTTGGTTATATTGTGCCTCTATGGATTGATACCCTCCCAGATGATATAAACTTTTCTGACACCCATATAATTCTCCCATTAACGAAGAATGATTTTGGATATGAGAAAATCGATGAAATGCTCCAAGATATTGAACCTGAAGTTATTCTTTTTCTTTCTACGCTCCAAGAGATACGCATTGAAACGGATTCCGGTGACAATCTTACCATTTTAAAAGACTATTCTGCAGAACCAGAAGTAAAAATTATAGTTGAAGGCAAAAAACAAGGTGCCCCCTTCTCTTATTCTGAAAATTTCTTGGTATGTACCAAAAGTTTTGACAAACCTTCAAATATTTCCCACGAAAAACGTGAGGGAATAGAAAAACGGTATGTTTCAATAGCTTTTCCATTGGATCAGAATTCTAAAGCAGTTGGGAAGATATTTGCTTATCTACCTGTACGTACAGATACAAATTTCCCATTTTTAATCAATGCTGATTTTATTTTACCAAGTTCGCGTGAAGACATTCAGGATGTCCCTTGGAACCACTGGTTGATGAAATGCGTTGCAAATATAGTTACTTCTGACTTGTTACCTCTTTTAAAAGAAAGGAAACTTTTAGGAGTCAAATTTCTTGAAACCTTGGCTAGCCGGTTGTATGAACTAGTGAATGAAAAGGATAATTTATTCTATCCCATTTTTACGAGAGTACGTGACCTTTTTAAAATGGAACAATTCCTTTCTACTAATGATGCTGATACTTTTGTAACTGCCCAAAACGCTGTGCTAGCGCGTTCAGACGCTGTTAGAAATGTGCTTTCCCATTCACAATTAGGACAATTATTTTATCATCCAAATGATAAGCTTAAATGGTTATCTTCTGAAATCACACAGGACCGAACACCAAGTCTTCGTAAATTTGTTATCGAGTTACTTGAAATTGAGGAAGTCACACCAGACATGTTTGCCCGTAGAATATCTGAAAATTTTCTTTCGATGCAAACTGACGAATGGTTTATTCAATTTTACAAGTTTTTATCTGACCAACCTGCATTGTGGCGTTATAGGTATGCAGTTCTACGTGGCAAACCAATTTTGCGCCTACAAGATAGGACACACGTGAATCCTCCCCAAGAAGGCCTCCCTCCAACAGCTTATTTGTCTGTAGGCACATTTACAGATACTTCATTACCAATAGTGAAATTGGAAATATCTCAAAATAAGGATGCCTACGAATTCTTAAAAACATTAGGAATTCAAGAATACGACATTGTAGCAGAAGTTATTGAGACGATTCTTCCAAAATATGATGAGGAATCTTCTACAATCCAATTGAACGAGCATTTGCAGGATTTTGCCAAAATTAATAAGGCATACGATACTGATTCACAAGAAAAAAAGCACAACTCAAGAGTACTCTACAAGAAATTCCTTTTATTCTTGCAGAGAATCCTGATTTAAATGACTTCAAATACTTTAAGCCTGCTCAACTCTATTTTGATAATCCCGATTTACGCTTGTATTTTGAAGGAAACCCTTCTTGTGCTTTTGTCAATCTTAATGTTTATCCGTCTTCTGCAGAAAAGCTATTTACTGATTTAGGTATTATAGATTCAGTACGAGTCGATAGAAAAAAAAAGGAAAGAGATGGTCATATTCCTATCTATAGTTCACATGGTAATCACAAAAGAGGACTTGAAGGATTTGATCCAGACATACAAGTTGATGGGTTAGAACATGCCATTAACAATTTAACGTCTGAGAAAAGTGTCTTTATATGGAATCAAATCGCTATTCCTAACGCTGAATGTATCAAAGGTACTGTAGAGGAATCAAAAAGGAAAGATTATGAACCGAGTAAAGAAAGTGAAAAAATATCAGATTCATTTGGAGAATTATTAATTAATACAAAATGGTTACATGATGACAATGGCAAGATGCACTTTCCAAGTGAAATCAGTATTGACGATCTAGCTAAGTCTTTCATAAAGAATGAACAATTGGCAAATAAACTAGGTATGCCATTGAGCAGGAGTAGGATAATTGAGATAGTTTCACCTGAAATTTGCGTTTCTTCAGATTTTCTCAGCTCAATTATTGAGGCACCACCTGAAGTAAAAGCAAAAATTAAATCGTTCCTTCAGTCATCATCTGATTATGGTTTTACATACGTACCAACTTCTAAAGATACCCCCTTTCCCATTAGGACTATACCTGATCCTGATGGACATGAAAAGCGTGTGATTGAAGAGTTCGAAGATTCTCCTGAGCAAGAATATGTTGAAACAGTTAGAAGTGTTCGGACTTCGAAAGATTTAATTGATCCAAAAACATGGCTTACAGAACAATATAGGAATGAAAACGGACAGGTTGTTTGCCAGATATGTCAAGAAGAAATGCCTTTTAAATACCATACTGGAATTTATTACTTTGATGCTGTTGAGATGCTAAAAGGTTACTTTACAAAAGAGTACCAGGCTCAGTTTTTAGCATTGTGTCCAGAATGCTCAGCGAAATATAAAAAATTTGTAAAGCAAGTTCCAGAAGCGATGGAAACGTTAAAAAACAATTTGATCTCCGCAGACAATTCAAGTGATTATATTGTTCCACTTAAGCTTGCGGATGAAGATAAAAGTCTTCGCTTTGTAGAAAGGCATTGGCTTGATATCAAAACAATTTTAAGTTATTACGCACAGCAACCAGATTCTACTCCTGAGAAATCTGAGCAGAACGAGGAACTACCGGAAACACAAGCATTTGAACCTACTCAACCCGCCAAAATGGAGACGAATTGAAATGTTGATATAATGTTGGAACAATCATTTTCAGAACCAGTCCGAGTCATTTCATATAATGGAACTAAGTACCTTCCCAAATCAAATGTGATAAATTCCATTTTAAGGGTGTAGTTAATAATAAGACAAAAATCTCATTACCTAAAGTTGAAGTATTATTTGCGTTTGCGAGAGAAAATATGACTGCAGTGAAACCATATATCAAAAAGAGAACTCCACTGAAAAATCAGAATCTTCAGCCAGTAGAGATTAATAATAACCGGTTTCAGGTTTCAGACACACTTCTTTCACAAGCAAAAGAAAGTAATTCAAAGGTAAGAGTAGTAACTTGATCAGGAAATGCAATTAGAGGATTGATTCAGCATTTTGACAAATCTGTTCTCTATATGCTGGTTAGCGAGAAAGAAGTAGTTGTATTTCGTCATGGATTATATGAATTCTCAATAGAGGAATAAGCGTTATTAGGAATAAGCGTGCTCTATTAAACCAATAAATGTCTATTTTTTCATCAGTATGTATAAAATATTGGCATTTTTTATGGAATTGACTACTAATTCCATATACTTTGTTGGCATAAAAATTGCTAACTATTACATAAGCCTCCTTAGGGTAGTCGGAACCACATTCCCAAAATGCGCCACATAACACCCTGAATGTATGCGTAGGTTAGTAATCCTCATAAGTCATAACCATCCTGAATGTGGTTTCCGACACTTTTCCATTATCTAAAACCATTATCTTAAAATTGAGTGAAAATCGTTTGAACGCATTTCTGGATTGTGTTAATATATGTGGTAGTTTCAACACATGAATGGAGAGTCTTGTGAAAAAACTTGTTGATATGACCCAGAATGAATTTCACGAATTGCTTCAGCGTCTCGTTCATGACAATTTCTTTAACGCTCGTGAACGACTCATTAAGTTGCTCAACGTAAAACCATTATCAGATAACAAAGCGGAATTGGAAACTGAGTTCCGAGAATTCTTTTGTGGTTACGAAAGCATCGCCTTTTGGCTTGAAGAATATGAAGACGACCCGCTACAAGGTCTCGAACCGCACACACCGCTTGCCAAAAAGTTGAAACGTCAACTTGATTATATCCACGCAAATAGAAAAACAACCCTTGAAGAACGGATGTGCAGACGGATGGGTGGGTACTTAGAAAGTGATCCGATGCCCAAGGTGAAGATTTCCGAATTGCCATTCAAAGAGTATTGCGAACTTATCCGAACACTTGTTACACAAGAAATCTTCAACCTGCGCGAAGAAATTGTGGTTATGTTCAAGCAAAACCCTTCACGCGAACAGTTAGATGAAGCCTTTCGAGAATTCTTTGTTGCTTATGAACTCTTTGAGCTTGCATTGGAAGCTTACCACTACGATCCAGATGAAGGATTAGAACTAAAACCGGATATTGATGCTGAGATTGACAAAAGCATTGCTGACTACGAGTCTGGGAAAATTAAACCTATTCCAATTGAGGACGTGGCGAAAAAGTTAGGGTTGTAGACTGTAAATGTACCGTTTAGAATTCACGCCAAAGGCTGAGGATGACTTGGCGCGTTTGGATATTTCAATTGCTCGGAGAGTCCGCAGAAAATTGGATCAGTTATGTGAAATTGTGATACTCGGCCACATAAAGCATTAAAAGGTAGAGATAGGGGAAAGTTCAGTCTAAGAATGCAGGATTATCGAATCATTTACTCTCTCAATAGAGAAAAAAGAAAAGTAGTTGTTCACCGCATTGGACACCGCAGTAACGTCTATTAATCTATGTAATTGTAAAAAACACATTATCCTGCTCCAATCAACCTACGCAACGTCTGAACCAGCGTTCCCTCTGATATCCATTTCGCTGCAATCCGCCAAGTACTTGTCGAATAAGTAGGATACACATGCATCATCCCAGATAACTTTCTCAATGGTATACCTTGTTGCATCGCCAAAACATACTCGTGGATTACCTCCCCAGCATTCGTACCTACAATATGTACTCCTAATATCTTCCCTAACCATTTACTTGTAATTACTTTAGTAAATCCTTTAGTTTCGCCATCAGCAACCGCTCTATCAACATCGGTTTGAGATAAAAGAAAAACATCAACATCACCATGTTTCTCACGCGCTTCCTCCTCTGTTAACCCACATCGAGCAACTTCTGGATCAGAAAATGTTGTCCACGGTACAACGGAATAATCTATCTTATGTGACCAAGGTAATAAGAAATTTCTAACAAGCAATTGTGCTTGATATGCTGCCACATGTGTAAATAAATACTCTCCAATTACATCTCCAGCAGCATAGACATTCTTAACATGTGTCTGAAGTTTCTGATTAACCACAATTCCCTTTTTATCTACATGCACACCAATCTCATCAAGTTTCAATCCCTCTATATTTGGTAATCGCCCCGCAGCAATCAATATCTTATCAAAAACTTGTATATCATCATCTAATTCGTTTAAGGTCTCGGAACATTTGAAGGACACAGAGATTTCAGAATCCTCTTTTTTCATCTCGGAGATAGTACAATTTAGTTTGAATTCAATACCTTCCGCGCCAAGGTATTCCAACATCTTCTCAGAAACATCAAAATCTTCTTTTTTTAAGATGCTATTACTTCTTTGTATAATTGTAACCTGTGATCCTAACCTCTGAAATGCTTGTCCTAACTCAACGCCAATTGGACCCGCACCAACAACTAACAATCTCTTTGGTAATTCTTCCAGATCCCAGACATTTTCACTATCAAGATAATCACAAGAATCTAACCCCGGTATATCAGGAACTAAAGGACGAGATCCTGTGGAAATGACAAATTTCTTACTATGAATCTCTCTTGTTGTTCCATTTTCTATATCTTCAACTACGAATGTATTTGGATTTTGAAAATGTCCATTACCAAATACGACTTCAACCCCCATATCGCGAAATCGTTCTGGATTATCATGTTCTTCTTCAATTGTATGTTGTGCATCTTGGATATATCTCTTCACACTATTCCAATCAATTTCTTGCTCAGCACTATCTATACCATAATTCCCTGAATGTTTGAGATAGTTAGCAACCTTTGCTACCTTTAAGAGCGCTTTAGATGGCACACACCCAGTCCAAAGACAATCCCCACCAATACGATGTTTTTCAATCAGTACTGTTCTTCTGCCAAGTTTGACACCAGCAATTGCAAGTACAAGTCCAGCACTTCCACCACCGATGATCGCAATATCAAAGTTTTCCAATGGTGACTCCAATACACTTAATATCTGATCCTAATGTCGAAGTACTTTACCGGGAAGTTTATTATTTACATTCCCATTCTCAACAACCGGTATTCCATTGACGATAACCCAATCCACACCGACTGCTGGTTGTACCGGATCAAACCAAGTTGAACGATCTGATACAGTTTCAGGATTAAAAATAACGATGTCTGCGGCTAAACCTTCTGAGATAATACCTCGATCAGATAAACGAAATCTCTCTGCTGGAAATCCACTCATTTTATATATAGCTTCTTTTAATGAAACTAACTTTCGCTCACGAACAAACTTGCCCAAATACTGGACAAAACAACCGTGACTACGGGGATGAGGGTGCGGTATATTATACACACCATCACTTGCGATCATCATTCTTGGATGAACCGATGTCTGGTTGAGGATTATTTCATTTTCCTCTGCTGTCGTCACCCACGGCATAATAAATGTCTCAATTGCTAATTCGTCCTGTATAAAATCATAAGCGAATTCTTCAATTGATTTACTTTCTAATTTCGCTGAATCAATTAACGTCTTTCCAATGTATCTCCCAGAACGATTGTAACCAACAATTTGATTACCACTCCCCAATTTATCTCTAAGATAGGGTAAGGATTCTTCTCTTACTGTGTCATTTTCAAGGTTTGCTAACATTGCATCGGGTGTACCAGTTTGATATTCCATAGGTAACATCATAGCAAGATGTGTCATACCAGCAGGATATAAATAAGATTCAAATGTTAAATCAATATCCTCACGATCAATCCTCTCAAGAACTTCTGCAGATTCATCATCAACCCTTTCATGTGAAATATGTACGGGTATGTTGGCTTGTTGTGCTATATCTATGGTTTCTTCCCATGCTGCCTTTCTTCCTATGAGTTGATAACGGATATGTGCTGCGTAGATTGCATCATAACTTGCTGCAATCTTTGATAGATATACCAATTCATTCAGATCAGCATTAGCAGAAGGTTGATAGTCAAGACCCAAACATAAACAACACGCACCCAATTCAAGCCACTCGCGTGTAATTCGTTCCATTACTTTTAGCTCATCAGAAGTAGCAGGACGCGCCTCCCATCCCATCGCCGCTAATCTAACTGAACAATGCGGAACTTGAGGATATAGGTTTGCTGGAATCCGATCCTCAAACATTGATAGATATTCATCAGGAGAATTCCAATTAAGTGGAACTTCATCATCACCATAAGCAAATTGTGTATAATGCCACAGTTCTTCGGCAAGATTCTTTGGTAATGGTGCCCAACCAAAACCATCTGGTGCAGCTAAATGGGTTGTAACACCTTGACGAACTGCAGCATATTGATCACGACCACCCAGTAAAGAGATTTCAGAATGCACATGCACATCAACAAATCCAGGACATACAACAAATCCATCAGCCGAAATAGTACTCTTGGATGTTGCTCCTTTTAGATCACCTATTGCAGCAATCGAATCTCCCATAATACCAATATCTGTAATTAAAGGCTCATTTATTCCGCCACCATCAATTACATTTCCACCAGCGATTATAATATCATAATCCACGAATTTATCCTTTTCTGTAGTATAAACTTCCAGTTTGTCCGGTTCTTTCATGTACTATAAGAGTCAATTTTAGGATATAAGGCTCTTGGTTTTGGTAAATGGAGTCCCATAGGGACGGAATGTTAATAGAAGTCGTTATCACCATATACCAAGCCCCAGCGGGGCGAAATGTGTGTAGAAAACGTAAAAACACAAAACACTAAGCCCCAGCGGGGCGAAATGTGTATCCCTAAATTGACGCCTATGGTACGGTTCTTTCAAGTAGCATAAACTTCCAGTTTGTGAAATATTTAAAGACATACATAACAACAATTCCTAGAGTAGACATTTATAGAATCAATAAATAAAACATCCTTTTCCTCTTCTATTCTTCCACCCTTCTACCCTCATTTATAATATTGGCGGATATTGTTTTGAATTTTCCACGGATCAGTAATTTCAAGAAAATCCCATTTTCCAAACTCGTTACAACCGTTCACTGCTGGCAACCACATATTCTTGATAGTGTTCACCTTCTGAACTTTATCTTCTCTTGGCATACCAGAGACCTCAAGGATAAGGTTCACGATATCATCGTTATAGCCGTTTTCTCCTCTACGAATCCTCACAATAAAATCGGGAACATATTGGCGACGTTCCCCATTGTGATTTATGTACGGAATTGTGAAACCCAAGTTGTGGTTTTTGACATAGGCAATTACTTCATCCATTTGCTCAAGTGCCTGTGCGGTTTTCTGCTCCCAAGATTCTGTGTCAGCGACAACATGCGAAATGTGGCATTTATCTGGTTTTGTTTCCCATGTTGGACGTGAGGTTTCAAATAAGACATCTGATGTTGACCCAGTACGTCCCTTTATACGGGAAGTTTGGGCAAAAATCGGGAAGAACGTCTTCTCTGTACCATTGTTTTCAGAATCTGTATTATCGGATTGATTTCCTTTAGCAAACTCACGTTAACTGTATCACTGTTCACTGCTATTCTCCTCTTTATAGTCCTCTAAATCGTTTTCTTCACAATATTTTTCTATAAACTCTCTAAGTTTTCTCTTTAGTTCCTTGGAAATTGGGTATCCATTAATAGTCTGTAAGATATCCTTTTTGGTTTTGCCATCTGCTTTTAGTTTTCTTAAAACTGCTTGAAATACTTTTTCAAATCCATATGCAGCGAGATGACTTGCGATAAATGTTAAAACAAGTAAAGTAGCGATGCCACCAAGCATTCCAAATGGACCTATAGCGGCAAGAGCAGAAGTTATTGCAGCTGCACCATACCAAGGAGAAACAGCTATTAAAAACACTAATACAAGTCCAGGAACTCCTAATCCAGCAAGTATTTCCGCTCCTTTGTCGAGTGGGATGACACTTTTGTGTTGTTTTCTTACTGCTTCAATAAGATCACCTACTTCTTGAATCGAAGGAATAGTCTCCTTCAACTTCTGAAGTAAACTTTTCAAATCCCACCACCATTCACCTATAGAACGAAAGACACCTTGCATATCTGGCATCTGCACTCTGCGAATTTTTGCTATGGCATCTTTCAGATCCTGGATTGCCTCCCACAATTCTCCTAATTTCACCTTTCCTGCAGTGGCGATTGTGAGTAGAATCTTTTTCAACTCTCTAATTACTGATTTCGGGTTCGGTATTCTATCTCTGTCAATGGAACGAATAGATGTTATCAACTCCTGACAGGCTTTTTTTAGTTCTTGCCCCAATGCACCTGGAATCTTTACCAAGTTTTTCATAAGTTGACGCAACTTCATAATATTTCTCCTTTAAAATGCCACATTTCATCAAACTCAATCTCACCCACATTATCGGGGATCTACGGAGAATCTAATAGGGCTGCCTCAATTGATAACCATCTCTGGACAGTGCTGAGAGATACATCAAATAACTTAGCAATGTACCGATAAGATGCTTTTCTAACGGAATATAGGATTACAGCGAAGGCGCGTTTAACAGCAGTTTCCGGTTTTGCTCGGACAACACCACTGACGAAGTTATAGCCACAAGACTTACAAAGATAGCGTTGTTTATTACGAACGAACCCGTTTTTCGATACCTATTCACTTTGACAATTTTTACAGTTTGGCATATATCATCCTTTTATATGGAAAATATATCATAAAACTTTCTAATTGGAAACACTCTCCTTTTAGTTTTGGCGTGGAAGTTGGATGGCTTCTTCACAAATCGATTCAACCCGGATACCGTGCGTTTCAAGGGCATCTCTAAATTGCTCCCATCCACTGTCCTCCGCTTTTAGGATTGGTGCCTCTCGATCAAAATCACGCTGATATACATGTGCAACAGCAACGAATTTTTTATCTTTTTTGTGAAAATTATGTAATGCCGCGTCATCATTAGGAAATTCTTCAAATTCGGTGCCGTTTCCTGCTAACGGAGTAATTTCAACCGTGATAACCGTTTGGGGATAACCTTTTGGATTATAAAATCTTCTTTTTAATTCCAACCAAAACCGATCTCCATGTCCACGTCGTTTTTCATTTAGGTTTCTTCTTTACTCTTGGATAATTCGTTTCTTATCATCAAGTAAAACCATTTCCGGACCTCTGAGAATTTCAGCAAGTCTTGCTTGGCAACGGATAACACATTCCTTTGATGCTTGTGGCGCTGCAGCCTTGCCATTTGCGACTACCAAGACATTCGTATCAATAATAACAGCGTCCATTACCCTCCGTTCTCTTTTCTGCTATGCTTTCAACCTGTTTGTCTGTCATAGCAAACATATCACCCATCACATCACCGAAGAAGTTTTCAGGCCAATTCTTAATGTCCCCCGATTCTTCGTCTACCTCTAATTTTTCAATAGTGGAAGCACCATCATTATTACGGCAAAAATAGATAGCAACGTTTTTCTCAGGAATTTGCTTTTCTGCGATTCGTCTTTGGAGACGAGTTAAAAGGTATTCGCTATGGCTTTCTACCAAAATCTGTAGTTTTCGTTTCGTGACTACATCTATAAGCAAATCAGCAAGCTGGCCTTGTACCATTGGATGCAGGTGAATACCGGGTTGTTCTAAAATCAAGGTTGAACCTTCCGGTGCATAGTAACAGAGTACTAACACTGGCAGAAACTGCGATAATCCGTACCCCATGTCAACTAACGTCACTGATGGACTAGAGGCAGTTTTTTGGATGCGGACTTCGTAGGTTGCTCCCTTTGTCCAATCAAGCGAAAACGAGTACGCAAGATCCATCTTTTGCAGCCAATCTGAAATTCTCTGTTCAATTGGCACACCTTCGATCTCATGTGGAGTTTTCAAATTCCGCACACGTGCAGAGAGGAGTGCGTTAATTGTTTCATATCCCCAGTGCCCCAAGTTCCCAGGATGTCTGCCTTCCCATTGATAACGGCGTTGGGTATGGATGCGAGTCGGACCTAGATAATAGAGGTGAGAAAAGAGTTTTTCAAACTCGTTCAAAAGTATAGTTATCGGAAAAACCATATCATTAACATTATGTGGATCACCGTATATTTTTTTAGGGTTGTTATTAACTTTTACTATATGCTCATTATTTTCAGTTTTTACACAATAATGAATGTTTTCAAAAACAGCACTACGGTTTTTCCACGAGATGGCAGCATCAAATGTAAAACTATCAGTAATAAAGGATGTAGGAATCTTCACTCCAGATTCATCGGGTAATAAGAATTCAATAGTAAAGGGTGTATTAATTTTACAGCCAAACTGCAATTCAAATGATCCTTCTTCTTTGTGTCCATGAAATACTTCACCGAAACTGCCAAGATTTACAAGTGAATTACTGTCGCCAAAGAAAAGGACTTCGTCACTTCCCACAGTCTGCTTAAGCAAAAGCAACATCTGCAATAGACTACTCTTCCCAGAACTATTTGTCCCAAAAAAGCCTGTTAACGGTGCAAGTTCCACCTCACCGCTATCCTTCCACGACTTGAAGTTTTTCATTCTGATATGTGTAATCATTTTCCTTCCTCCGTGTTGACGCTATTTGTCTAAACCTTATACTCCTTCATCACCTCATCACCAAAATGATTGATAACCTTCACAGCAATCTTACCAGACTCAGGCTTCGCAAACGACAAACTCTCTGTCCGATACAGTCCCTCCCACGCCTACTCGTTAATTTCTGCTTTGAATGCTTTTTGCAGCTGCTTATAAGGTTCGTTTTCACCTGTGAAATATGCATGTCGCACAATAAACGCCTCACCATTGTAAGCAGTATCAATGAACCAACACGCGATATCCTCTGGCGTTTCCGAACGGAGTAACCCCTTTACCGGATCGTATACATCAACTCCCAAGAGTTTGACAGAGATAGTACCATCCTAAGCATCCAATTTTATTGATCGGATTAAAACCACTAATTAGGGCAAACTATTTCGTGATTATACCATTGCAAGTACAATATAGTAAAGCAATATCAAGGTATGACAAAGAATGGCAAAATACGAAATATAACAAATTTAATTGAAGAAAACCAAAACAATTTACAACTAAAGTATAAATATTACAATTAAACATAAGAATTAGTTGTCATAATAGTAATAAATAGATATAATATTATATTGTATATAATGTATATACCGTTGTTAACTAAATAACGAAACTTTTTGGATACAGGTGGGATGGGTAACTATATTAAGACTATCAGTGTTAATTTTAGAGTAAACAACCCTCCTTGACCCAAGTCTGTATCTTTTAGGTTAACATACATATATATTACGAAGCACAGATTGATTAAAGGCATTTAGATGATATGAGGAGTTCCTACTTCAAATCAATACTTCTATGAGAAATACATATTTAGAAAATCAATGATGAATATCTATAAAAACGATCCTAAATACAAAGAAACTTTATGTCAAAAAATCACCTATATTTGCAGGTATTATGCAGGTTGGAATTGTCAAAATCAGCAAGGACAACAAAAACACAAAATCACACTTTTTGGAAATTCTTATAAAGTCAATTCAAAGTGGAGTAAAGTCAGTCTATGACAGGGGTTAGAGGGGTAATTTACACCAATTTCAATGTCACACAATGTGTCAAAAAGTGTAACTTTTTTCACTTTGTCGCTACCGGGAAAAACACAACATTTTCACATTTTATCATCTAAGAATTTAGGATTAAAGGTCTATTTTTGCATCCTATTAGTTTGTCTCTATATTAGGATCAGGACTTATGCAGAAATCGAATATTCGGATCAAAAAAAGGAAGGGAATTTGCGTAAGTCCTAATGGATAAATATTGAACACCAAATCATAATAAAACTAAAGATTTAGAATAATTGAAATTATACCAAAAAAATAAATTACAATAGTAAATGTAAATAAAAGAAAATCACATAAAACGACATTTTACTTGACACGAGAGTTTTTATTATGTTACTATATATATTACAGAAAAAGCAGATCTTGAAATTGTCATGAAAATGTTGTGAAAAGAAAATCGAAATCTCGTACCCCTACAAACCTATACCAGAACAGGGTTTAGAACACTTCAAACAAGAACAGAGTATGAATTTTCTAAAAAAAATAAAAATCTAACATTTTTTTAGGTGTGTCTACAAACCCTTTCTGGGACTGACTTTAGAGTAGTTTTAAACAAATTCATTAAAAAATTGTGTTGTGAAATAAAACTATGGTGTATCTCATAAATATGAATCGTTATTCACATCATACAGGACAAGGAAAACTATGATTTCGTGAAATTCATCACAAAACTTTACACATCCAATTGGGGACTTTTGTTTGATAAAACACCCCAAGTATGATAAAATTCATTAAGAAATACTTGTAAGCAACTCTATTACAATCATCATAATTCTACCTATGGAGTTGAAAGTGCGAACAACTCCAAAATCTGGAAACATTGGATAAAAGATTATTGTCATAGATAAGAAGTGATGAGTGTGTAGGGGATCTAATGAAACCCGTGAAAATAAGAAAAGTCTCTGTATTCCCATACTCTTTCTTAATTATATTACTATTAACTTCACTCTGTTTACAAGGTTGTCTGTCAACACTGTTAGGACAAGGTACACCCCGACCTCCTCAACCGGCTACTGTTGACCTTCAGTTACAACCCGGAGAAATTTGTCATTACGCTGCTCAAGCCAACGGCTACAGTTTTGATTTGACATTTCATGTTACAACTGAAGGTGAAGCAAGTTTCAAACGGATTGCAGTAAAATCACCGAAAGTAAATTATGTACATGAAGGTGGGTCATGGTCAGTTGTTGGCGGTAACATTAGAATTGAAATGTTTGATGTGGTAATAGAAGTTAACCCTGTAGTGGCAAGGGTTTGTGCTGGGGATAAGTGTTTTACTGCAACCGTAAAGCCGAAAGGAAACTGGATGATCAGTAAACTCCCATTTCCTACAAAATCTAATTGACAAAATACATTTAACCATCAATCCATAATACTCCTCTATACCTATTTGGTGTATATTTTATACTGCGATAAGTTCTTACCTGTATTGAAATTAAACTCATTTTGCTATCCTATTTTCCAAGGAAACAGTTAGATGCAACAACCTAAAGAACATACACACACTTCAAAAGATCTGTCCTCAGAAGAAGTTAAGCCATCGTCCATCTACCTTGATGAACGGATGAAATACCGTAAGGTTGATAGTGAATTGCTACAACGTGCGTGGCACACCGCACACAAAATTGCAGCCCTGCTTTATACAGATTTCGGTGCATCGCAGGTCGCTGTCTTTGGATCCCTTGCTGAACCAGATGCGTTCTCATATTGGTCGGATATTGATATCGCGGTTTGGGGCATTCCGAATGACAAGTATTTTCGTGCATCATCAATAGCATCGGACATCAGCAGACTGTTTAAGGTTGATTTAGTCGATTTTGAAAGTTGTCAAGGGTTGTTTCGTGAGAGAATTCAGAGTCAATTAATTCCTATTGAAAAAGGGGTAATCTACAAAGTGGATAGAAGCGAACTCATCCAGCGAATCTCCTATGAACGTAAGAAGATAGAAGGCACTCTAAGAAAATTAGAAGAGAGATTAGAAAAAATTAAAACTGCCCCTGTTGAATATAGAGAAGAGATAGAAACGACGATTGCCAAAAACCTTGTTGACTGCTATAGAGGGATAGAGAACATTTTTAGACGAATTGCCCTTGATGTTGATTTACGCATGCCTGATGGAAGCAGATGGCACAAAGAATTACTTACGCAGATGTCAGAGCCACAAGCAGAACGGCACCCTGTAATTTCACAAAAGACTTTCGAGATTTTAGACGAGTTTTTAGAGTTTCGCCACGTTTTCAACAATATCTATGGACAAGAATTGGTTTACGAGCAAACAGAAAGAAATGCAAAACAGGTTAGAGATCTGTTTAATAGTTTCTCCAAAGAATTAGATGTTTTTATCGTTTACTTAGAAAAAAATAATGACTGAACAGACCCTCCTCCAACAAATTACAGACTTTTGCCGTCTGCTCCGACAGATGGGTGTGAATGTGACAACAACCAATCAGTTAAGTTGGTGTAAGAGTGTACAACTCATTGATATTGCAGATCGCGAGACGTTTTATCATACAGCACGAACAAATCTGATTGATAACCAAGCAGACTGTGAGAAATTTGATCTTGCATTTAACCTTTTCTGGCGATACCCAAGACCCGAATTTCAATCAGTTGATATGGATGGTGATGAACCTGAACCTTCAGCATTACAAGATCTATACAATGAACAAGATACAGAGAACGTACTTGATCAATGGATAGACCATGAGGAAGAGGACGATGCTGAAGCACAGGAAGACGATCCTATCGCTTATAGTGTTGAAGATGTGTTCACTCAAAAGGATTTCAATGAGTTCACCATGGAGGATATGGAGAGAGCACGCGACATTGTTGCAAAATTGGCAGCCATATTAGCAACAAGACTGAGTAGACGAAAAGTTGTTAGCAAAAAGGGAAAAACCATTGATTTCAGAAAAAGTTGGCGGCAAAGTCTTACTTACGGTGGTGAACCCATCGAACTCAAGCGGAAACAACAAAAAATAAAAAAGACAAAGATCTTGCTTCTGTGTGATGTAAGTGGTTCTATGGATTGTTATTCCAAATTCCTCATACAGTTCATATACGGTATGCAACAAGAATTGAAAGAAGTTGAGGTGGCAGTTTTTAGTACACACCTAACAAACATTACAGGACTCCTTCGTCGAAAAGGTTTGGCAGAAGGTTTAAATGAAGTAGCCAACGCGGTTCCAGACTGGTCGGGTGGAACAAAAATAGGTGAAAGTCTATTAGAATTCTATCGACAATTTGCGGCGTCTTTCTCAGCATACCGTACCGTGGTCATCCTCATCAGCGACGGTTGGGATCGTGGAGATGCAGATATACTTCGTCGATCTATGGAAATGATACACCAACATGCATATAAACTTATATGGCTAAATCCACTGCTTGGAAGTGATACTTATCAACCGATTTGCCGGGGGATCCGCACCGCAATGCCTTATGTGGACTATTTTCTTCCAGCACATAATTTGGAGAGTTTAGCACAATTGACAAAGGTTCTAATTCCTCTCTGGTCAAAGTGAATTTTTTTTCGGTAAAAAAAATAAATCAAATAGATACTATTTTGAAGTTGTGGTGTTAATAAATACAAGAGTTATAAGAACATCAAATAGGACAGGTACGAATTCTAATTCATACTACCTTAGAATGTTGTAACCTTTATTGTTGATATCTTATATCTCATCTTAAAACAAGGAATATTTTCTATGCAAGTTCAGGCAGCGGTGATGCTCCAGCCGGGGCACATAGAAATCCGCGAATATGACAAACCATCACCGGAAGACGATTCTCTCATACTACAAGTAGTCAAAGTTGGTATCTGTGGTAGTGACAAGCACATGTACCTTGGACATACAGCACTTAAATTCCCTGTAATTCCAGGACATGAAGTGGTCGGTACAGTCGCTGAAATTGGAAAGGATGCCAACAAAGTTATGAATGTAATGGGTGGTCCTATAAAGACTGGCGACCGTATTACTGTTGTACCCGGTTCAAAGAATTGTGGTAGATGCTACTACTGCTTACATGTTCCAGGACGTCCGACTTTATGTTCAGGTCGGACGATCTATGGGTTTAGTAATAGCGAAACCCCACCATACCTGAATGGTGAATTTTCTGAATATACATATATTCACGGAAACTCTTGGGTATATAAGATCCCTGACGATATACCTGAGGAGATTGCTGTTCTCACTGAACCTGTTGCTGTAGCTACACGTGCTGTTGAACGTGCTTGTGCACCGGGTTTGCCACAGGTTGGGGATGGTTATAGTATTGGAAGTAGTGTGGCAGTACTCGGATGCGGACCAATTGGACTTCTTGTGATTGCAGTCTTAAGAGATAGCGGTGCTGGTACAATTATCGCTACAGATCTTGTTGATAGCCGTTTGGAAATGGCACAGCACATGGGTGCGGATGTGGTTATTAATGTAGGAGATACCACGCCAGAACAACGGGTTGAACAGATTCAAGATCTTACAAGTGGTGTCGGTGTGGACATAGCAATTGAATGTGCGGGTATACCTGCTGTTTTTTCAGAAGCTTTGGATGTTGTCAGACGTGGAGCGAAAGTCATAGAAGTTGGTCATTACACTGATTCAGGAAATACACAAGTTAGACCTCATCAAATCTGTAACAAAGACTTGGATGTTTGTGGCGTGTGGGCATATCCACAGATCCAATTTCAGACTGCGTTAGATTTCCTTCAGAGAACACGAGCACCCTTAAACAAACTAATTACACATCGTCTACACTTAAATCAATTAGAACATGGTATTGATATGCTTGGAAAAGAGGGTGTCTATAAGGTTGTTATCGAACCACAAACATAATGAACTGCTAAGAATTCCTATGTTTGGCATAACAGTCAACAATTCCTATACATAGGTGAAAAATATGAAAATTCAAAACTACATATTCAATCTACGGTTGAGCATAACCTTATTGTTTACAATTGTTTTTAGTACGTCGATTACAATTGCTCAGGATATACCAAAAAAAGGGCCCTCGTTATTTACAACAATTGAAACCGCTAAGGAATACATTCTTAATAATCAGAATGTAGATGGCGGTTGGCCACTAATTCCAGGTGAAGAAAGCGATGTTGAGATTACAGCACTTGCTATCTGGTCTCTAATTGATGCAGATTGGGGCACAGGATCAAGTGTCATTCGTCGTGGTGTCAGATATTTGGAAAGAAACCAACGTGAAAATGGTAGTTGGAATAACAATACTGCTCACACTATTTTCACTGTTATCGCATTGGCAAAGGGAAAAACAGCACCAGATGTGCGATTTAGGGGTTTACAATGGCTTAAAAAAGCGCAAAATCGTAGTGGGAGTTGGGGTACTGAAAGCAATGATACTGGACATATCCTTTATACAGCAGCATCTCTTGTTGGACTAAAAAAACTCGGGCTAACGCCGAGAAATTCCGATCTTATTCCTTCTGGTATGGAATGGATAGCAGATCCAGAAAGGATAAATTTTGATGGTGGATGGACATTACCCAATGGTACACAGTCAGATATTTATGTGACTTCTTGGGTATTGCAGGCACTATCTCCTGACTACGATCTTGATGAGCAGATTGCATGGATAAAGCAATTCCAAAATAAGGATGGAGGTTTCGGGAGATATAGAGGGAATTTAAGCGATCCAGAGGTTACTGCTACCGTAATTATGGCACTTGCAGCAAGTGAAGATCCACTTAATACACGACGTATAGCTATTTCTTATTTTGCAAAAGTGCAAGCAGAAAACGGTAGTTTTATTAGCGATATACCTATGGAACTCAAAACCCCAACCGAGAACTTACAAACTACCTGTTTTGTATTGATTGCCATTCATGCCAATACAGATAATGGGGAATAAGGGTATAAGCTTTCATATAAAAGGGTTGATTTAAGCAAATACGCTTAAATCAACCCTTTCCTTATTCCTAATACCATTTCTGTAGCAAACTTCTAAGATTGTTCTAAAATTCAACCAGTAATTGTGGAATAATCTTAACACTACGGGTGGGTTTCTCAACGTTATCTACTTGATAAACAATCCTTGCTAACGCCCCTTCGGAGAAATGCCAGGTGAATGCACCACCAAGTGTTGACCACACTTGCTCTTCAGCCTCACGATTGAATGTAAATGTGTTCAACTTTGTTGTGTTTGGATTCCACACATCGTACTTCAATCGAACATCTAATGTCTCAGACAATGGCAATTCCGCGTGAAGATAATAACCCTCCACAGATGCATTTCTGTCTTCAGTTGGAATTGGAATATGGAGATACTTCAAGAGTTGTGTGTCTCTTCCTCTAACCCATTCAGCGGCAAGGTCAACGCGCCACAACTTGAAACTTGTTGCAATACCAGCACGCCGTTTATATACTAACGTGGACGGGTTGACATCACCATTAATAGTATTAAATGGATAACTATTCCCATCAAAATAGGATCCACCAAGCCATATCCGTTTACCAAAAACAGGCAGGGTCCCGTTAAAATGGACAAATACTGGTGGACTATTATTTCTAATCGGTTTTAAAATACCACCCCCACTTCCGTGTGGACCAATTTGTATACCTTTAGCCACTGTTCCTTCTGTGACGGTTCGGAGCGAATCTGGTCCATCCGCAAGCGATAATACATAAGAGACAGGTCCTACAAAACCATTTAGTTGTAATCCGCGATCAGAAATGAAACCGATATTCTTCCTTACCAGATTATATAATGGATTCGCTGCAGCATCCGACTTCGTATCTATACCAAATCCATGACGAAACCTACCAACTTTTAAAGAAGCACCCTTTGGGAGGACAGGTAGTCCTGTCAGAATTGCATATACAAAACCGTGATCATCAGCGACTTGTGTCCCCAAAGGGGAGGTCGTCAACAACTGCTCTCCTAATACACTCACATGGTCACCAATGCTCGTGGTAACGACAAATTCAGCAACGTGAATTAGTGTGGTTCCAGTATCCCAATTTTCTCTATCAGGTAATAGATCTTTCCCACGAGTGATCCGCCGTATATCTAACGCACCTCCGAAAACCAGATCTCCGAATGTACCACCCAAAAAATCTGAACCACCTGGATCCTCTGAGACATCAGCATCATCAAAACTAAAGACATTGTCATCATCAAGTTCCATTTCTTCGTCGGATTCAGATAGTTCGTTCGATGTTTTGACATTTTCAGGTGTACTGGCTGCATCTCCAGGATAGGAACGAGCAATTAGTTCTTTTATATTGCTGAACCCATCTTTGTCAGAATCCATCTCTTCAATACGTGTGAATGTTGATAGGTTCATACCGTTATGTAAGAATGCTCTACCGTAAGGATTTGGAGAATCTCCACCCTTCTTTGAGGAATGACAGACATTACATCCACCTGTCCATTTATATTTTGTTTTGAACATTTTATAGAATGCCGGGAGAGCATGGACTGATTGGTCTGCGATTAAGGTACAAAAGAGCACCATCACGCAGACAAATAGTATTTTGCGCATGATTTATTCCTTATATGAAATGAATGCAATGATATTTGAAAATATCCAAAGAACTTGCTTTAATACGAATCAATATCAATTTCTTCACCAGTAAAACGAATATGTGCCTGATTCACTAATGTCAATATTTGTTCCCACTGTTTACGCGTATCGTCTGTTATACCTGATTCATCAAGGGCATCAGCAAATTCTGTGAGCATTTTACCGAACTTTTCCTGCATCTCGGTGTATTCTTCTGTCTGATCAGCATTCATTGGTGGCTCAAATTCGGAGATGACTTTTCCATATAGAACGAGTTTCTTAGCAGCAGATACTGCTTCTTCCTTCCCTTCACTTTTGTCAAAGTAATCTACAATAGCATAATAAGCATCTACCATCAGAATCATAAGTTCCTTTAAATCCTCAACTTCAGGCATCTCTTCCGTCGGTTCTTCTGGTGTGGGTTTTTCTTCTGCATCTGGCTTGGGTTTACGCTTCAGAAAGAGGGCATAACTCATGACCAGTGTCTTTTTCGGAATTAAAGCTACTGCTTTAGATGCATCTTCTTGTCCTTTAACTGCTTCAACATCCTTTCCAACAGAGAAAGCATCGTCTATACCTTTGTCGATGAACTGTTTAAGAAATTTCTCTGAGGTAATTGACTCAGATTCCTTATGGTCATATATAACTACTTTCACTACTTTACCTTTCATGTCGAGTCCAACAGCACCATCAATTATCCCATGTGGTCCCTGTACATCAACGAACATTACCAAACCCATAGGTTTCTTATTCTCACCAATCGGTATATAGAAAATCGGTTTCAGGTCTTCTTTGCGAAGTTTCGTTCCCAATTCTTTCTCAATTGATGCAATCTTATCTTTAGTAAGTACGACGCTTCTTTGAACGAATTTTTTGGCTTTCGGGAAAATACCTGCGAGTTTTTCACCTGGCCACTCAGTTTCATGCGCAATACCGAGTATCGGGGTGAATACCACCGCAAATACAAATACAAACATAATACTATTTCGGTAAGAAAGGTATTTATTGAATAACATCTTTTTGCTCCTTTTAAGGTGTCTGCTGCCGTTAAATACTACCGGCAGCAGACAGATAATTTACTCTTCTACTTTTACCATGAATGTAGGAAATAGGATTTGATCCTTATGTTTTAACTGACCAAAAATCTGATAAATTCCTGCTTTCGGAAATGTGGTCATGAGCATAACGGAAGGTCCAAATTTTTCGGGTGTTGTCCCCTGATGTTCATGTCCGGATGCAGATTCTTTTTTATCCATTTTATGTCCTTTGTGGGAGACATCTTTTTTCATTTTGCTATGATCCATATTCATCACAGAACCGTGTGTATGTACTATACCATCTAAATCTGTATTTACGATAGCAAAATGCATTGGAGCATCCAAAAACGGAACAAGATCGGTTATCGGTTTCCCTGCCTGTGAAAAATGATAATCGATATGAACCATCTCTCCTGCTTTAATTTTATCTTGGACATTCATCTTCACTTGATATACTGATGTGCCTTTTCCATCAGTTAAGACAGCTTTTGTATATCGGTCACCCCCTTCTTCAGTATAACCGTTTACAGTTTTTTCTCGACGGAAATCTTCAGAATGGTTTGTCATCTTCTTTTCACCTGCGACATCAACATACATATATTTTGAATATTCAGCATCTGCTGTCATCACATCCAGTGCTAATATATATCTACCTGCAGCAGGAAAAGTAAAGTGAACAGTATAAGTTCCTTCAAGTTCTGCCATCATGTCTCGCTCATCGAAATCTTCAGGATGAATATGTCCAAGAATCTGTAGATTTTCACTTACAATTAAAACATGTAGAACCCGATCGTGGTGTATAATAAGATCTGTAAACGGTTCACCCATTTTATCGGTGAGATTGAACATCAGAGTTGATTTTGCACCTGCTTGAATCTCTTGTGGCTCAGTGTGTAAGGTTACATTCAAGGCATCGGTTTTTTCTGTCTGATGAGAACTATGATCTTCATGTTGGGCAGTAAGACCTATATTTACAAAATACAGGATGCTAACGAATATCGCAATAGCAATTCGAGATGTGTAAAACGTGGAAAATAGGGATTTCATTATATTCCTCCATATAAATATATAAATTCTTAAAAAAAGTTTCAAATAATCTATTTTTGCCGTGACTATACAATAGTCAGGAATAAGAATAGTCAATTAAGATAATATTCTAAGAAAGGGTGTATGGAGGACCGCGGCGGGATAGGTTTGAGGTTAATGGTAATAGAGACAGTTTGAGGGGACTAAGGGTGTTTAGGTGTTGCTCTTGATCAATCATTACCAATGAATCAAGTAAGACTGAAGTAATTCTTAAGTGTTCATCCGATTGGGGGGTATAGTCAATACGATAAGTGATTTCAGGAAGAATCACCTCGAAATTCGTTAAACAACATGTGTTTCCATCTTTTGAAGTATTCTCATTTTCACTTGAAGAATCAGCATCATTACTATGGCAACATGATGAATTAGATTGAACTCTATTCACAAATTGATCAAGTTCGTTACCACAAGACATCTGTTCAACAGCTGCACAGTATAACGGACAAATAGAATGAAGACAGACTAATGCCGTAAGTGAAATGGTCAATAACCAATGTTTTTGGAACATTGCTATTATCTCCGTTGTCTTAATGAAATAGTTCTTGAATTTTCGCTTCTATGACATTATACACCATAATTCAAGAATGTTGCAAAAAAATATAATGCATACAACCGTTCGTTATTTGCGTAATATCAATTCTAATAAATTATGTCTTATTTTCTATTTTCGCTATAAATTCATACTTTGTTATACTGGCAATAGCGTTTTTTGTATATTTTCTCAATATATCGGAAAGTTTGTCCTGCATTTCTTTGATTGAGGTAAACACATTATCAAACAACCTTGCTTTGATGCCTTGCCAAAGTTTTTCTATAGGATCAATTCAGAACTATACACGCTGTGACAGCTGCTGGTTTTAAGTTGAAAGTTTATTTATCCATTATTGCTACAAATATAAAACTGCTATTTGGATATAGGTAGCAACTTATACCATTTCTATTTGATGATATATCATTATATCACACTCGCCATTGTAGGAGGGAACTCCGATTCCCGAACATCTTTATAACGGTTAATGGAAAATTATTATTAGAAATGGTATTAGGTTAAAATAACAGGATTTTCATTTTTTACAGTAGTAGAAATTGTCATATAATCAATTATAAATGGTGTTAGATATGTATATGGTTAATAGGCAAAAGACAACTTGAATTTTTTTTGCAAAATGTTATCATATATTAAAGTAAGGAGTAAGTTGTACGATATAGAGGGTTATCGTACAGTCTGTTCAAATCATTAGTCGTGTAAAACCCTCTTACTTTCTATCTCTAAAATTATTAAAACTGTAGTAACACTATGGAGGTACAACATGGTTCGCTACGTCATAACCGATAAGTGGATACTTGGCGGTATATTGATGCTAATTATCATTGCTGGAGGGTGTTATTTTTGGTATCAATATACCCTTGCACCGTATAGAGAACAAGCTGCTAAAACTGAAGAAGTTGCTCGTAAATGGAAACTCACCCAGAAACCAAGGAACACCAATGAGTCGGAACAGGCAGCCGATCAAACCCCTACGGATGGCACTGTGCCAACCGGAGAGAAATCGAGTTCACCGAAACAACTACAAGTCGGTGACATGGTAGATGGGAGAATATACTTAGGAAAGGGACCTCCTTCACCAGAACTCCTTGCTGAGTTCGGTATTTTACCACCCTCTCAAGATGAGATTATTTCTCCCTACGGGTTTGGACCCTATCCAGAATTACCGGAAGGATACGGTCCAATCACCTGGCCACGCAAGAGTGCTAATTCAGAATTGATGATGCGTGTTAAGATAAAGCTTCTAAAGCAAGGGGTACCTGTCGAAGGCATTACTATGGAAAACGGTTTGGTATACCCGATCTTAAAAGGTGTCCGTTATGTCATCTGGGGTGAAACCTCCTATGGAAGACAATATTTGCGAAGGTCTCTTGGGCATCCCGATGATGGTGATTACATGCGGCGGGGGATAATACAAGAAAAAAAGGAGCGCAGAGAGAGTATAACTGCAGCCGATTTTCCCGGTATTAAACTTGTACCTTTTGAAGAGGCTGGTATAGATCCCTATACCTTCCTTGATTTACCTAAATAAGGAGAATTTTATTATGAAACGATTTATTGTTTTTGCCCTGAGTCTTGTGATGCTCGGATGTGTCCTTACATTGATCTGGGCAGATGTCCGTTCAAGAAATGTCAGTAAAGAGTATGCAAAACATATCTCATCAGAGCTTGACGGTCCGGTATATGCTGAAGCTCATATCATATCAGATTTAGACTATCCAGGAGAAGACTTCGGAATTGAGGGTGCATTATTGGGTACCGGATTAGACTACAAAGCGTGGGCGAGATATGAAGGAGATAAACTTAACGTTGATTACGAAGGCACGTATACAGCGTATGCAGGAGTGCCTGGGGATCTTACCGGTGATTACCAACCACTCGCAATTTGGAATGAAGGAGTGGATGACGAAGTGATTTCTACGGGTAGATACTATCTATCCAAAAACCCTGAAGAATGGTCTGATTCAGATAAAGAAAGATATGGAAATTGGAATGATATTCATGCAGAAACAGATTTATCCTTATGTTCCGCATGGGCAGACATTAATGGTGGAAGTCCAGCAGTACCTGGTAGGTGGGTCCGTGTAGATGTACCACCAAATGAATCAGGGACCGAAATGGATTCTTGGTTAGAATGGCGACCTGGACGAGAGGCAGAATCCCATTCTGCCTCTGCAAATGCATGGAAGTGGCCAGATACTGATCCACATAATCACAATTAAGTTTACATCATTCTAAAGCTGCAACCTAACAGGTAGGTATCACTGTAGATACCTACCTGTTTCATTTTATACCATTTCTGGTAATTAAAGTCCCATTAAGAGAATCTCTTTAATGTAGCACAAACTTCCAGTTTGTGTAGTATTTCAAGACATAAATATCACCTAATCATGGGAGAATCATTTATAGAAATGGTAGAACATACGTATTTATGACACCTATTCATTGAGATAGGGTATAACAACGTGGACAGGACATTCGATAACCTCACTTTACAATTTCTTTGATTACATATATGGTTAAAAGGCAAAAGACAACTTGAACTTTTTTTTTTGCAAAATGTTATCATATATTAAAGTAAGGAGTAAGTTGTACGATATAGAGGGTTATCGTACTGTCTGTTCAAATCATTAGTTGTGTGAATCCTCACTTGTTTGCATAGAACAACCGTGAATTGACTTTAGGATATTGGAAGAACAGGTAACACCATGACCCAAACCAACCAAACCAACCATACCACCTTGCCAACGCGAGGTAGAAAAATAAAGGAGAGTAGTAATGAGATTCTTTAGAAATAATTGGTTTTGGATACTCGGTATCGTTATTTGTCTGATAGTTGGGAACGTTATTATTGTCCAACGCGGACAACAGGCAGCAGAAACAGGTCCAATCACACCTGATATTGCGGAGCAGACACCTGATACTGCCAAATTACAGTCTCCTGGTGAATTAGCGAATTTAATTTGGTATGATTCTCCAGAAGAAGCGATTGGTTATGCGCTTAAAGGGCTACGTGATAATAATTCTCATCCGGATGGTGCACGTTTGCATGCTGTTTTAGGTTTTGCATATCAGCGGTTAGGTGACTACAAAACGGCGTGGGTTCATCTGAAAAAAGGGCAAGCACTTACTGAGCAATGTCTCTCTTGCTGCCCAAGTCCTGGTGAGGGGACTCCGCGCGTTGAAGTTGTCGAACACTATGATTATTCTGCCCATATAACATCGATAGAGTCTGGTCGTCCACTGATACAGCGACAACGGACAGCACGTTCTTCTCGTGATAATACGGCAGCGTTTGAAGAATTAGAAGGTTTTCTTAAGTGGGCGGGTGCGATTATGAGGGACACGCCGATTACAACGAACAACTTTCTCGCGAAAGAGTTAGAATCGCATCTGCTGGGTCAAAAGACGACGTTCCATCCGGAACGCATCACGCGTGCTTTTGAATTGATGGAACGGCACAAGCAAAGCAATGGTATGCCACTTCTTCAGCAAAGTGATCCACCTCTTGCGCGCGAGGTGATGCGTATGTTCAACAAGAAGCGAAGTAAAGGATAATAGATACGCGAGGACAGCGTATCTATTTCTAACAAAGGAGGAAAGAAATGCTACGCGATATTATTATTAATAAATGGATGATTGGTGGCGTTGCCTTCCTGATTGTTTTCGGTATAGGCTGCTACTTCTGGTATCAGTACGAACTTGCCCCCTACAAACAAGAGGCAGCAGAAGCACAGCATCTATTGGAAACATCTCAAAAAGCAGCGGATGTGCCACATACCAGTTCTATTAAAGGCACACCTGCTAACAGAGCAACGTACACTACCGATACTGCGCCAGAGAATACAGACGATAATAAATCGCAAAGGGATGCATTGCTGGAGAAAACGTCAGCAGATGTACCTGTTTCACCCCATGGGTTTGGACCGTATCCACCTTTGCCGCCAGGATGGAGAGGAACACCTGAGAGTACATGGGGGAACTGTATAGACCCTGAATTTGAACTCATGAAACGTGTGCGTATTAAACTTCTATCACAAGGCGTAGACGTTAGAGGCACCTCTACGTTGAACGGTAAGATATACCCCAACATCAAGGGAATACGTTATGTTAGATGGGATACAGATAACGGCGTGCGATATATCTCTGGGAGCATGGGGGTGCCAGAAGATGGGGACCGGCTACGTGCTATCAAAAGAGCAAAAGTAGCTCGCGGTGGAGAAGGTTATTTAACCGAGGCAGATATACCGTCAGACATAAAACTGGTAAATATGGAAGACGGGGGTGTTGACCCTTATGATTTCTTAGGACTCACACCACCATAAAGGAGGAAGCAAAATGTATTTACGAATACTTTGGGTATCTCTATTTACAATGTTAATGATTTCGCCGTTACAAGCGGATTGGAAAAAAGCAACCATCATACTGGAAGGAAACTCTGATAGAGAATATGCAGGGAAAAGGGTTGTAGACAATGAATTGGAAGAAAACGGTGCGGAACCCCAAGAAGGCAACTCCAAATTATATGCCAAAGCCCTTATCGTAGCAGAACACGATTCTGTCGCGGAGGGGCAAGTCCCAGGTACCGAATTTAAGGCGTTTGGCAGAGTCCGAGGCATTGCACCTAACGATGATTACAACGGATATTATTTCCTCTCTTTGAACGCATGGACCGACTCACTGAATATCCCAGAAACAGGTGTGAAGAGATGGGAGGGTGACCACGAAGATGAAGATGAAGAAAGGGACAAGGATGAGTTTGACACACTCACACCTGTAGCAAGTTTTCTGTCAAGGTGTAACGCTACTGCATCAATTACCGGCGGCGATAGGCTGCATTATTGGAGCGAGTAGTATTTTTATGGACAATCGCCACAAGAACCAGACAGTGCCTATGCCTATGCTTTTGATTTTTCATACGAAGATGCTGATGCCTGGAGTTGTTATAGGTGTACCATACCTGACGCTCTATGGCTTACACCTTGTTCTAAGTGTGGAGGAGATGATGACCTTCCACTGGGTGATGACGTGCCCTCACCTGATCTCGGGCTACCTCCAACTGATCCAAATCAAATTGGCACTCAAGAAGAAGCATCTGTAATCAGCACGAATACGGGTTATAGTAGTTCTTATGGTTGTGATTACAATGCCGAATATGATTATTGCACAGACACTGGCTGGTGCACAACGGGAACGGGACCAGATGGAATTGGTATGTGTGGTCATCGGTGGTGTTGCTGCGTACCTTCAGACACCGAAACCTCCTCAACCCCGCCGTCGACATCTGTAATCAGTACGAACACGGGTTATAGTAGTTCTTATGGTTGTGATTACAATGCCGAATATGACTATTGCACAGATACTGGCTGGTGCACAACGGGAACGGGACCAGATGGAATTGGTATGTGTGGTCATCGGTGGTGTTGTTGCGCACCTCAATGATCCGCATCAATAGGGTGTTTCACGTTGTCTATTCTTTTGTCACGTAACCAAAGCAGATATTATTCACATGCGAATAAAAAAGTTGCTTATTTTTATCTATATTATACCATTTCTATTAATTACCATCGCATTATATGCTGTTTGGAACGAAACAGGGAATGCACAAACTGACAGTTTATGCTACAAAAAAGAGACATTTTCATTTTGAAATGTTATTATATCAACGTGGTAAGGCAAAATAGCCAATCCCGGTGAAAAACCCAACAAACATCCAAATACCTACCATCACATATTCCCCAAAAATCAGTCCAAATGCAATAGGACGAATTTTACGATACGCCATTGGTCCACCAAACTTAAGTGTTATATATTTAATCATCCATCCAATAAGGACAGATGACCATAAATGAAATGCAGGGTATGTTGCACCTAATAGATAACCGATTGGATGTAATGACCACCATACGAAGCTTTGACGCATCCATAGCATGAAACCCGTAAAACCTGCCCCAGCAATCATACTATAGACCTCACCCCAATTTGTCTCTACAGGAAATTGGATGAGCTTATTCATCCGATTAAAATAACCCCGAGGGGCATTGACAAATGACCAATTCTGTAAGAACAATGCTCCTTTGTTATAGACCAGTGTTAATGATGCATAAACTGAAACGACAAGAGCAACTACAATTGAAACACCCAGTATCGGAACAATTTTACGACGCATCATTCCCACTTCATCAGCAGCCTTGAAACTATGCAGAAAGTTTGGCATCATAAATTCTCCCCAATCTCGGAGAAATGTACGTTGAAAACTAAGAATAGCCAAACTCTTTTGTCCTATCGCACCCGATCCAAGGGTATATGTAATGTAATCCGATGGAAAGAATGGTGCTTGTACAAGCAACAAACCTCCGTTGACTACCATCCATGTTAATACAACTGAAGTTACAATAATTGAAAGCATTGTTATGATTGCTACCCATGTTTTGATTCCTGCGATGACTAAGAATGTAACAAGGATGACAAATCCAAAAATGAACCCGAAGAAAGCGATACGATATGAAAGTGGTTCATTACTATCATCAACTAAATGTTTATTTTCAGCTCTCTTCTCGTTGTTTCTATCCATACCAAATGCTCTTTTAAATATGGATAGTATGTGTTCCCGTCCACCCCAGAAAACAGCAGGTACAAAAATAAGGTAACCACCCATTACTTGACGACTACAACTAACCCACGGTCCAATGCCTACACCCGTAATATTCATAATGATATATTGAAGTTTAAAAAAGAGAAAGAAAAACCAAAGACTGAACGACACTTCCAATGTAAGCAATGAGGCTACACCGATTACTGAAAAATAGATTGCAATATTCATCCCAGGCCACATACCCAATGTATGCCACGGTTTTTCTGTAAAAGCACGATGAATTTCAAAGATCATAGGAATCCGGGGAACCATTGGAAAATGTGCATGAAGTCCGTTGAGGAAGTGGATCACAAGCGGTAAAGCCATGCCTACCCATAATAACTTATTTTTAAAAAATGAGTTTAGGAGTGATCCATTGGCTGGGTCACCGGCTAATTGTATAGGAATCTGGATGAGTGGAAAGGAAAACCTTTCACGTTCTACCCACTGCTTGCGGAGAATGGTTGATAAGCAGATTACCGTGAAATAGAAAACAACAACAAATAGTCCCCAGACTAAGAGAGGATTAATCCATGATACCCAAGGGATGTTACCCCCAGAAGAAAGTCCTTCATAGAAATCGGTTACGGCTTGTGTATCCGTAACGACTAACCAGTCTGGGATCTGTGGTTGTAGTGTTTCTGCCCAATCGTTTACGGGTGTTGTGAAATAACGAAGTGCTACAAGGCAGGGGATAAGAAACTGTAACAGACCCATAGATGGAATGCCAACAGCAACGATTAGCATCATCCAAATTACAGTTAATTCAAGTGATGTGAACGAAAATTGACGACTCCATCTCAAAAAACGTAAGGGAAGATTGACAATGAAAACAAGTAGTAGGAGTCCTAAGATTGAACCAACTGGGAGGTGATTACCTGCGAGTCTTGAATTCTCTAAGAAATAGTTGTTGTAGGGTGAGATTGCACAGATTCCACCTACTAATAGCAATCCTACAAGGATGGCAGAAATACGAATCTTTGGGTGGACAGGCATATATTATTTCCATAGGAAGTATTCAATTCAAATAAGGGAATTCGAATCAACGGTATGTATGCTATTTAGCATTCACCATGGTTACAAAATGTTAGCAAAAGTTCCTGATTTTCGCAAGGCACAATGCAAACGAATTTGTGGTATTTTCGCGCCTGCACGCTGGCTTTGCCTCGTCGCAGGCTTTTGTTGTTGCATTGGAGAATCTTTCAATGCTTGTTAATTCGGTAGTTTTTCACAAAGTGTGGTATACTTGTTACGTTAACGGAAACAGAAGAGATTGCAGATCACACATCATTTGATGTGAGAAACAACATTTTCTGCTGCTGTTAGAAGGCTCACATGAGATCTCTTGAGTTCAAACGCATCTATAAACGCGGATTTTTCCTTATACCATTTCTATTAATTTTTGTTCCATTAGCAATAGCTATAAATGAAGTGTTTTGTAGCACAAATTAAAAGTTTATACTACAATAGAGAGTCGTGATATATCAGAATTGGTATAAATTGTAGTTGCCCATACTTAATTGATAAGTAATCACGTAGTATGTTGCATATAAATGTAATCAAAGGAATTGTCGCTTGCAAGTTGTATGAATAAAAACAATTTCACTGTTTGGGAACTCCCACAGGACGCTATTGCCCGTTATGGACAGGGAATCTTAATTGATTTAGCTGTTTCCGCCGATGGAACGTTTTTGGCAATTGGTACTGCTGCTGGCGTGTGGTGGTATGACCTCACCACACGCCAGCCCGTTACGTTGTTTGAAACGGAACGAGGCATGGTTGACGACATCACCCTCTGTTCAAGTCAACCCTTGTTGGCAGTGAAAAACAGTGACAAAGATGGGAAAGAGGTTATTAAGATATGGAATATGCCAAGACAGAAATGTATCGCTGTCATGGCATATCCTGCAAGGTTGCGGGATGATCCACCTCAAAATTATTTAGGCAGTCTCTGTTTTTCTCCCTCAGGACAATGGCTTTCTGTGAGTCGAAATGGAAGCTTTATCGTTGACATCTATGAGTCGTTAACCGGTAGATTATATGCAGAGCTGGAATTACCTGCTGAAGACATTGCGTTATGTAGCATAGATGGCTGGCCTGACAACGGATTCCATTGGGATTTCAGTGGTGCCTTTACGTTTTCTCCTGACGATTACCTCTTGGCCTCGTCACATTGGTCTGATTTTATCAGCGTCTGGGATATAACACTCGGTGAACGCATCATTCGCCTCACTGGATATCCCGAAGGGATACACTCGCTCAGTTTTTCACCTTGTGGTCATTTCCTTGCTGCGGGAGGTGTGAAGGGGACTGTGCAAGTATGGGAGACTACTACCTGGCAGGTGCAACAGACGTATCCATCGTCGGGTGATGATTGGAAGGACATCTCATACGCACCCGATGGCACCCTTCGGACAGTAGGTGTCTCTCACGATCACTGCACAATCACTGTGTGGGATGTCGTACAGCAAAAGACGTTGTATACTTTTCATGAAAGAAATTACTATAATGCAGAAATTTATCCTATTCACTTCTCCAACGGTACACATCTTGCACTCCTTAGTGATTTTGAAGTCCGAGTCAAGACGGTGGGAAACACAGAAAACTTCTCAATACTGCCGTGGGAACTTGGCGATCTACATTCTCTGGTATTTTCATCTGATGGAAAAACACTCTGTGCGGGGTATCGTCAATTTGGTGGCGTCATTCTATGGGATGTTACAACCGATCGTCCGCAACGTATTGTAACAGAGCCGCGTTGTCATATCGTTGCCGTTTATTCGGACACCGAGACTGGAAAATTTTATGCAACTGGATATCCTCCCGGAGAATCTCTCTTTTGGAGCAATACCCTGAATCTGTGGGAAATTGGACAAAGTGAACCGATAACCGAACTAACAATCCCTGGAGAATTACCTTTTCAACGTGCAATGGCATACGACCCAGCCACGAACCTACTTGCCTGTGGGAACGGAACGGATTCTGAGTACTGGGAGAAAAATGACCCTGAAAATGGTGCAGTCTATGTATGGGATGTTGCACGCGGACAGATGCAACACATATTCAGAGGGAAACATACAGATTGTATCTGCTATGTGAGATTCAGTCCGGATGGCACACGACTTCTCAGCACAGATGATGAAGTAAAGTGTCTGTGGGATGTGATATGCGGGGAAGAAATCGGTAAATTTGAGGATTCTGATTTTTTTCCCATAGCTTTTTTTCCTTGTGGGAATTTAATTGCAGGATATTATTCTTATGGCAGGATACTTGTCTGGGATTTTCAACAGAGTGAAGCACACGTGACAATACACACAAATTATGCCCGTATAGATCCGATAGAGATCTCTCCTTGTGGTCAGTATTTGGCATACGGTGAAGTTTGGAAATCGGGTTTAGAGAAGGTTCCCGTTCGGTTATGTGATATTAACACTGGTGAAAACATCGCCACTTTTCTGGGACATCCGACAGATATACAATGTCTTGCGTTTTCACCAGATAGTACTATCTTGGCAAGTGGTGGTTTTGATGGTGTTATCTATTTGTGGGATTTGAAACCTTACTTGCAAAATACCTGAGGAGGACTATTGAAACAAGACACGTTTACCATCAGACTTATTCTACTTTTCACCTCTGTCGTTTTGGGCAGATACGCACGAAGAACATCAAGACTGCCACGACCCTATAAATGTTATAGGTAATCATGTGCATTCATCTATAGAAATAACTGTGTAAGTACTATTCATTTTATGCACCCTTTTCAACCTAATTTTCAGTCTTTAATAATATAAAAGTAAAGATTTCATATATTAACGACTTGTGCCAGTTAACTAATTGTTTTTGTTATTTTCACAAATATCGGATATTGTAACATAACATATCGTCCCTACCAAAAATGTTGATACAGGAAAAGCAAACGAGGTAGATTCTTGCCAAGTAACTGTCGAGTATGAATTTGATCATGATCCGGTTCCGGATGAGTAGAGGGTATAACAATGACAATACGAAAAAGTTTATTCATCTGCTGTCTATTGTTATTTATGCCGAGTCTAATCACAGCGAAAATCGTTTTCATATCCCAACGTGATGGTGGTAACAACATCTATGTGATGGATGATGGTGGGAATGTGCAAAGACTCACGTTTATCCAACGTCCTGGAAAGGATGGTAATCCTGCCTGGTCTCCAGATGGAAAACGTATTGCGTTTCAGAGAAATGTGGCTGAGCACCCGCGTAATCTACGTTATGAACTATTCGTAATTGATAGAGACGGCAGTAATCTGGAGCAGCTCACTGACGATGATGTACATTCTACTGAACCTTCATGGGCACCGGATGGACGTCACATTGCATTTTCAAGTGACCGGAACAATGATTTAAATATTTATGTGATATACATCTTCACCCGAGAAATTCGGCAACTAACCCACAACCAAGCCTTACGAGAATGGGCTGCGAATCCATCCTGGTCTCCAGATGGTAAATACATCGCCTACCGACAGGGAAAACCGCCGGGTGGACTTACAACGATCTATGTCATGAATGCTGATGGTACACGACAGCACCCACTTGTTCCTGTTGACGACTGGATGCGTTATTCACCGAGATGGTCGCCAGATAGTAAATCAGTCTTGTATTTTGAAGCACGATTCGTTCCAGATGCAGTAGCATTTAAACTGAAGTCCAGCAACGTTGTGATCCAGAAACATGGTGCCAGAGATCGCCGGGTATTAATAACACCTCAAGAATGGTTAATACATGACGTTTGCTGGGTGGACAACGGGAAACAGGTGTTGATTGCTGCAGAAGAACATGCTGCCCCGGATCGTCAAATCGAGATTTACCGGTATAACCTTTCAAATGATAAAATTACCAATATCACAAACGATCTGGAAGACGATTGGTCGCCAGATTGGATAAGTGACAAAGATCTATCTGTTTCACCTATGGAGAAGCAGCTTATTCGGTGGGGGCAGCTCAAGGAGCTCATGTAAATCATGGCTTACGCAGAAAGCGAATATTCGGATGGAAAGATGGGAGGGATGGAACCTGCCTTCCACCCTTCCATCCCTCCGATTCTGCAGGAAAGAGATTTTGCATAGGTCCTATAAGGTAGTGTCTGCGTGTAGAAGGCATTGTCATTGCTAAACGTGAGACCTTTTATCATACAGCACTAAATTACTCGTCAGTTTCATCACGGAGAACAGGGTTATAAAGACAGAGTTCTGCATCAACAATTCTGCCATCTGGTAATGTATATTGATTTGGTGTTCCACCACCCCACGGTTCCTTGAATTCTTTACTACGTTCTTGATCGATATCCTTCTGTTTCTGAACATCATCCCATGAAAAATCTGCCATAAGTTGTTCATGTAATGTTTCTTCTAATTCGCGATGTTCAGGTTTTCCCGCAATATTCTCAAATTCACCAGGATCATTTTCTAAATCAAAAATGATGGATTCATCTTCAGGAAAAGCAACATACTTGTAACGAGGTGTTCTCAACATCCGCATAGGACTTGATGTTTGATTTGACCAGTATTCGCTAATAGCGGTATCCCGCCAACCGTCTGAATTGCCGGACATCAGTTTAGATAGATCCGATCCATCCAAACCCTCCGGTGTGGGGATACCTGCCTTGGAACATAATGTTGGATAAAGATCATTTAATTCTACAGGAGATTCCACGCGCCTGCCGAGTGAATCTTCTGATCGGTTATCGTATATAATCAGTGGGACACGTGCAGCAGCTTCATAATAGCTGGATTTCCACCATTGTCCATGTTCACCTGCCATTTCACCATGATCTGTGGTATAAACGATAATTGTGTTGTCTAACAAACCATCCCGTTCCAAAATCGTCAACAGATCCCCGATACACTCATCAAGAAATTCACAGCAAGCATAGTATATCGCTCGTGCTTTACGAGTTTCTTCTTCTGGCATATCGTTCGTATTGAAATGCTCCCGTAAACTCTTCGCATACTTGTGTGTATTTTCAAGATGTCCAGATGGTATATCAGGCATGTCAATGTTATCAGGGTAGTATTTATCGATTAATCTCTTTGGAGCAGTTAATGGGAAATGTGGACGACTATAACTTGCAAGGAGAAACCACGGTTTGTTTGTAGGATGAGATCGTAAATATTCGATTGTTTCCTCATTGACCACCCTTTCCTGCAGAAGGCTTGACGGAATTTCAGTGACACCAGCACCTCGGGTACGACCCCGGTTGCCACCCATATTTCCTTGTAGTGGATCACGTTGATGTCCTGCACGTCCTCTTAGGTCGCCGTATGGTCTGGATTCGAATCCGTTATGTTGTTCTATCCCACCAAAATGCATCTTCCCAACGAGAGCAGTACTATACCCATGTTGGACAAAATGTGCAGGCATCGTGAGATGTTCGGGATATAGAATTGAACCGTTATTCCAAGCTGAACATCGATGAGCATATTTTCCTGTTAGCATACACATGCGTGAAGGAGTGCAAAGTGGGAATTGGCAGTATGCTGCATCAAAGTAAGTGCCAGATTTAGCAAGACAATCTAAATTCGGTGTCTGTACAATATCATTACCTTCACATCCGATGGCATGAGGACTATGTTCATCACTCATTAGAAATAAGATATTAGGTTGTTGAGCCATACTGCAGTATCCTCCTTAAAAGTATGTACAGTCTATCTCATAAAAACGAATTGTTCGTACCAATATAATTTCTTTTCGTAGGTCGGGTAGAGGTACGAAACCCGACAAATGCCATACGCGCATTTGGCGTTGATTTGGACACGTGTTGATTGTGTCTATCCTATCTGGTTTCGTTCCTCTACTGGAACTACCGAATAATGTTATATTATCAATTAGAAATGGTATTATAATAATTATTCCTTGTTGATGTATTATGAATTAATGACGGTGTTCTAATGAACTGGTGTTGCCTTTTTTTTACCGACACTTAATTCAATGGCAGGAAGGATTGTATTTGATATATTCGATGAATAATTAAAGACACACCAACCAGAAGCCCCTAAGAATCGAACAAGATGAATCTGACCTACCACTCCGTCAGGGGTTAGAATGGAATTAGACGCAGTTGCACCAATACCAGGATAAATAGCAACACCTTTAGGCATCAAAGCAAGTTGATTTTCTAAGAGATCGGTAAAGTACTTGTTGTCTTCAGTATAATTCATTGGACAAACAAAATCAATATATCCAGCCTTTGCCCAGGAAATCCAATCCTGTCCAATAGAAGTGACACAAGAAGGATACCCACCGAACACTGCAGTCGAAAGTTTTATCCCCGATTTTACCTTACGGATCCGTTTATGGATTAGACGTACTAAACGTGTTATCTGCTCTACACGCCAGTCAATAAAGGCTTTACTGTATTGTCCTGTTCTCGGTAGCACGGATTCAGGCCAGTCTTGAACATTAATTCTTGATGAAAGCAGGAATCTTTTACGACATTCTTGGCAGAAACATGCATGACTCCCAGGATAACGGATATAATCGAGATGGATTCCATCAACATCGTACTTTTGAACGATTTCCATAATACTATCCAGTTCCAACTTTACATTATCTGGATGTGATGGACATAACCAATTCAGTGGATTACCACTTGAAGAGACCTGTGTCCGTCCAGATTCTTGTAGGTTTTTTACAAAATCCTCTGGAGCGCCTTCTAAATTCCATGTTATTTTCCATACATGTACTTCTAAATTATATTTTTTTGCTGCTTCAACACACTGTTGTATCTGGTCCCCATATTGTGTGAATTTACTGCTTTGTGGTAAAACACTGCTATCATAGTGTGCAATGCCACCCCAAGCCATATTCGGCAAAATCATATTCATCCCAGCAGCAGCCAACTCCTTCACTGAACGTTCCCAATCACCAGGATACGCACCGAGTCCAGAATGGTTCCAGAAGGCACGACCTTCAGTTGTATCGCTTAAATGAGATAGATTGTATGCTTTTGCTAATTCTTTTCGACTATGACGGGATGTAGTCATTGAAGCATGATATTTCTTTTCGGCATAATCTGTTCGAGCCTGAATAGACAATGTTTTTCCAGAATGTAAAGCCTGTTTCGCCTCCGATACCCCTCCATATCCCACAAATTTTGATAAGTAATCAAGATCACTAATATGACCAATAGTATTCAACGCATCCAATTCGCGTTTTGCAATTGCATGCTGAAATTCAGGTATCATATAGCCAATCAGAGCTGCCAGAAGTTGGGTTTTTGTTTGAATATCATCCGGTAGGAAAACATGACTAAAAAACACACCAGCATTCCCCATAAAAAATGCTGGATACCCTGTAGATTCATTATCAGAATTATACCAATGTCCAATTATCTTAGTTGTTGGATCTGTTGCCTCAGCAACCGTAATATTCCAAGAAACCTGTCTGACAGATTTCGGCAATCCCAAAACTTCAGGAGCATCGAATTGAATAGTAGAGAACTGCCCTGGGAATTCTCGACGAAGCCATTTTTTACTCCGTATATTCAAAATCCTTCCTACTTCATCAGCGAGATTATAGGTGACAAACAGTTTGCCTCCTCCATCAACAAAGTTCTTAAGTAATGGAACAGTATCTAAAGAGATCTTCTGATTAAGCGGTAGGATTACCAATTTATAAGGATTCGAAGCCGTATTCTGAAGTCGATTTACACTTGCAGCTGTAGATTCATCCAATTCATCAGCAGTAAATCCAATACTTTTTAACATACGGACAAAACGTTTGCTAACAGAACGGGCATAGTTTACATCACCTTCGGAGATGCCAGATGCGGTTGATGGTAACAAAATCGCAATATCTGCCTGTTGTGCGGATACACTGACTACCCAACCAATAAGGAAAATGCATATTATGATGTGGAGAGATATGACTTTAGCTGGGATTGTTTTCAACCACGAACGACATCGTTGTAAGGACGAATACAACATAACCTATTCCTTATTAATCTCGTTTCACTACTTTCGTAAGCAATATTAAATAATAATCTTTCGATTTTCGATAGGTGTCAAACCCGTAGGGCGGGGTTTCCCCGCCCGTTATTGACGCACAATGTGAATATTTAATATTGAAACTTGCTTAACTATTGATTCGTGGCTGCCAAATACCTATTGTTAGGTGAGTTCTTATGACTTATATGTTCATGACTCCCTAAGAACTTTTCAATACCGCGTACAACTGCAGAAGCAATCTTCTGTTGATATGTATCAGATAAGAGTTTTTGTCTTTCAGAAGGGTTCGTAATAAATCCTGTTTCAATAAGAATCGCGGGTACAGTTGTACCTATTAGAACAACAAACCGTGCGTGTTTAACTCCGCGATCAGCAGCACCAGTCGTATTGACTAATTCCTGCTGAACATGTTGTGCCAATCTACGGCTGTCTTTACTCTTACTCTCGACTATAATACCTTTTAAGAGGGATTCCAATTCTTGTATACTATATCCTGAGTAGGTATTTTCTCGGGCTGCGATAAGTTCCGAATTCTTATCCGTACTTGTAACATCTAAATAATATGTCTCGATACCGTTAGCTTTCGTATTTTCGCTTGCATTTGCATGAATGCTCAAAAATAGGTCTGCTTTATGTTTTGTTGCAAATGCTGTACGTTCTTTTAATTCGATAAATCGGTCGGTATCTCTCGTTAACAGAACAGTGTACCCTTTTGCCGATAACAACGCTCCTATTTTCTTTGAAATACTAAGCGCAATTGGTTTTTCTTTGAGATTACCTGGACCGACCCCTCCTGGATCTTTACCACCGTGTCCAGCATCTATAACAATCGTTTTGGCAGTCAATCCGAATTCACGAGTCAATGATCCTGGGGTTAATGTTTCTGGTTTAGAGGTAGTTGGGGCAGGTTTAGTTTCTGGTTTTGTCTTTTCTGGTGTTTTAATTGATTGTTCTATAGGTTTGGGTTCTATCTTCTGTCCTTTTAGTTCTTTCAGCTCTTTAGATGCAATAGTCACTACCTCTTTTACGGATGCTGATTCAACGATGTCGACATACAATGTTTCAGCACGGGTTTTATATCCATGTTGAACATACGATCTACCCAATTCCAACTTCGCTTCTGATGCAACATCAGCATTAGCATATCTGTTAATTACGACTTGGTAATGATGGGCAGCACGGGCGGAATCGCCTACTAATGTATAGCAGCGACCTAACCAGTAATGTGCCTGAGGTAAATGTGGGGAGTTTGTGTACGTATAAATTAATCTCCGAAAGGCTGAAATTGCCTTTTGTGGTGCTTCAGCATCTCCAGATTTAATACACCAAACCCAACAAGATGCAATAGCAAACTGCACATCATCTGCCGATTCATTTTTGGCATCAACCTGAAGTAATTTCTCAAAATCAGAAATCAATGCATGCCATTCATCAAGTGTTGTTTGTTCTTCTCCACTTGTATAGGCGTAATGCTTATCAAGCAATTGATTGTGTTTTGGAATGCTAACACAACCTGTAAAGCACAATATTAATAGGAATACCATACACAGAGAATAGGATTTCATCATGAGAACTCCTCTGCTTTCTTTTAATTTGACATAACATAATTCCATTTTATGTTATGCAAATATAGAAAATCTAAATGTTAATTTTTATTCTTGGTTACCAAGATATAAAACGATGAAGATGACATCTTCGTTACTAAATGCGTATAAACTTGGTATAAGATGTAATATAATACCATTTCTGGTAATTAAAGTCTCATTAATAGAATCTCTCTAATACTACACAAACTTCCAGTTTGTGTAGTATTTTAAGACATAAATATCACCTAATCATGGGAGAATCATTTATAGAAATGGTATAACTATACCGATCTTACGATGTCTCCTCACGCCAGCGGCGTGATATGTCTATAGAAATAAAAACCAGACACCCCCGCACTCCAGCGGAGTGCAATGTAAAGATGTCTGTTTTTCAGTGAGTTATACCGATCCCATAACTATTAGATAATTTATTTCGTAGGTTGGGTTGAACCGTAGGTGAAACCCAACACTTCCTCATAGGCATTCATACCCGGTGAATGACTAAATGTCATTCATACCGTTGATTCCTTGATTCTTTAGGGGGTTTCTTCAACCAGTAATGAGCAATCATCATTTAGAAATGGTATAACACAAAATTCGTGAAAACAAAAACAATTAGTTAACCGGTACAAGTCGTTAATCTCACTTAATTGACGACTATAATATATTTTCCTCAAACCCTCTTACTAACAATTGTTATCAGTTTTCAGATAACCAATACATTCCCTTCAAACGGGAAAGAATTTTTTTTGCCCTTCTAATCCCCTCCCATTCTTCCACCGCTCCAACCTTCCATTCCAATTCGGTTCAACTTTATTCCTTTCCTATATCTTTGGCATCTAATTTTTGAAGTATACCAAATAATAATATAATAATAATTAATAATAATACAATAATAAGTGTTTCACTTATATTTTCTGAACCTTCGTAAAAATTATTAACTATTATCTTAATGATAAAAACCCCGATATGTAAAGACATGGTTATGGTTAATAAAATAAACACAACTCTGTATTGTTTTTTAGATACTTTCATTTTTAATCCTTACGGTTTCACTTCCCTTCAAACAGGAAAGAATTTTTACCATCGCATGCTTCATACTTCCACTCCTCCAGCCTTCTATTCCAATTCGGTTCAAAAAGTACACTACATAAACAATTATATCAAGAAAAAATGAAATTCACTATCTTATTACAGTTTGGGCAATTTTAGACATAACACTCCGCTGGCGTACAGGATTGCTATGCTTCACTACTATAGACATATTGCTCCGCTGGAGCAAACGGATGTCAGATTTTATAAGCAAAATATGAGGATATAGAGTACATTATGGGTAAGAGACTTTACCATACTTGACCCTATCTTTGAAAAGCATGAACCGATTCTTAGAGAAAAGTTGGAAGTGTTGAATAGTGCTTTAGCAAATATTACAGACGATATCCGATCGACACTCCTTGCAAAACTTGTAGAGAAAGAAAAACGCGATGGGAAAGATCAATCACAGAAGCAGATAGACGACGATGGGAACTCCCAGAAAATGAATGGCAAGAGTGGGAAGTGCCGTTTGATACCGATCCGGATTGGACAGATACGTTGAAAGAAGCGTTGAATAAATATCGCCAAGCATGGCGTTGGAAAATGGATGAGGTAAATGAATGTATCGCTGCTGCTTCTGATGGTGAGGAGTTGATTATTGCGCGGCTGGCTTTCTCATACCATCAGCATAAATTCAAGAATACACCTTTCACCCCTCTGGGGCTTGATATGTTGTTTATCAACGTTTTCTACAAACCTTGCGCCCCTCTGGGGCTTTTCGTAGGTTGGGTTGAACCGTAGGTGAAACCCAACATTTCCTGTATGTCCAGGGGTACATGTTGGGTTTCGTTCCTTAAACCTATAGGTGTCAATTTAGTGTGATTCGTATATTTTTAGGTTTGTTTTGAACTGTCTGATCCACGGATTATATGAAGATGATAGATTATACCATTTCTATTTAAATAGTACACATTACAAGCACTCTTAGTAGTCCCCCTGATAAGGGGCGGGGAATGCCATAAGGCATTCATACCGTTGATTCGCAATTTCATTCGCTGGCACTTGCAATATTGACCACAAAATTAGAATGGATTGTCCACTACTACAACTCGTTATCATAACATAAAGAAAAGCCTGGGAGGGGAATAGTTTGCCAATCGGATGTTGTGTTACATTGATGTAGTCTTGCCATGACTGTTAAGCCCAGAGTCGGAAAATATAGAGAATAAAGGCAGATACCACAAGGATACCTGCCTATAAGTTCTGTAGAATCATTTACTTACTGTATTGTTGTTTCAGCGTACTCCACGTTACTGTTTTTTTGCCGACCGGTGAAACCGACAACACATCGTCACTTATCCAATCCAGCGAATCATCTCTTCCCGGATGGTCTGTTAGGCGTGTAATCTCTCCCGTTCGTATGTCATACTTATAGATATTGCAGGGTGGGTACTGATCGCGAAATGGTGGTGGTTCGTTCAGAGGTATCCCAACATACGCACTAAAAACAACCGATTTTCCATCATCCATCCAGTCAATTGATAATGAGAACCAGTCTTTGGGTATCCGTAGTTGTTTGATGTTTTCTCCGTTCCGGGCACAAATCAGATACCGATGTGCCTTGTAGATAATTGCAATACCTAATCCGGGGATCCGCTCCCAGACATATTGGCTATGGAGATAGACGATCTGTTTTCCATCAGGTGACCAGCGCGAGGCTCGGATACTTCCCAGTATCGGAGAAGGCAGGAGTTTTCGTGGATTATGTCCATCTGCGGCCATTATCCAAAGCGTTCCACCCACTCCATTAATAACCCCCGGTTCTGTATACACAATCTGTTTTCCATCAGGTGACCAATCACAATATGTTGCCTGGACATCCGCAATCTCTTTTAGCACTCCGGTTTCAATATCCAGCACATTGACTGTCTTTATCTCTTTGTCGTTTTTTTCCACTCTCATGTTAAAAACGAGAGATTTGCTATCCGGGGAAAATGACATCCTACCGATAGGGGTTCTCGGAGTGTTGAGTTTCCGGATGTTCGTGCCATCTGGATGCATCAAGTATTCACCCCACTTACCCTCAAACGCAATCTGTTTACCATCGGGTGACCAGCAAGAAGGGTGTGGGAACCTCCGGTCCCCCTCTTCTATAAGAAGCGTCTGATTGCTGCCGTCATCATCCATCACGTAAACACCTATCACACCGTCGCGTCTGGAACTAAAAACTATTTTAGCATCTGCCACTACATCGAAAAGTAGAAGCATTAGCAGACAAAGCAAACTGACTTTTTGCCCATTCATGACTACTCTCCTTAAGGTACGGCAGGGGAGGTTCCCTCGCCGTCTATAGATTATCGAACATCGTCTCCATTAAACGTATTTGTAGATGTTGCTAACCAATCGTCTTTCTTTCCACCAAAATAGACTTCGATCCGAATATATGCTTCACAAGTCCACTCGTTATCATTTCCGAGTTTCCCAGGGAAGAATCTTAACTCCACATCACTATCACTGGTACCATAGCCGTAACTCTCACCCAGTGAAAAGAATCCGACCGGGAATATATATTCTAAGTCATCTCCTCTCTCTTTGGGGTCATGTCTGCACTTGCCTTCCCCACGCGCATGACCACCGATACCGTTATAAGCGTTGGTATACCCTTCCATGATAATAGCCGTTCCGTCATAATAGTGAGCGGTCAGTTGTGAGTAGCCATAAATACCTGTCTTTTTGTATGGGATTGAATCGTACTCAGGATTATAGACGTTGAGCGTGCCGGTAGCATCTTCATCAAAGGAGTCCACAAATGACACAACTGCCTTAACTTCGTATTCTGCAATTTTTATGTGCCCATTGAAAGGAGTTAGGTCTACATATACAGAAGAACTATTGCCGTGCCTACTGGTAAATAAATATTCATGGTCATTATCTTCTTCATCTATTGGATAAGTCTGTTTAGCATACCAGTCGATAAAGAGTATATCTTCATCCGCTGAAACATACGCGGAGGTAGTCGCACCATCACCCCAATCAGAATTTGCATAGACAGAAAACGACGTAATAGAAGCCGCATCACTATGATTAACAAAACTGAGTAAAACAAAGACAGTGAGTATTGCTGTGATTGAAAGGGTCTTATATCTAAACATTTATTTTCTCCTTCTTATTTTGATCGTATATGATTAATCATTGTTTCCGTAATTTCGGTTTAGCAGTACCGATAAATTTTCTATCGGTTCTAATATCGCGACACATTGTTTGTAGTGAGTTGTCATAGTCATGATTTTCCCTTTGTTTATTTATATACATTTCATCTGCAATTGTTTAGTTTTTTTTGAAGTGCAGCGAGTAAGATCTTAGAATTGTTGAAAGTTACACGAAAGTGAATCATAAAATATGCGAAACAAACGTGAGTATGATAACTCAGATTTTTATATTCGTCGAATCAAGGAATCAACGGTATGAATGCGCGTATGATATTCCCCGTGGTTACAAACCGCACAATAGGTATCAATTTAGTGGGTGACGTTAGTGTAATTATTACCCTTGCCGTCTTTCCTTGCTTTGTTTCAACCTGCTTCAACGATGATTTCGGACGTCAAAGGTATAAAAATCAGATGTATTACATATTAACAGCCCCAGCGGGGCGAAAGGTGTGTAGAAAACGTTGCCACCCTATCAATAAGCCCCAGCGGGGCGAAAGGTGTATCCCTAAATTGATGTCTATGGATCAACGGTATGAATGCGCGTATGGCATTCCCCGTGGTTACAAACCGCACCATTAGCGTCAATTTAGTAAGATCGGCTCGTTTAGAAACCGAGCCTACCGAGGGGTGGGATAGATATTAAGGTTCGGAATCCCCTCCCACAGAAGAGAATACAGAAGGATCAGGGATTGGAATCCCTCCCACAGAAGAGTTTAATGATTAAAGGGACGCCTATATGACAAATTATTTATACACCCTAAACTATTAAATAATCTTGACAAACAGGGATGTTTGTATTATACTTAATACTGTCCTTGAGATGAGACTATCAAAATCTCATTTTGGGCGGGTAGCTCAGGTGGCTAGAGCGACAGCTTTACACGCTGTAGGTCACAGGTTCAAGTCCTGTCCCGCCTACTTGTTAGAAGTATCTTATGGACTCGTGGCGCAGTTGGTTTAGCGCGCCTGCCTGTCACGCAGGAGGTCGCGGGTTCAAGTCCCGTCGGGTCCGTTTAAATATATAATGAAATAGCCACAGGTTGTGTCTGCAACTCTGTGGTTTTTTCGTTATAATAAGTAGGGATGCTATCTATACTAAATGACAATTGGAAAGAGCAATATGACCGAATACGATGAAATTGTTCGACTTAACCCCAATTCTGCTGAGGTATATTTCAATCGTGGACTCACCAGGCGTCAAGATCCTTTGGCGATTGAAGACTTCAACGAAGCGATTCGGCTTAACCCTGAATTAGCAGAAGCCTATTTTTATCGAGGTTGTTTGAAGGACTATTTTGCACTTCGGGAACCTGAACTTGTAGGGCAACATGAGAGCCTACGTTCCGCAGTGGCAGATTTTGACGATGCGATACGATTAAATCTCAATCCCAGTCTACTCGCTCATGCTTATTATAGACGTGGAGAAGCGATGTACAATCTGGACAGGTATGAAGAGGCTATGCTTAATTTTAATGAAGCGTTAAAACTTGATCCAGAGAATTCTGATATTCGTTCTTCACTTGATGAAGCGGAAGGAATATTAGATTTCTACAAAACAGGAATTACGCAGTTTGATGAGACGATACGGCTGAATCCTAATGATGTCAGAACCTATAAGATACGAGGTGAAACTAAAGGATTCTTAGGACGTATGAATGAAGCTAAAGCGGATTTTCAGAAAATCTTGGAACTTACATCTGACAATCAACTAAGAACAGAAATAGAAAAACATCTAACAGAATTACATAATCCTAACTATTGGCAACAATATAGTTGGCGTACAGGTAATTAAGCTTATGAAGTAATGACATATACTAAGATTCTTGTCGTAAGTTGTATTAACCCAAATAGTTGTATATTTATAACCCAATGATTGAGGAGCAGAACCGCAGTGCTTGACCTTAAATATATTCGTGAAAATATAGATGCTGTACGCCAAATGTTAGAAGATCGTAGGACTGAAGCCGATTTAGATAGACTGATTGAATTGGATTCACTTTGGCGAGAAAATTTGACCCATACACAAAAACTGCAGGCACACCAGAACGAAGTTTCACAGCAGATAGCAGTGAGAAAAAAAACAAAAGAAGATGCTACAGAAACTATAGCCGAAATGCGTAAACTCTCTCAAGAAATTAAAGAACGTACAGCAGAAGCAACTGATTTAAGGACTGAGATTGACTCCATCCTGTTGATGATTCCAAATATGCCAGAGGTGACCACGCCTGTGGGAACGAGTGAAGACGATAACACTGAAATCAAGACATGGGGTGAAAAACCGAGTTATGACTTTGGATTAAAACCACATTGGGAAATCGCTGAACAATTAGATATTGTAGATTTTCAACGCGGGGCAAAAGTTGCAGGAAGCAATTTTGTGGTCTTTAAGGGTGTGGGTGCTCGTTTGGAACGTGCTTTGATTCAGTTTATGCTTGATTTACACACCACGCAACACGGATACACAGAAATATCCCCTCCTTTCCTTGCAAATCGTCCAACAATGACTGGTACAGGTCAAATTCCTAAGATGGAATCGGATATGTATAGATGTGATAGAGACGAAGAAAATCCTGAGAGTGATCTATTTTTAATTCCAACCGCAGAAGTGCCTGTGACCAATTTATTTGCAGATGAGATCTTGCCTGCTGATGAGCTGCCTATCTACTATACAGCATATACCCCCTGTTTTCGACGGGAAGCAGGCGCCTATGGGAAAGACACACGTGGATTACAACGAATCCATCAATTTGACAAGGTCGAAATGGTGAAGTTTACTACACCAGAAACATCTTACTCCGAGCATGAATCGTTATTAGAAGATGCTGAGAGTGTGTTACAAGCGTTAGGTCTTGCTTATCGTGTGGTGCAACATTGTACAGTTGAATTATCTTTTGCTGCTGCAAAATGTTACGATATAGAAGTGTGGGCACCGGCAGGTGAGAAATTCTTAGAGGTTTCCTCTTGCAGCAACTTTGAAGATTTCCAAGCACGACGTGCGAATATCAGATATCGTCCAGAAGTAGGTACGAAACCGGAGTTCATTCACACCCTTAATGCATCTGGAACTGCATTACCGCGTGTTGTCATTGCGTTATTTGAAACCTATCAGAATCCTGATGGAACAGTCCGTGTTCCAGCGGTGTTACAACCGTATATGGGTGGTTTGAAACAGATTGACTGATTTTATTATAAATGTCCGAGTACAAGTTTACAGACTATTTTGAGCAACAAGTCCTACACAAACTTCCTTATTTGAAGAAAGAGTGGCGCATTTTTGCAATTGAGAACGCAATTCATTCAGAACCACAGGAACACAACAGATTCCGTTTTTGGGCAGCAATTCCTGAGATCGGAGGTTGTTATCTAAGAGTTGTTACGCTTGAGGATAAAATTACAATTCATAACGCTTTTCCAGATCGAGGATTCAAGCCATGAAGCTCAACTATTACCCGGAAACCGACTCACTGTATATTAATTTGTCCGAGCAGCCCAGTGTGGAGAGTTTAGAAATTTCAGAAGGTGTCGTTCTTGATTATGATGCTGAAGGTAAGATTGTCGGTATTGACATTGATAATGCCAGCAATAAAGTTGAAATGGAAAAACTGATTCTCAGTAAGATTCCTGGTAAGATTGAAACGGTGGGTGTATAGGCATTTTAGTCTTTTAACACAACTTTGAGGCATTCCAAGCACGACGTGCGAATATCAGATATCGTCCAGAAGTAGGGGCAAAACCTGAATTCATTCACACCCTTAATGCATCTGGCACAGCATTACCGCGTATTGTCATTGCGCTAATTACCAAATTCTAAAATTGAAGATATTTGGGTGAGTTTTTATCTTGACGAAATTATTACAATTGTAGATAGAGATTGGGAACAATTGAAATCGTATTTTGTCATACCTGAAGACATGAGACGTATTGACTCTGAAAAGATTAAAGTGGGTATGGGTGTGGTTCCTACAATCCCTCAGAACCCTCAGTTAATTCTGGATATTAAAGAAGAAAGTTGCGACTGCTATTAATGTTGCACATAAATCTATAAACTTCTAATTGTTGGATTCCAAGTGTGGACGAAGCACGGGTAACTCTTTTAGGATTACACTACTCTGTTTAGGTTGTCGATCCTGTTGATTATTCAGAATTTCTCCATTTGTTTCAATAGTAAATCCTGCATCTTGAATCATCTGAAATGTACGTGATGCTGCTGTTCCTTCCGCATTCAAATAACCATCTATAAACATCGAATTCGCCGGATACAGAGACATTACCTCCATGCCGCGCAAATGATGTTCCCTACCTGCAGCTACACGAATCTCAGAACGAGGATTGAGAAATCTAAAGAGACATAAAACTCGGAGACAAAAATCTGGTGTTAGGTTAGAAGATCCGTACTGTTCAACCAATTGTATTTCTGATAGTTGTGTGCCTTCAATCGGAAGGAAAAAGTTAACCGGTATAGAAGCCACCTCTAATCGTCGTAATTCTTTAGCAACTCGGATTAAATCCACTACATCTTCACCCATCCCAACAATTACACCTGAACAACATGCCAGTCCTGCTGTCTGTGCAGCCTGTAAAGTATCCATCCTGTCTTGATAAGTGTGTGTTGTACATATATTTGGATAGTGTGATTCAGATGTATTCAAATTATGATTCAATCTGTCCAAACCTGCTTCTTTTAAAGTATGTGCTGCGGGTTCATCAATCAATCCTACAGATAAACATACCTCAATCGGGAAATGTTCCTTAACGGTTCTAATTATATTTGCCATTTGCCGGACACGTTTAGATGATGGACCGCGTCCACTCATGACGATACAGTACCGATATGCACCAGATTGATACGCTTTTTCTGCCTCAGCAAGTATTTCAAATTCAGGTTTTAAGGAATAGGTATCAATATCTGTTGTGGCAGTTTTAGCTTGAACGCAGTAATAACAATCTTCCGGGCAATTACCGTTCTGTGCGTTATTCAGAATATGTAGTTGGACTGTATTATTATGATATGTCTTACGAACTTGGTAGGCAGCATTCAACAAAGGGAGTAGTTCTATCTGTGAATCGGATAATATTTTCTCACAAGTTGTGTCAGAATGTATCTCATCCTGTAAACTCATGGATGTTAAATCTTGGTAAAATGAAGAGGACATTATTCTCGTTTGTTTGGATTGTTAGGGTTGTAATAATAAAATGTACTTTCATATTCCCATGCAATATCAGTAGCATTAAATACTGGTCCTTCGGTACATACGCGTTGATATTCAATCTGATTTTCATTAACACGAATAGGACAAACACATCCAAGGCACACACCTAATGCACATCCCATACGATTTTCCATTGCAACTTGTGTAGGAATATTATAACTGGTTGTAATCTTGCTAACGGCAGCGAGCATACCGTGAGGACCACAAGCGTAGATGGTAGGATTCTCTATAAGTGAATTGCTAAGCATGTCACTTAAAATATCTGTAACAAATCCGTGATGTCCTATACTGCCATCATCGGTTGCGATATGCACTGAAACACCAAGTACTTGCAAATCATCTATACTCAGCAACCTGCTACGGTGTTGTGCCCCTACCAAAGCGTGTGTTTCTCTATTTTCATTCCGCAACGCTGCAGCAAGTAACATCAATGAAGCAATCCCAGCACCACCTCCAACTAAGATCGCTGGTCCGGAAGATTGCTTGATGTCAAATGTATTCCCAAGTGGTCCCAGAACATGTAATGGACTTCCTTTTCCCATTTCAGACAGCCTTAGCGTCCCTTCACCGATGATTTGATACAGCATTGTTATCTCGTATCTATCAACGGAATAAACTGTGAAAGGACGCCGAAGCAGAAGTCCCGTACCATTTGAAATGAGTACATGTATAAACTGTCCTGGTTTGGCACGCTTCGCAATTTCTGGACACTCACAACGTAAGAGATAATGATCTTCAGCTACATTCTCATTTGAGAGAATTGTCGTGTGAATGTCGTATCTATTCATGAGTAATAATCGGTATATTAGAGTATACTGACCTACAATTGCAAGTCAGCAATTCAGTGGTCAAATTATACCATTATCAATAAGGTAAGACAACATAAAAGCAGTGAGATGAAGGTTACAGATTATATGTAGGAGATACTGTAACCTGTTCTTTCATTCGATTTCGAAAAGGTAGCCCTCGCCACAGACCAATGAGAATTCCGACAATAGGCCAGAGTAAAAATCCATACTCTCCTGTTGGTGTAAGAACTAAGACAATCTTTTCTGGTGTAGTTAACACAGCCCCACTATTTGCTTGGTTATGTATATCTCTAACGATCCCATAGAATCCAATTAAATCGTCTTTCATCTGTAGTTTCATTTCAGCATCCGCTAATGTACTATAAAAGATAAATGGCATCACTGGATAATACCATAAGATTCCTAAAAAAACGAAAACTAAGAAATAGACACAGATAAAAAGAAATGTTCTCTTCATAATATAATTCCTAAGTTTTTGATATCGTACCGTTAAAGCTTGATAGAGTTTATCTTTCTCTACATAGAATAAAGCGGCTAATTAATCTTTTTATCTAAGCACATATATGACAATTCCACTATTTTGCTACAAATTACATAATAGAAAATCCTATGCCTATCTGAAAACCTGTACAACCATTGATTTTAGCAACTAATAAATCAGGATCCTGCAAAATTGTCCTGATTCATGTTGGGTTGCTTTGTATAGATTTTAAACGTCACTTTTTGGTAACTGTTTCTATAATATTCGAAAATACATGGACTAATTTGTTGTAGTTGACAATTGACTAAGATACATTCAGATTAAACTATCTTTTTCATTTTTAACATCTCTATAAGAACGATGAGTAGTTAAGGTGGTCCGTCTATGTGTCTATGTGTAAGGGATTTCAAAGTTATGTAGACAAACTCATTGAATTTGCTTGCATATTTTCCTAAATATGATTATATTAACACGGGAGGAAATATAAAAGTGAAAAACAAGCTGAAATTTCGAGAAGACGGCTCTTTTAAAATTGTCCAGTATACTGACATTCATTGGCAAAATGGCGATGGTCCAGATGTACAGTCTGGAGAATTAATGAGACAAATTGCACTTGCAGAATCACCGGATTTAATTGTGATGACAGGTGATATGTTATCTGGTGGAGGTTGCAATGATGCAGCTGTATCCTTGAGACAAATTACAAGGATACTTGATGAATGTGGTTTCTTATGGACAGCTGTATTCGGAAATCACGATGATGAAGGTACCGCAAGCCGTACCGAACTAATGGATGTCATGCAAGAAAGCGAACTATGTCTTGCCGAGCATGGTCCAGAAGATATTACAGGTGTGGGTAATTACTCTCTAACTATAGAAGGTACAAAAACCGATGAACCAGCAGCGCTATTATATTTTATTGATTCTGGTAGTTATGCCCCAACAGATATTGGCGGGTGGGACTGGATCAGACGCGATCAGATAGCATGGTATCTTAGTGAGTCTGAACGACATGCTAAAGCTGTTGGATCAAAACTCCCCGCGCTCGCTTTTTTTCATATCCCAATACCTGAATATGATGAAGTTTGGGATTTCCATACATGTTATGGATTTAAATATGAGAAGGTTTGCGCACCAGAAATTAATACAGGGTTTTTTGCTGCTCTACACGAAGCCGGGGATGTAATCGGGACATTTGTCGGACATGAACATATTAATGATTACTGGGGAGAGTTACACGGAATACGTCTTTGTTATGGCAGAACTACTGGCTACAATTGCTACGGACGAGAAGGGATGCCACGCGGAGCGCGAGTTATTGAACTCCGGGAGAATGAACGCCAATTCAATTCCTGGATTCACCGCGCTGATAAGATTATAGTACGCGAACAGCAGGAACATACACCGTTAGAACGCACTTTTACTGAAGATTGATCACTCTGTTATTACAATTATGGTTCTTTTAGGAGGATAGTGTGAGAGCACAACCACAGATTACTATTCGACAGGAAGGTGATGTCGCAATTTTCGATATTACCGGATACTTAACTAATGAATCTGAAGATGCTATGAATGATGCTTATGCTGAAAATGGTATACAAGACACAAAAAAACTATTGCTCAATTTTGACCGACAAAGTTTCATCACCAGTAGTGGATTTGGCACTATAATAAAACTACTTTGGAAGACACGGGAAAACGGACAATCCCTACGTATAGCACATCCAGCCATGCAAGTGCGAACTATTTTCAACACTATCGGGTTGACACAAAGTATCGGTGTATATGAGTCAGAAACAGAGGCTTTAGACGATTTTTAGTTGGCTACGGGAATAGGGTGTACATGTTCTTACTAAATATCACACCTAATAGACTCCATAGACTTCCTGCCAGGAACTGACCGAAGATCAGACCTAAGAAAAGTGGTAATGCTTTACGATATGATCCTACTCCGCCAGTTGTGAATAAAATCCTCTTAAAGAGCCACCCTAAAAATATTGAAAACCACATCCAACCAATTGCCCAACCATTTCCTACGGCATAACCCACAGGATAGAATGGCCACCATAAAAACTGCCGTTTGAGAATGGTTAATATACCGGTTAAAACAAACCCAAAACCCATATGTTGGATGGCAGTCAGATTCGGGGCACGCGGTGTTGTAATCCAGTTTTGCAATCTGCTAAATTCACCCACACCCCACAGCGCAAACCTATATTCATAGTATAATGCAACATGACCAACAATGGATATGACTGCTCCAACGATGGACGCGATTATTAAGGCAACAACAATCCTGTTTTCACGCAGCCGAAATTGCCGACCAATTTTAAATGCTTCTAATTGATGGGGCATTGGATGACACCGATAACCGTAGGCAAGCCAAGATAACAATGTTGTATTCGTAAGATTCTGGGCACCAAGGGGACGGCTGCCCATGAAGAGTAGCATTATACGGTCCGGATGTACACCATGTAACTCATGTGTGGGAGGTCCAAGTTCAGCGCGCATCCGTGTCATTCCAATACATAGCACGAAGTAAATTCCAAAATAACCCAATGTTACCCACGGGGACAACCCCGCAAAATACCAAAATACCAACACACACACCAACCCAACTAAAAATCCGAACACTGCAAGGTTATATAATGGATCCTTCGATTTAAAGGTGAAGACTCCTCGTAATACTCTAAGAATTTCACGTCTACTCGTTACAAGTGCCAGTAATCCTATCCCAATCCATGCACCTGTCCGTTGTTCAGTCTGAAAACTGATAGCGGTTGTCCATCCGGTTGCTGTAAATAAGACCCGTTGTAGTCCCCAGAATAGATAAAATCCCCAGAAAGATAGTGCTAAATCTAACGGCATTAGATACCCGAGTCCGATTGCAAATGGGTATACATAGATGGGTAACCGTCCTATAGCATTCCACGGTCTATCCGAAAAAAATAGTTGATACTTTATCTTCAATGAAGGAATTACGGGAAAAAGATAATTTAACCCAGCAAGAATCTCAAGTGTAAAGGCAATCCCGAACCCTAACCAAATAAGCTTATTGCGAAAAAGACTGGAGGTATTTCCGAGGAGTTCTACTGGAAGGGTTGTTAAAGGATAACTCAACTTCTCATGGTCAATCCACTGTCTACGGATTATGATATTCACACATAACATCATAAACATAAGTATGATTACCAAAGCACTCCAGGCAATTATCGGCCACATCCACGCTTCCATATAGTGGGATTGCCAAAAGGTGTCATCTCCTTCAAAGTATCCTTGTAATATCTTACGGTCGGTAATGGTTAACCACGTTGGTAGGAAACGAAAAAAGATGTCTGACCATTCATTTTCCGTAGTAGCAAACCATCCGGCATTGGCAATCATCGGAACTAATTGGCGAACGATGTCGTGACCAGCAAGGGCAGTCGCAACCGATACCATGATGTAGGTCATTGCCAATTCGCGTTTAGTCGGTGCTGCGTTTCTGAATATCCTTTTAAGTATGGGGGTCAGGGCAGCAAGAAAGAAAAATGTGAATAGAACTGTCGGGAAAATTGAGAAATCTGTAAGTTCCCAAACAACCCGGTTTTCCGCCGATATTATCCAATAACAGGTGAGAATTATGAGGATTGAACCAAAAAGGAGAGTGCCAACAACAAAACGAAACGTTGATGATCTATCAACATCCTGATTCGTGTTGGAGGGGTGATCATGCATGTTTATATGATACCATGTTTAGGGATATGTGGCAAAATTAATAAATTCTGTATAACCCGTTTGCTTCGGTTTCATTCATTGTTTTTCAATGATCCAGATCAACCGACTTATTGCTTTCAATTGTGGTTTATGATATTTGTCTATAGTAAACTCTTATGATATAATAACTCCGATGTTTTACTTCAGCAAAGGGGATAAAGAATGCCACAGCATGACTTAAAAAATGGAAATTTACTTCCTGACATAGATAAGATTCTAATCATCCGCGCTGATGGTATCGGGGATTTACTTAATTCCACACCTGCAATCGCCTTGCTACGAAAGAACTACCCTACAGCAGAAATAACTGTATTGGCCCGTCCCCTAAATGCTCCGCTACTAATAGGAAATCCAGATGTTGACAAGAGCCTTGTATTTGATAGGCACGGAGAACATCGTCAATTATCAAATAGACTCCGTTTCTTCCAAAATTTACGCAGTGAACGGTTTCAACTTGCAGTGGCAATGCAAACTGCATCGTTTCCACACCTTACCACATTTCTATCTGGGGCAACATACCGTTTAGGTCGTTATCAAAAAAGGTTCAAATCTACTCTTACACATGTATCGCGAGGAAAATATAAAAAGGGTGAAACACACGAAGTTGATAGAAACCTTGAACTGGTAAAGTTAATCTGTCAAGGTGAAGGTTCAAGAGACCTTGTTTTTAATTTATCGTCTGAAGAAAAGGAGGATGCACATAATCTCCTTTCTTCTTGGAATATTGACCAAGATACGTACACAATCGGTATTCATCCGGGTGGTAGTTCGTTTGATAAGAGATGGCCCGAAAAACAATATGCTGAATTGGCAGATAAGTTAGTGCATAATTACGATGCTGCAGTCCTTATCTTATGTGGACCAGACGAATTGGCTTTGGCAAAAAACATTCAAGAGATTATGCAGTCAGAATCTATCGTATATACTCCAAAAACAATTCGTGAATTAGGATCTCTGTTTTCCCATTGTAATTTGGTAGTATGTAATGATTCTGGTCCAATGCATATTGCTGCAGCACTGGATGTTCCAACGGTTGCGATCTTCGGACCTACCGATCATGTGGCATGGTATCCGATGAGTGAAAAGGCAACTATCGTTAGAAGAGATATGCCATGTTGGCCTTGTAGTGCACACAAATGTAAAATCGGATGGGAGTGTACGAAAAAATTACCCGTCGACATGGTCTGGAATACTACTGCTATGACAATAGAAGCGAGTCAGAAATGAAAATAGTTGTGGTAGGATGGGGAACTACAGGTGATGTGTATCCGTTATTAGCTTTGTCTGAACGGCTTAGCATAGAGCATCAGGTACGGGTTTGTGCCCCTTCGATTTATATAGATAAGATTTCACAAATTGGGACAGACTACTATCAAGTAGGAACAACTTTCGACCTTACTGAATTTCATCAGACGATGGATTCACTCATAAAAATGCGTGACCCAATGGCACCGCTTGTACTCATTGCTAAGGAGGGAATACTGCGGCATGGTGAGAAATGGTATCACGATTGTCTTGAAGCAATGAAAGGATACGATTTAGTTATATGTCATTCCATAGATATTCCAGCACAAGAAGCAGCAATTCGATTAGGGATACCTTGGATAACAGTAACATATTGTCCTGGATTTATCAAGACACCCGATAATGCTCCATACCCTTTTCCAAATTGGAGTCGTACATTCAATAGATTTATTTGGAGTATGGTCAGGTTTCGCCTTCGGCATGCTATTGATCCACTTTTTAATCAATTCATTACATCTGTCGGAGGAAATCCAAGATCCTCAGTGGCATCTGATGAGATGTATTCACCACACCTCAACCTTATCGCTGCATCTCCTACAATCTCTTCATCAGCAGAATTACCGTCTAACCATAAAACCACGGGGGTTTGGTCTCTTCCAGAACAGGACTACAAACCACCATCAAATCTTGTTGACTTCATAGAAGAAGGTCCGCCACCGATTATCATTTCATTTGGATCAATGGGAGGTAGTGATGGTACAGAAACAACACAAATCCTAATTGATGCTATTCGGATAACAGACCAACGCGCAATAATTCAAGCCGGTTGGGGACTATTAGGTTCAGAAGATATAGGGAATGACATCTATTTTACAGATTATGTACCACACAATTGGTTATTTCCAAAAGGATCTTGTGTTATACATCACGGAGGCGCTGGAACTACTGCAGCTGTATGTAAAGCTAAAGTTCCATCTATCGTTGTGCCACACATAGCCGACCAATTCTATTGGGGAAAACGACTATCTAATATTGGGGTTGCCACAAAAAGTCTACCTCGACGAAACCTAACTGCAAAACGATTAGCAGGTCGAATACAACAGGTGATAAATACGCCTGCAATGTCAGAGAAAGCAGAATCCTTAGGAACACAAATGGTCTCTGAAGATGGATTGACAACTGCGGTAAATCTGATTGAATCTTTCTCTGTATTTAAGCAATGAAGAAAATACTTGTATTTAGTTTCAGTTTTATCGGTGATGCAGTATTATCCACCGCAATCATCCAACCCCTTCGTAGACATTTTCCAAATTCACATATCACCTACCTCGTTGGTCCACTCGCAGTGAACCTTCTAACCAACGATCCACAACTTGATGCGACTCTTGCTTATGACAATCGTGGTGAACATAGTGGATTAATTGGCAGAGTAAAACTCATCAAGTCTTTACGTAGTCAGAAATTCGATCTTGTCGTCAATCTGCGGGACAGTTTTATTGTACATGGTATAGGTGCAGAACATTGGGGATTAGTACGCGGTGATAGAAATAGACATGCAGTTACACGGTATTTAGATGTTATTACTAATTATGGTGTAGACATTACGGATGCACACCCACACCTACAATTAACTGAAAACGAACATTCACAAGCACACCGTCTACTGACAGAAGCAGGAGTAGTTTCGAATAAGTTAATAATCGGTGTTCATCCGGGTGGGAATTGGGAGTATAAGTTGTGGGATGCTAAAAAATATGCGGAGTTAGCGGATCTTCTAACAGAAAAATATAAGGCTAACATTTTACTATTCGCTGGTCCACATGAACGGAAACTCCAATCCGGAGTAGCAGATATGATGAATTTTCAACCTATCATCATAGATACAGATAGCCTGAGAGAAGTTGCAGCGTTAATTGCTTCCTGTAATATCTACATTGGTAACGATACTGGACCGATGCATATCGCTGCTGCAGTTGGGACACCTGTGATTGCACTTTTCGGTTCAACCAACCACATACGTAGTGGGCCTTATGGTGATCATCACACGGTTATCCAAAGTGGAACTGATCTGGGTTGTAATCCGTGTCATCCGGGACGGAATCCGGGTGGGTGCGGTGCTGGTAGCTGTGCTGTGATTGATGGGATTACAGTGGAACAGGTTTTGAAGTCTATACCATTTGACCAGTAATAAGACTATCATGTAGTCATTCAAGGTATACCTACAATACATGCTGTCAATGGCGCATGTTAAAACATACAGTCATATGTTATCTTATTCCCAACTTATCTACTCTTCAACCGAATGTCACCCGTTGATGTTTGTAACTTCAACAATTGTCCACCCCCATTTATTGTTCCACGTACCCTCTTTTTTTGCATAGTAGTCGTCAACACAGGGAAGTCTGTCAATATATCTCCTACACTTGTTTTGACATCAATATTAGCTGCAAGATCTGATGAAAGCGTCAAAACTATATCTCCAGTAGATGTCTGTATATTCCATGCATGCTGAAGCTGTGTAGGCAAATTCATACGGACATCTCCTGTTGAAGATTTGATAGAAATTGATCCTTGAATATTTAACATAGTAATGTCACCAGTGGAGGATCCACCTGATATAGCACCTATGATTTTTTCAAGGTGTAGGTCCCCTGTTGAGGTATGCACTTGGGTTGGACCACTTACGTCTATAATATCAATGTCACCAGTGGATGTTGATACTTCTAATTCACCTGTTACACCATTTACAGAAATATCATCTATACGTGTGTTTAAGTCAACATCATATTCTTGTGGTATAGTTACCTGAAAATGTATTCTAATATCACTCAGTTCTCTCTGCCAAAAGCTAACTCCTCGTTGAAATTTGCCGGCAATATTTATATCGGGACCTGTATGATCAAAAGTCACATTGAAATCATCCAAAATGTTCTTCAGATTGAAAAAATTCTTTTTTATTTCCTTTATTACTCTAACCTCAACAATGTCCTTGTTATGAGTTTTCACATCAATTTCACCAGAGTCTGTTTCTACTGTTAGTCGTCCACCTGAAATAACATCGAATGTTTTTTCTATTCTGTTTGTCCCTGTCTTCCGTTTATCAATTTTATCTTCTACAAACTGTATATTGGTTGAATCTTTATTTGGATTTACTAATAATTCCTTTAGAACATGAGAAGAAACGGCGAATGTGCTATTTTTTACTCCAGCTGAAGTATTATTATTCTTTATATTAACATAGCTATTCTCCCCCTTCACAATAACTGAATTACCAGGTCCTCCAAATTTAATAGTTACTTGTCCATCATCGTAATTGATTCCATTTCTTAGTTCTGATATGAGTATGGCTAAACCGATTACTTTTCCTTTACTATTTAGAATAGGACCACCTATGTTTTTATCAGAAATCGGATTTGAAATACGTATATAGTCGTTGTTTTTTGAATTACCTTTTATCTTGCCTTTTTCAACTGATGATTTCGATGGAGTATTTATAGTGTAGGTTGTTCCTTTAAGTCGAAGTTCATCACTAATTGATAAAGGTTTAACACCTGGAATCGAAACATTTAGGAAAGCCAACTCCTGTTTTTCCCCGACAATATTCATGTCTTTAACAAAATATCTTGTTTTCTTTCCAACAAATTTCACATAAATTTCAACTTGATTTTGAGGTGGAATATGGTTATAGAGTTTAGAGAAATGGGTGACAACTTTATTATCGGATATGAAAAAACCTAATCCGATAGAAGTTGTATTGCCGTTGATATCATCAATCTCTACAGCTACGATGGAATTCAGAGCATTCTTCACAGCAGTTGGCGTATATTGGGCAGTGACAGAATTGATTAAACCAAAAAATAGCATGAAACCAATAGTGAACTGTAATACATGTTTCATAAAAACTCCTTGTAGAGTAATTGAAGGCTACTCTATCTTTTTAGCCATAACATGATGCCTCAGCAAATTGGACCCTTATGTACCAAATTACCTTAACCTATACAAAATATCGGATCTTATTCACACTCTAAGACTATCGCGAATAATCAAAAAACTTACGCTACTTCATTATTAACATCTTGCGTGTAGCAGAAAAATCCCCTGCTGTTAATGTATAAAAATAGACACCGCTTGCAACCGACTCACCTTGTGCATTTTTACCATCCCAATACACCGCACGATTCCGATTCTGATAGATACCCGCAGCTTGATGACCTAACACCAATGTCCGAACAATCGCACCATTAGCGGCATAGATCGTCAAAGTAACATTTACAGGCTTTGCAAGGAGATACGGGATCCACGTATCAGGATTAAACGGATTGGGATAGTTTGCCAAAAGTACTGTCTTTTCAGGAATCAGTGATGCTAATAGTCTCTTGAGATTCTCTATTCCTTGTTGGAAAACAAGTGAACCATCGTTTTCAGCCTGTGCCTGCTCTATCCATGCCTGGACCATCACTGGCATGAGTTCCTTATTGTCAATTGCAAGTAAAGGAGACCCAGCAGTGGGATCCGCTGAATTGCCAAAGTGCTGTGCGACAAGAATGAGGTCTTGCACATTGATAACACCATCACGATTTACGTCCGTTCGCAAGTTGGCAAGCCCATTTGAGCCAAAATCCTTTGCCACGAGAACAAGATCCACGATACTAACCCGTCCATCCTGATTCACATCCCAAGCAGGATAATCTCCCACATTGATGGTAATATTCGGTGGAACAGTAGGTATGATGGCACCACTGATAGAACTGAACTCAAAGTTTTCCAGTATCACTTGTGTTTCGCCGCTTGTTTTTGCCTTGAATGTCACAGAGAGCAGTCCGCCTGAACCACTAACACCACTTTCAGCTATCCGCGCCGAAAACAGGTTTGTGATTTTGCCTGTTGTGTTATCAATTGTACCGCTTTGGAAGAAGGTATCTCCACCTTCTGACTTCAGAAAATCGCCTTCAGTAACTTCTACTGCTTCAAGTGCATTCGGGTCAAAGGCAATATCCGTCTGCCATCCTGCTAAATCAGTTATGTTTTCTGCGTTGAGATTTAGTGAAAAAGTATCACCAGCGAGAAGGGTTGTTATTTCCGTTGCAGAAAATGTGAAGCCAGCACCGGGAGGAATTAACGTATACTCTGTGCTTTCATCAAACCCGACAGAGCATAACCGAAACCTTCCATCCAAGTTTAGAATTGCAACTAACAGGACATTTGCGCCTTCTTTGAGTGTAACAGGGGAAAATCGATCATAAAGCCGTGCACCACTATGTGTTCTAACGGCTTTATGTACCAAGTCTCCATTGAGCCAGATTTTAACAGACGCTTCTTCACTTCCTTCAAGTATTTTTGTTTTCTGTTCACGAGGTGAATTCAAGACGATAGCACTGTAAATTAAGGGGTGTTTTCCTCCGTCGTCTTCTCCAAAAGACAGTATTTCAAAGATATTACGGCCTTCTTGTTCTTTATCAATTTTGGCAGATTTCCACACGTTATCTCCGACGTGTTGTCCATCTTTTGCACCGTATGTAGCGACTTGCTGTTCTGTAACGGTACCACCACTCGCTTCAGCTAACCAATCTGTGTCAAAATGTTCAACGGGTAATTTTAGCCATGTCCAAGGTCCCTCTATTTGCGGTCCGGTCCTCGCAGAACCTGGGTTTTCAAGCCAAAAAACATAAGGGAATATAGGGGAACTTTCCAAAGGAGAAATGTCTGATATTAAGTTGCCATAAAGTTTAACCATTTCCAGATTTACCAATTTTGCCAGTGGAGATACGTCCGATATTTTGTTATTGTGAATATCCAAATGTTTCAATTTCGTCAATGCTGCCAGAGGAGTTATATCTGATATATCATTGTTATTCGCTACAAATTTCTCCAAATTTGTTAACTTTGTAATGGGGGATAAATCTGGTGTCGTCCAATTATAGGCAATGTCAAGAATAGTCAACTGTGTTAACCCTGCCAGCGGTGAAAGGTCTTCTATGCCCCCATTATGAAATGTCAATCTTCTCAGGCTTTTTATGTCTGCCAAAATAGAGAGGTCAGGGGCTGGGAATCTACCAAAGTCTAACCATCTCAGTTTGGGTAGTTTGACAAGTGGCGATAAATCAGATATATTAGGTGTATCCCATACTCCTAAACCGATAAGGTTTTTCAATCCCGTAAGTGGTGAGAGATCAGATACTGGATTTTCTGAAATCCACAACTCTTCCAGATTTATAGCGGCATCAATGCCTGTTAAATCCTTAATGTCCTTGTTGCTTGCTCTTAGGATTGTTAATGTTTCTATTTCTTCACGCGTAATCGGAACATTATCCTCTTTGTCAAGTGCCTCTGCAATTGCGGCGTGGAGGTTTGGATCAGGAATATAAATCTCTGAAGGGGGTAACAGCGTATATTCTGTGCCTTCTTCAAAACCGAAGTTCCCCGTAATTGTATTTCCATTGCCAACTGCGACTAACAAAACATTTGCTCCCGGTTTCAGAGTAACAGGAAAATACTGATTGAAACCGTCACTATCGTCCCACCAATAATCAAATTCAGTAGGTCTGATTAACTGCTCGTAGACTAACTCACCATTTAGCCAAACCTTGTTGCGACCTTCACTTCCAACAAACATTCTTGTTTTTTGTTCCCGCGGAGAATCTAAGATTACGGAACCGTAGATAACAATAACTTCTGTACTCCATTCATACTCTTCGGGTAATCCAAAAGCACGCACCATTTCCAACATATTATTTGTAAACCCATCATAAGGGCCTACAGGAGAAATTTTATGTGCCGTCCATTCATAGTTTCCAACTGTATTTCCTTCGGTTGCGCCTCTCGTAGCAATCTGTTGTTCTGTTACAGAACCAGCACTCACTTCTGACAGCAAATCTGTACTGTTGTCGAGTTGTTTTTCTGGAATTGGCAGCCACAACCAAGGTCCTTCTATTTTGGGACCTCCTATAGGAACACCAGGGTTTTCAAGCCAACTTATATAGGTGCGGGCAGCTAACCTATCTAAAGCGGATATGTCAGCTAATTGATTTACACGTAAATCTAACCATTCTAAGTTGATTAGCCCCGCAAGTGAAGACACGTCTGATATCCTATTTGCGTGAAGGTACAGTTCTCTTAATCCTGTTAAACTCGACAATGGTGATATATCAACTATCTCATTCCGTGGTAAATCTAACCGTTCTAAGTTGATTACTCCTGCAAGTGAAGATACGTCTGATATTCTATTCTCGGCAAGTCGTAAACGTCTTAATCCCGTTAAACCTGATAATGGCGACAAAGAATAATCGAACACTATTCTGCTATGGTTAAGGTTTAGATACTCCAATTTGGTTAACCCTGCCAATGATGAAATATCCGATAATGAATCGCAACGATGAAGGTCCAACCATTCTAAATTGATTAGATTTGCCAAGGGTGAAATGTTCGATAGCGTCTCATTGTCGGCGATCTGCAGTCTTTTTAGACTGGTTAATCCTGCCAGTGGTGCCAGGATTTCTGTTCCGGTTCCATAAAGACTCAATCTTTCTAAGTTTGTAAGGGGTGCCAGTGGTGAGATGTCTGATATTGGCGTATTAAACAATTCTAACCATTTTAGATTGGTCAATTCTGCAAGTGGCGAAAAATCTTCTATAGCCATATCCCAAGCAGCTAAACCGCTAAGGTTTTTCAATGCAGCAAGTGGTGATAAATCCGTTATAGGATTCCCTGAAATCCACAGATTTTCCAAATTTACAGCGGCCTCAATGCCCGTCAAATCCCTAATGTCCCTGTTACTTGCTCTGAGGGTTGTTAAGGTTGCTATATCCTCTCCTGTTATCACATCACTTGCTGCTCTACCGAGTGTTTCCTCAATTGCTGAACGTAGGTTCGCGTCAGGAATGTGAACATTTAAAGAGGGGGACACCATATATTCCGTACCTTCTTCAAACCCAAAGTAACCGCTCCAATCATCGCCACTGCTGTTATCAATAGCCACAAGCAAGACATTTTTGTCTGCTTTTAAAGTAATAGGAAAAAAAGTTTGATAACCTTCAGTGTGATAGTGTCCATTGTTCTTTCGAATTAAAGTTCCATTGAGCCAGACTTTGGTGCTTGTGTCGCTTCCAACGAACATCTTTGTATTTTGTTCCAGTGGTGAATAGAGGGTGGTAGAACCGTAGACAACATAGTCGGGGTATTGTGAGGGATTTAAACCACGAGCACGTAGCATTGTGTTAATGTTATCTTCGTCTCCTGCGTTGAGTTCACCTACTGTCCAAGTGCTATCTCCGACTTTCTCTCCTTCTATAACACCATTCGTAGCAATTTCTTGTTCAGTCACTTGATTGTTACTTGCTGCTGCCAACAGATCTCTGGTACTAAGATGTGCACGTCCTTCATCATCAAGTTCACCATGGACGGTTACCCATAACCACGGACCTTCTATTTTTGGTCCGCCACTGAAACCAGGATTACCGTGTGAAATTATAATTGTCTTTTCAAGTAACGCTTCCAAAGGCGAGAAATCGGATATAAGATTTTTTTGTATCCCTAACCATTTTAACTGTGTTAAATTTTCCAGGGCTGATGCATCCGATATAACATTACCCTCAAGTGCTAACCATTTTAACTGTGTTAAGTTTTCCAAAACTGATATATCCGATATCCTATTTTCAGTAAGACGTAATTCTGTTAGTTTTGTCAGATTCGCTAAGGGTTTTAGGTCCGTTACATTTGCGAATGCAAAATTTACAGTACGTAGTTTTGTCAAACCTGCCAGCGGCGTAAGGTCTGATATAGAGGTACCCCAAGCCAGAATAGACTCAAGTTGCGTTAAAGTCTCAATTCCAGTCAAATCATTAACAGGAGTATCAACCATGAATATGTCCCTAATTGGTAAGTTTGCTAAGGGTTTCAGGTTTGATACGCTTGTATAGGCAAAATTTAAACTATGCAGATTTGTCAAACCTGCCAGCGGTGTCAAGTCGGATACATTCGTATTGTTGAGATTTAGAAAACGCAAGATTTTTAAACCTGCCAATGGTGTTAGGTCTGATATAGAAGTGTCCGATGCGGAAAACCCTTGCAGATTTGTTGCCTCCTCAATTCCAGCCAATTGATGAATATCCGATCCATCCACATGAAGGGAGGTTAACGCCTGCATCTCTTCCGTCGTAATTAGGGTGTTTGGTGCTTTGCCAAGTGTCTTTTCTATTGCAACACGTAAGTTCACATCGGGAATATAAACACCAGCACCAGGAATTCGCTCCGGACGCTCCACAACTGGGGGCAAGACACTATCAGGGGAATCCAACGCAGCAATCACATCATGAAAAGCCGATGTCCATGCGTCTCGTTTGATGGCACCTTTTTCTAATACGAGTGCTCCTAATAAGTTTTGTAAACTCACATTATTACTAATTTTCTCAAGGAATGTATCTGTTTCTAACCCAACCGCAGCTGCAGCGTGTGCAACACTGAGGGGACCTTGAAACGCCTCGTGCAATCGTTGGACCGGTTCAATACCACCAAATACGCCACCTGTTTTTTCCAGTGCTACACGAAAACGTTGCATATCTTCCGCTACAAGTTCATCCATCTCTGTTTTTTCAACATACAGTTCTAACGCCCGTTCTTTGTTAAAAGGTGGGTTATCTGCTTGTTCAACAACAGCGCGCACCTCGTCTTCAAACGTCTGCATTCCCTTTGTGTGGCACCCGATGCAGGAAAGACCCGTCCGTACTGTCGGATCCGCCACAGCAGGATTTGAAACGATGCTGATCGGTGCCGCATCAATACGGATGCCTTCCCTATCTACAATAAGATATGCCTGTAAACCATTCGGTAAATTGAAGATAATTTCACCACCATCTTGAGAGAAATCAAGCGGATGTGTAAAGACACTCTGTGACTCTGAACTCCCGGCAAAGTCATAACTTTTCCAATACGCCCCATACCGAGACGTGTGACGTTCAAGAACACGATTGTGTCTTGAAACACGAGAATTATTAAAACCTGCACGCCATACGCGTTTCCCTGGCGCATTTCGAAGGTTTTCAGCAACAAACACCTCAAGGGATGCTTCTAATTCGCGGTCTGTTTCGGGCAACGCGAGAATGTCATGGTAGAGCGGGGGTAGTGAAGCAGTCGCAAGAAACCAATCTATATGGACAAACGGCACTTCGCAGTTCATCTCTTGCTGTAAAGTTGTGAGTTTTTCGCGGAGATGTGTTTGTGTCGGCGCGTCAAACGTTATTTTGTAGGGATACGCTTGCTCAATTTGTGTCCATGCATCGTTTCGGACATCCCACTCGTAATCGCGTAGGTCAATGTGGAAAACGGTTTGTTCCGCATCAATAGGCTGCGGTTTAACAACTTCGCGTCCCCAAGAGAGGCTATTTATCAGTTTTGAAAGGGCGCGCCGATAGGCGTTGAGTGCTTCAGTCGTTTCGCCTGCGTTATAGAGATGTGTTAGTGTAAAATAACGTGCAAACAATTTGTCACGTGATGGGAGAGAATTGACGTGGTTTTCAATTGTTTGAAGCACTGTATCAGTCGTAATGAAGTCGGTTTCTGGACTGTGAATATCGTTCCAATCTGGTGCACCTGCTGCAATCCATTGGCGGATCGTTTCAATCGCTTCGGGGTCAAGCTGCGATTGTCCGAGTGGCATCCGCTTGGCAAGGTTTGTTTCGATAAGTCGTTGATAGAACACGGAAGCGTCCGGGTCACCGGGAACGACTGTTCCGTTATCAATGAGTGCTGAATGCTCAATGATCAGTGATTCTCTATAAGAACCATTTTCACCATGGCATATCAGACACGACTGCTCAAAAATCGTGTATGCCTTTTGTGCAAGATCCTGTTGGGCGTTTACATTCTGGTGAGGTAAAATAAACATCCATACAAAAGCAGTGATTACAATGAATAGTTTATTGTCTTTCAAGTTTTCTCCTTTATTCAAAGTTATACCATTTCTGATAGAATATCTCTCTTTGTAGCATAAACTTTCCAGTTTGTGCTACATTTCGCTTCATTTATAACAAAAGGTGGTGTTCACGTTCAAGCTTAACTCGGTGAAAGTCAAATTCAACAAGCCTGATAACCCCGGGTTCATTGTCGTAAACAGCACCGATGGATGCAATTGTCTCCCCAATTCCCGAAGGATTCTCGAATTCAACAATATCACGGATTTTGCCGGGATTCCCATCTACAATAATCCTCTCACCAACTTTCCAATCTTTTACGCGTTGAAAAGGGATATACTTTATATCTTCCATAGTTTGAATTCCTTTTTGTACAGGTAAAAGGTATGTGTTTTCATGAAAGAAATTTATGGGATTAAATGTTCCAATCACACCTATTCATCAGTCTTATTTTCTATTAGTATAACCTAAGTTGCTACCTATAAACTGCTTTTATATCCATGGGTTTTCTCTATAATGTTTATCATTATAGAATATTTGGAGAAACCCATGGAATTAACTATTGTAGCAATATATACGATCTGTGACGATCTTTTAATTTC
>CAZZBB010000069.1:0-25673 GCA_964652195.1 uncultured bacterium | reverse complement strand
CAGCATTGCGAAATACAGCATTATCCGTATTCCGGTTCACAGGAGCTACACGGATCGCTGATATGATGAAATATTACGCTTCAAATCCTAAACTCGCAGTTAACATCATAAAATGAGAAGTCTTAAAACTAAATAACCCTGATGGTCATTAGAATCTGTTGCATTTTTTCAGGTACATGTGATAATATATTCATAGGAAACACCTTTTGTGTGATAATAAAAATTGTACTTTTCTAAATTATATAAGAGATGTTTTCACTTAACAATAAATATTATTGAAGAAGTCAGATGTCCTTTTCTTAAATTGACACCTATAGTATGGTTTCTAACCACGTCGAATGCCATACGCGCATTCGACGATGATTTAATGATAACCTGAAAAGATAAGTAAGCACAAGGTACAAAGTGAACTCTTTATGCGATAATACAATCCTTCTTCATGGAAGTTGTTCGGACGCCTTGCACGTAGACAACTTTGCTGAGAAGATAGACCTATCTTTCCTTGATCCACCCTTCAATCAGAATAAAGCATATAATGCGTGGGATGACGACCTCCCACCCAATGAGTATTGGGATTGGATGAGCGATATTTGTGCGAAAGTGCATGCGTTAACATCTGAGGGTGGGTCGATCTATTTCATGCAACGTGAGAAGAATACAGAATATGTTCTCCGATGCTTAGCTAATACGGGGTGGACTTTTCAAAATCTTATAATATGGAAAAAGAAAACATCTGCCGTCCCTGGAATGAAACGTTTTGGAAAACACTATCAGATAATTGGGTTCGCTACGAAAGGTAAGCAACCGCGTATATTTAATCGTCTACGTATTGATCCACCCTTGCCAGCAGGCTATAAACAGGAACGTGAAAATGGGATGTATGTTACTGACGTATGGGAGGATATACGTGAATTGACATCAGGTTATTATGCTGGAGATGAAGCGTTACGGGATGCAGAGGGGAATCGCCTACACAAACAGCAGACACCTATTCAACTCTTAATACGGATTATCCTTTCTTCAACATATCCTGGGGATCTCGTACTCGATCCATTTGCTGGATCAGGAACAACATTGGTTGTTTCACAACAATTAGGTCGAAAATCAATTGGCATTGAAATTGATGCAAACAATGTTGAAATCATTCAAAACAGACTATCCGGACAGAGGAAAGCCGATGATGTCTCTCGATTTCTTAAGGATTATGCTTGTACTCCAGACTTAGAGCTTATTTGGGGGGAATCCTCACTTACGAAATTATCAACTTACTCCAAGACACCAACATCAGATCAGATGTCACTTTTCGAATCAAAAAGATAAATGGCGTTCTCAATTTATCACTTCTTTATTCATTTGTGTCAAAAGAAATCAGAATTCCTTAGAGAAATTAAACTGGAGAATTTCCCATTTGATGAACAAATGCTTTCTTGTATTAACAAGGGTAAATTTCCTGATTTAGCTGTTAAACTCAATAAGAACGATCTCCAGTTTACTGGTGGGGAATTGATTGAACTCAAAGATAGCCAAAGTTATTCCGTTTCTTCGTTTAATTCAACTATTCCAACGGGTGAAAAAGAAATAGAAAAACTAATGGAAGGTCAAGAAAATACTATCCGAACGCAGATGGAAGAAGCAGGTAACAACATACTTTCTGTACCAATCCGACAAGTCTTCTATTTGATTCGGGGCAGAAAACAGTCAAATATAAAAGTATGCTTGACACATGGAAAGTTTTTTGAAACTGTGCCTGTTGAGACTCTAATATCAGAATCATTCGGTCAAGCATTAGAGGAACGTCTAAATGAAATTGGAGAATCTTTATCAGGATCAATGAGACACAAATTGTTAAGAATTTTCAGTGAACAGCATACTTTTAGTCGAACAAGAAATGTTGACGATGCCTCAGTAAGATTACGTTTTCGGATTATGACTGAAGTTAAAGCGGGGGCAAACATACTTAATCAAAATGAGTATACTCAGATAGGGCACAACACATTGAACTTTGCCGTACCTTGTCATGATGATTCAGAGAAAAACCGTGAACACAATAAAATGAGAATTGCTTTTGAAGAAATGAATTGCTCTGAATTGTTTGATCAAATGGAGATATTTAAACTCCAACATCTTTTTAACGGAGAATTTCTCATATTTCAACTGAGTTTACCCAACTTAGTTTAATAACCAACACAAGATCCAAATTTGGGTTGGTTTGCCAATCTTGTGGTGGGATCAAGCCATTTTATTATTTAATAGAATAAAAAATCTCCTACAGAACAAACAATTTGTGAAAGATTTAGTAATACTTTGTATTGTAGCAAGTCTTTGTGTTAGAGGCGGGATGTGGGCTATCAATTCAGCACGCTGTGATAATTGCAAACGTGGATTGGGATCCATATTACTAACGAGGAACCAGAACCCCCACTTTCGACCATGTAGGAATTGTGAGGTTAAGTTATATATGTGCCCTCCTTCGTCTCAGGATCCACATCGAATTTTTCCTAATCATCCACATCAAACACGATGCAGTATCTGTGCAAAAACTTACTGGAACTGTCCTTTAAACTCGGACGCGGGAAAACATGGTGAGTCAATATGCAAACCTCCAAATTTAAAAAGTCTCAAGCAGCGTGAACTCCTCAAGCGTCAAAAGTTCCTCCAGCGTGAAAGGTTCCCTATCCTTGATAGGTGAATGCATTGCATGAGGGAAGAAGGGGTAAAGTATGCTTATTACAACGAAAAGAATTCTACTATTTTTGGGCTGTCTAATCCTTGTTGGGGTGTTGCCTTCCATTTCTACCAACAAAAGAAAACTGATCCGGAACCTGTCAAAATAAACAAGGAACCAGAACGCACACCGAAACAGGATACCCTTGTGAAAAAACCCGCCGATACATACTGCCCCTCTGAAGTAACGCCTGCTGAAGAAAGATGTTATCTGAAATACCGACACTTCCTGCAATCTTAGATTTCAAGAAACAGCTGGATACTGTGGGAATTGAATTAATTTTCGTTCCTATACCTGCAAAAGCCACTATATACCCAGATATGATATCGGAGCATATAACAACAAAGTACAGATAAACAATTCCAGAAATTCTATAACATCATGCAAAAAAGGAGTGAACGTCTTAGACCTAACCAATCTTTTCTTAGAAAATCGAAACATAAACTCAAACCCGTTGTACTGAAAACAGAATACGCATTGGTCCGGTCAAGTCTGTGTGGCTGAAGGGCAGGGATGGCGTAAAGTTCCTGTGATTAAATAAAAAGGACATAGGATAAACCCTATGTCCTTTTCAGTAAAGTTATGAAATTCTACTCTATTTCATATACAATAGTTACATTCACAGTAATAGTCTGCTCCCCAGGTACAATCGGAGTAGAACTCTTTGCCAAATCATCTGCAGCCGCTTCAGCTACTGCTGCATACGGAATAGGAGGGGTTTCGTAGTATGTGCTTTCAGATATAGTTACCGGTTTCCCAAGGGTCACTCCACTTGCTTCAGCCAAAGTTTGTGCTTTCGCTTCAGCATCCTTTACGGCTAATGTCCGTGCTTGATGTTGGTAATCGGTAGTATCTTCAATCATAAATTGAATGGAATTAAGGACTATATAATCCCCTCCAGCTTCCGTTGCATCATCTATTACATCGCTAAGGGTATCTAAATCCCGCACCTTTGCTCTAACAGTATTGTTGACTCTATACCCTTTTAGTATGCGTCCTTCTTCAGTCCAATCATACTGCGGATAGATACTGAAATTTTCAGTACTAATATCCTTTTCGTCGATGTTATTAGCCTTCAACGTTTCTATTAAAGCAGTCATGGAACTTGCCGCTTCTTCTCGTGCTTCCGCTACTGTTTCCTTTTCAACAGATACACCTAAATTCAGAGACGCAATATCTGGATCCCCAGTAACAGAACCGCTACCATTCACATGGATAGTTCTGCCACTTGTTGGGGGTGTTAACAATTCGGTTGCTAAACGCGAATCACAGGCGGTGAATGTAGGAATTACTAATACTGCGATTAGTAATAACCAATAATTTTTCCTCGTCATTTTTCCTCCTATTAATCTCAATGACCTATTACTGTACTTACTCAGTAGGAGTGACATCAACCGCCTCTGATGGAGTTGCTTCCTCAGTCTCTGGAGGTGTAACCACTTCTATAAGGGTTTCAGACTTCTTTATTATTCTATCAACATTTGATTTGAACAACATAAAAATCGTTTCTTTATCATTACTTTTTACGTAATGTTTGCCACCTTCCTCTTTCCCAACAATTAGTGTAGCGGTTCTCCCATCGTTTAGACTGGCAGAAATAGAGGATATAGGAGCATCTAATCCATATTCAGAAAGTTTTTTTTTCTCAGCAAAATCGTCAGTAGTCAACTGGCTAAAGGTCGTTAGCAGATTATCCATTTCGGTCTGTTTTACATCAGAAACTGTTGGTTGTAGCATCTGCCATTTGTTTTCAGCATCTAACCGTAGTTGGACAGTTTCCTCAGCGGATGTAATATCAACCTGTGTAACAATCCCTTTGTTAAAATCGAAAATAGTCCGATCTTTCCAAGTTCTCGTTCCTTTGTCAAAAACAGATTGGAGGTAACCTTGCCCAACATACACATTATTAGAATCAGCCACCCTTACATAACTGCTCAAAAAACCTGGCGTGTTTTTCCCGACAAACAGATGTGCTAACAATTTGTCGTCTGCAGCCATCAACTTTGCTTCCACTCCGGTACTATTTACTTCAAATTCTGCCTGATTCTTTGGATTGTCGGAAACAAGGTTAGCGTTAGTAAATTCTGTCACTTTAGTAAATAACTCATCAATACTTTCGGTATCCGCGGGATAGTCATCCATAGTCGCGACAATCCAACTTTCTCCCTGCTTTGTTAGTGTAGTGGTCTCACCTTTAGCGATAATATCTACCTTTGTGACCATTTCCCGATTGAAGTCCGGAAACAGGGCAGTTGCCTTTTCAACCTTCTTATCGTAATCACTCTTACCAAAAGGATTCTCAAATATTAGTACAATGAGTGCTAATAGAATAAAAATGCCGACTAAAATCAGTAGTTGTTTCTTTTGCATCGTTTCATCCAGATGTAAATTATTAAATGTTTAACTGAACAGAGAAGTTTCAGAACCGTATGTTTCGACCATTCGTTTTACACGTCCCTTAAGCAAATATCGGATCAATCCTATGAGAACTACAAGCAGAGGTATACCGACAATACACAGAAACATAATAATGTTTTTCTCCAAATTTGATGTCTCTTTTAACGGTCGGTCAGTAATAGTATGGGATCGGATACCTATAAGCGTATCACCTTGTGTTAGCCAATCAATACTATTTAAGAAAAAGTCAACACTATTTCGACTTAACTGTGTGAGTACTTGTGCTGTCCCAACAACTATAATTTGCGTATCTGTACTTTCATTTATAGTTGTTCGTTCTTCGGATTCTTCGTTCGATGGGGTTGTATCATTTTCGTTTTCCGTTTCATCATCAGCAGTTGCCCCTACTGCCGGAATTTCTTTGCCCACGTAAAAACTCTTAAACTTTCCTTCCAAAGAAGCAACAGTTGTAAAGACCTTGTGTTCACCTTTAGGAATTTGAGTTCCCGGCATAACGTTATAATACCCTTGGAAACTTTGTCCAAATTCGGTTGTTTTTGCCAACGCAGTTGCTTTCACACCATCTACTGCCACTGTCTCTAACGAACTTGTCCAAGGTAAAGTAAGTGATTCTAATTGGCTTGTCACAGCATGTTCTTTTGAGAAGTTCTTGCTTCCTATCTTGACAAAGTACGGATAGTCTTGAATGACTGTCATAAACCCGCGTTGAGTCTGTACATTATCGTGAGATCTGAGGTCAGCAATCAAATTGTTTCCAAGCTTAACGCCGTAATGTTCAAGAAGATCATTCAATCCGGTAGGTAGAGGTGTGCCTTGAAGTGTTTGCATATTAATTGACACAGGATCAATCAGAAAAATTGCTTTACCCCCACGCATGATGAATTGATCAATCTCATATTTCTCTCGATCAGATAGAGGTTGTTTCGGTCCTGCAACGACTAAGGTTGTTACAGAAGCATCAACAGGATCTCCTGCTTGAAGATCAACAGTAGTAATGTTATACTGTCCTTTACCTGATTTATCCATGAGTTGCCGAAATTGCTGTGTTCCTTCGTTTTGAGCATTGATATCATATTCATCGTGTCCAGTCAAAAATCCAATAGTTTTCGCTTCCTTAGTAGTGACTTTTAAGATCGCGGAAGTAAGTTCATATTCAAAGTTTGCCGTAGATTGTACAACTGGGAGGACTTCCTCTTTTCCACTATAGCCGATAGAAATTCCCATAAAGACATTCGCAATTTCAAGTTTGTGTTTCCCACGAACATTGATTTGGACTTCATTAACACCTTTAAATCGGAGTTCCTGTTTCTCTCCATCATCTAACCCAGAAGGATCAATGTAATCAATCTGGAGTTTTTTCGAAAATGCCTTATATTCGTCCAATACATCTTTGACATCACGACGAATTTGGGCAACCCCTGCTGGCTCCAGTGAGAAGTATACAGTTATCGTAACAATATCGTCTAACGATTTAATCAAATTTTTGGTTGCTTTTGATACAGTGTAACGTTTATCCTGAGTGAGATCTGCGCGAAAAAAACGACGCGAAGATAGGAAATTAACCAAAAGAAGAATTCCAATGATGATTGCTACAAAAGCGAGTGTATTACTACCGTATCTGATTCGTTTATCTGCCATTATAGTTTGCCTCCTTATCTAACGCCATTTCCGACTTTCTACTGACAATGTACTTAAGTAGAGAAAGAATCCAATGATACTTAAATAGTAGATGATATCACGGGTATCTATGACACCACGGAGTATACTACTATAATGAGTTCCAAGGCCGAGATAACTAAATATCGGGAATAGCCATCCCGGTGTCCTTGAAAGTACAAAACTTTCCCCAATGATCCATAAAACAAAGCAAACTGATATTCCCAATATGAAAGCAATTATCTGATTCTTTGTTAAGGTTGATGTAAACAAACCTATTGCCAAATAAGCCCCACCCATCAATAATAAACCTAAGTATCCACATATAAGTGTCCCGCCATCGGCGTTACCCAGATAGATAACTGATATGGGAATGCAGAGCGAAAATAGGGCGGTAATAGCCAGCAACCCAAGACTTGCAAGAAATTTACCAATAACGACCTCGTGATCACGGATCGGAAGGGTCATCAGGATTTCTGCTGTTCCGAGTTGTTTCTCTTCTGCCCAGAGTTTCATGGTTACCGCGGGGATAAAAAATAGGAACATCCACGGCATTAATCCAAAAAAACCTCGCATTTCTGCTTGGTTATATATGAAAAAGGAACCAAAGAAAATCCATGAAGAGATGGCGAGAAAAAAGGTTATAAATATGTAAGCGATAGGAGAATTGAAATAACTTCTAATTTCTTTTTTGAAGATTGCGTTAATGTTCTGCATAATTTTCTATTCTATGTGCGAGTATAATATTATAGAGCCAAATATATTATCCTGAGATTACTCCTCGTCAATGGGTGTTACACTATTTTCTGATGGTTGAGCAGATACTGTGTCTCTACTCTGTTCTCCAGATGTAAAATGCAGGAATACATCCTCCAGGTCAATAGATTCCTGTCGGAGTTCAGCTAAAGACCATCCGTTTTGGACCGCAGCTTGAAAGAGAAGTTCAGTGACATCACCATCGTCTTCTTGTAATGTAATCTCATAACTTACGACCCCGTTATCGGTTCCAACATGCGTAAATCCGGTGATGCCTTCCAACTGGTTCAGTTGAGGTGTAATTGTTTCCTCTGTACCTCGAATTGCGACATACAACCTGTTAACGCTACGCACCTGACCGATGAGATCATCCAACGTTCCGTTCGCAACAAGTTGTCCTCGACTAATAATTAGAATTCGATCGCATGTAGCGGCAACTTCAGGCAATATGTGTGTACTGAAGAGCACTAATTTTTCTCTGCCGATATCCTTAATTAAGTTTCGTATTTCAATTGTTTGGCTCGGGTCGAGTCCGGAGGTGGGTTCATCTAAGATCAGAATAGGCGGATCGTGTATTAGGCTTTGTGCTAAACCAACTCGTTGTCGGTATCCTTTAGAAAGTTCACCAATGTCCTTTTGGATAACTCCTTCAAGACCACAGATTTCAACGACAGTTTTTAATCTGTCTTTTCGTTGACTTTTCGGAATGTCTCGAATATCTGCCATAAACTTTAGGTATTCAACCACACCCATGTCTGTATAGAGTGGTGCACTTTCAGGCAAATACCCGACGTTTTTCCTGACATCAATAGCATTTTCGAGGACATTATAACCAGCAACGGTTGCACTCCCAGAATCCGCTGTGAGGTAGCATGTCAGAATCCGCATGGTTGTGGTTTTACCAGCACCATTTGGTCCGATGAAACCTACTACTTCTCCAGCGTTAGCATCAAAAGATACTCGGTTCACGGCAAGAGTCGGACCGTAAGACTTTGTAAGTTCTTTTACTTCAATCATTACATTTATGTGATTTTAAAATATTTATTTGAGATGTCGTTGGTGAAAAGGGTTTCATACCAACATCTTATAGGGTAAAATACCAAGAAAATAATACCATGAAATTCGGATAATGTCAAGAGAAAGTGAAAATATCGGATCAATTAACTGTTGATTCTCCTATAAAAGGTCTATCAATCAAAAATATCAGTGATAAAAAATATACGATTATATCTGCCGTACTGTAAAACCAGAAAGGACAGGCATATTGCCTGTCCCTACTAATAATTGTGTGACAAATATAGAGATTATATAGCGGCGGGACCTCTTTCACCTGTACGGATTCGAATTGTTTCGTCAATAGGTATGACAAATATTTTTCCATCACCGATCTTACCCGTTGATGCTGCCTGTTGAACAGCTTCAACGACTTCGTCTACATTCTCTTCAGCGACAACGATTTCAATTTTCAATTTCGGCACGAACTCGATCGTGTATTCGCTTCCGCGATATAGTTCGGTGTGTCCTCGACTACGTCCAAATCCGCGAACTTCGCTTACTGTCATCCCGCGGACACCGACATTACTGAGAGCTTCTTTTACTTCCTCCAGTTTGAAGGGACGGATAATACACTCTAATTTTTTCATGGGATTTACTCCTAATACCTACACAAATTTGTTAGGGTTATCTCGGCGGATCGTGGGATTCGCCTTTCGTTCATCAAGTTGCTATGGACGTATAATGAATCGTCCTTACAAATAGACTGAGGCATCAGATTATCGCTTTATCTTGCGTGTCATCTAAGATATTCGTGTTTGTGAATGCATACATATAAGAATATACACTACAATTCACGTTTACCCTATACTCAACGCATGCGGTTATGTGATGCCTCAGACACGGGGTTCTTACCCCACCCCACAATAGATACAGCAGAAACTACTATTTCATATTCGAGGAAACACCTCTAAACTTTACCTATAAAGGCATAGGATAGTTTCTATATATCGTGGTAGAGGAAGAATTCATACGGATGTGGCCGCATATTGACGGCATCTACTTCATTCTCGCGTTTATAATCAATCCAGACATCGAGCACGTCTTGTGTAAATACATCCCCTTTCAGAAGATATTCGTGATCATCTTCAAGCGCATCAAGTGCGTCACCAAGAGAAACTGGTGTGGATTCTATATCGGCAAGTTCTTCCGGTTCAAGATCATAAAGGTCTTTATCCAGAGGATCACCGGGGTGAATACGGTTTTGGATGCCATCAAGTCCTGCCATCATTAACGCGCTAAAGGCAAGATACGGATTACAAGACGGATCTGGTGTTCTAAACTCAACACGTTTAGCCTTTTCACTCTTAGAATAAACAGGAATTCTAACACAGGCACTACGGTTTCTCTGGGAATAAGCAATATTGACAGGTGCTTCATATCCCGGAACCAAACGTTTATAGGAATTCGTTGTTGGTGCAATAATGGCACATAATGACCGCGCATGGGCAAGCAATCCACCGATATAATATAGAGCAGTTTCACTCAACAATGAATACCCTTGTGGATCGAAAAAGATATTCTTACCATCTTTCCAAAAACTCTGATGCACGTGCATACCAGAACCGTTGTCTTGGAAGAGTGGTTTCGGCATAAAGGTGGCTACCAAATTATGGGACCGAGCAATATTCTTGACGATGTACTTGTATAAAGCAATTTTGTCCCCAACACTGGTAAGTGTATCAAAGCGAATATCAATCTCACCTTGACCTGCTGTACCAACTTCGTGATGATGAACTTCAACATCAATTCCAGATTCAATAAGTTTCAAACAGATCTCAGACCGGATATCTTGCAGTGTGTCTGATGGTGGAACTGGGAAATATCCTTCTTTATAACGGGGTTTGTAACCGAGGTTCGGATTCTCATCTTTACCAGAATTCCAACTACCTTCAACAGAATCAACAGAGTAGAATCCAGAATTGGGTGTCTGTTCATAACGGATATCATTCAATAGATAGAATTCAGCCTCTGGTCCCCAATAACTGATATCTGCAATACCGGTAGACTGAAGATACGCTTCAGCCTTCTGTGCAATATGGCGTACATCACGGGTGTAATTCTCAAGAGTAATTGGATCTTTGATATTACAGGTAATACTTAACGTCGGTATTTCACAAACTGGGTCAACAAGTGCTGTCGTAGGGTCTGGGAAGAGGAGCATATCGCTCTCGTTAATAGCCTGAAAACCACGGATACTTGACCCATCAAAACCGATGCCTTCTTCAAAAAGGTCTTCGCTTAATTCTCCAACCATAATGGAGAAGTGTTGCCACATCCCGGGTAGATCCATGAATTTCAGGTCAACTATCTTAACATCATTATCTTTTGCAAGCTGAACCACCTCACTTGGTGTCATTCGCATTTCCTCCTAAGTGAATCAACAGTATATTGTAAATTGTGATGGGTCGTCAATCCAATGCGTAATTATATTTTTTGACAAAAATCCCATGAAAGACTATGCAAAGTCTATGCCAATTAAGCATTCTTGTCACATATTACGCAATCTGACGATACCCAATGTAATAGAATCAAACAGTGCTTAGAAAGTTACTGTATACATAATAAGACAAATTAGGCATATCTATCCAAGCACCTAAAGATAGAGTATGTTGATTTGCTAAATAATTAGGCATAAATTTGCCCAAAATTTCAGCAGAATTACGGTTCTTTTAATTCAACATCTTCAGCAAATCTACTAATTTCGGGACCACCTTGTCCAGCATATTTATTCGCAGGTTTTTGGTGGTAGGGAACAGTCGTAGGCGAAGAAAGTTGCTCAAAGGTAAAAGCACATATACGCATACCAGGATATAGTATCACAGGCATCCTTCCAAGATTACCAAGCTCCAACGTTGCATTTCCAACCCAACCTGGGTCAAATAGTCCAGCAGTGCTATGAACAATAATACCAAGCCTACCGAGGCTGCTTCTTCCTTCAAGTCTCGCCATTACATCGTCGGCTAATTCCAGTTTTTCTTGAGTCGCAGCCAGAACAAATTCACCCGGCTGCATCGTAAACGCATCACCCTCAGGTACATCTACTTTTCGCATGAGATCATCAACATCTACCTTTGTTTTCAAATCAATAAAAGCATGTTTGCTGTGCTCAAAAACTCGAAAAACATTCCCCAATCTACAATCAACTGAACAACTCCCTAATTGTGTATCTAAATTGGGTTCTGGGGTAATTTTTATTTTTCCTTCGTCCATATATTTTAGGATATCTACATTTGATAAAACCATATTATTAATTTACCATACTTTTACTAAGTTGTCACGTTTTTTGTAGTCTGATTGTTAAAGACTGTTGCTATTCTTCCCATTCCTCTGGTGGGATGGTACGATAGGAATAATCTAAGAGTGTGATAGGATGCATCGCTTTCATCTCTAAACCGTGTTTCTGAATTCCAAGTTGGATTTGGAGAAGACATCCTGGATTACCAGTTGCAACAATATCAGCACCAGTCTCACTGATGTGTTCCATCTTACGTTCCAATATTTCCTGAGATAGTTCGGGTTGAGTGATATTATATATCCCCGCACTCCCACAACACCATTCTGATTCTGTCAACTCAACCAGTTCAAGTTCTGGAATGGCTTGTAAGACTTTTCGCGGTTGCAGTTTTACTCTTTGTCCGTGTAGGAGGTGGCACGGTTCATCGTAGGTGACCCGTAATGGGATTTTACCGTTTGGCGGTATCATCTCAATTTCTGCCAAAAACTCGCTGATGTCCCGCATGTTGTGGCTAAAGTGTTCAGCCTTTTCGGCATAATCCGTATTTTCCAGTAGTGCTTCATACTCCTTGAGTGCAGCTCCACATCCAGCAGAATTAATGATAATTGCGTCCAAATTCTCATTCTCAAATGCATCTATATTCTGTTTAGCCAACGTGGAAGCGACATCACGGACCCCGTTATGTAAATGTAATGCCCCACAACAGGTTTGCTTTCTCGGCGTAACTACCTCACATCCATTCTGTGTAAGTACTCGGATAGTTGCCAGATTCGTATCTGTAAATACCTGATTCATAATACAACCTGGAATAAAACCGACACGATAGCGGGTCTCTCCTTCTGCAGGGGTGATATCTTGCATCGTGTATTTGAGTTTTGGAGAAGGTATTTTGGGAAGTAATGATTCCATCTGTCCCATCTGTCCCATCAACTTAAGAATCCCAGTTTTCTGGACTAACCAACGTATACCGAGTTTTTGGTATAGCCACATTAGTTCGAAAATAAGATCTAAACGTTCTTTGTTTGGGAGTATACGTTTAAAGACAAGGTCGCTCCAGAATCTGTAGCTTGTTGAACGGGACGCATTTTGTTCGTAAATTGCCCGTGCTTGTTCAAGGAGTTCACCAAAATGAACCCCAGAAGGACAAGCAGTCTCACATGCCCGGCAATCCAGACATCTATAGATGTATTCAGCCCATTCTTCGTTGAGGGGTGTTGGATCTTGTGTTTTGAATGCACTCCCCATAAGGTATAATCTACCTCTGGGTGAGTCAGTTTCGAGTCCTAATTCACGATAAGTCGGACAGGTAGGTAAGCAGAGACCACAATGCGTACAAGCATCCCATTTTTTCCAACTGAAGGAATCTGTACCGATTGGTGGCTGGGTTTGAGGGGTGGACATGTAGTTTGAAATAGTTTGAAACTTATTCTTTTGGGTAGTTTTATTTCTTGAAATAGGTGAAAGTATCAATATTTGTGAAATTTCATCATTATCATGCCAACAATAAAAATCAAAGTAAGTACGATCAAAACAACCGTAGTAAAAACCATAAATTTGGAATCTTGACCTATTGCGGCACTTTTCTTAATACCACTCATTCTATTTTCATTAATCTTTTCCACAAGCTGATGTTTTTCGCTTTGTGTTAAGTCTTGTTTTTTTGCAGTGGATTCAGACGAGATAGAGGTATAATTACCCTTTTTCCTATGTTTTGGCCAGACAAGTACAAGAAGTAGAATACATCCTAAAAAGGTTAATATGTGTACTGGGTATGCTACAAGTAATTGTAAAACACCATGTAAATCATACATCTTTATTTCTCTGTTAAGTTAGCTGGCTGACTTGTGTTTTCGTAACTCCTTCATTTAGACTACCGGAACGATATCCTTGTAGATCAAGTGTGACATGGGTATATCCCAACGTATTGAAATGTTCATTGATTTGATTTCGTGTCTCTTTCTTGTAAAACCGTGTCATTTCATCTGCTTCCAGTTCAATTCTGGCAAGTTCGCCGTGGTGACGTACACGGAATTGTCGGATACCCATATCATATAGAAACTGCTCTGCTGCATCAACTTGCCGTAGTAATTCACGCGTAATACGCATACCGTATGGGAAACGTGAAGAAAGACAAGCAAACGCGGGTTTGTCCCATGTTGGGAGATCCCACACTTTAGAAACCTCTCTGATTTCGGCTTTTGTTAAGTCAACATCAATTAGCGGTGCTTGAATACCCATCTGTTTTGCTGCATCCATTCCCGGACGATGGTCTCCTACGTCATCGGGGATGGCACCATAAACAATTGTACCAACATCGTATTTTTCAGCAATTGGACGGAGTTTATCAAACAATTCTGTCTTACAAAAGAAGCACCGATTTGTTGGATTGCTTGCATATCCTTCCAAATCTAACTCTTCAGTATTAACTGTTTCAAAGCGAATACCGATCTGCTTAGCAATGTCTTGTGCAGCTTTCATTTCTCTGATAGGGTATGAATCGGAAATAGCAGTAACTGCAAGCGCATTTTCACCTAAAGCATGCTGTGATGCTTCTGCAAGAAATGTACTATCTACACCACCAGAGAAGGCAACAATAACCTTTTCATAGTTGCGCAGGCATTCATATAGACGGTCTACTTTTGTTTGTAAAGTATGAGATTTTATAGGTTTTGGTGCCATATTTAACATCCTAAAGCATTACATGGGTCGATCAGCTTTTTGTAACTTCTTCAATTCATCACTTAGCAATTGTCTTTTTAAGCCACTAATCCTATCGATAAAAAGAGTTCCATTTAAGTGGTCAATTTCGTGTTGTAGAACACGGGCAAGTAATCCATCAGCTTCAAATTCAACTGATTGATTTTGTAGATTTATTGCTTTTACAACTATTTTTTCGGGTCTTTTCACATCTTCACGAAGGTCTGGTATGCTCAAACATCCCTCTTCAGCTATATCTTCACCTTCAGAATTAAGAATTTCAGGATTAAACAACATAAAAAGCTTGGTTTCGTCCTCTTCTTCCTCACGTATATCAACAATCAAGAATCTTTTTAAGACTCCGACCTGTGTTGCTGCTAAACCGATACCGACTTCTGTAAAGTAGAGGGTATTGAGCATGTCTTCAGCAAGTTTTACCTCTTCGTAGGTAATTTCTTGAACAGGTGCTGCTCTTTTTCTGAGTACAGGGTCACCATAATATCGTAGTTGCAATGGCGCTGTTTTCACTAAGCGAGGTATTTCCTCTGTACCCTCTTCTGAAGAATGTCTATTCTTACGTTTTCTTTTCGGGTTTGACATACGTCAGACAGTCGCTCCATATATTATTATCTTCATAAAAACTGAAATTAGATTACCACTTCAATGCAATTATGTCAAGCGAATTGCATTTGGCATAGAAGTTGGAGTCTTATAGAGACGGGATGTATATAATTAACAACAGAGTTCTTCGTTATGTTTAATCTGATGGAACATCCCAAAGAAGAATAGTTCCCGTAAAACGAGAATATAAATTTGCACTCGCGAGGGTTTTGCCGTCAGGTGAAAATACCAGTTGCGTAATTGGACTTTCATACGGTTTGAATGTGGAAAGTTTTCGACCCGAAGGTATATCCCATAAGTATATTTTCCCATCTACATCCCCACTGGCAAGACGATTAGCATCCGCACTAAATGCTAATTTACTCACTTCGTCCGTATGCTTGAGTGATAAGATACGTTCTCGTGTCGACACATCCCACACATAGATATTATTGCCGCCACTCCCAGCTACAAACAAACCTTTGTCTTGTGCTAATGCTATTGTTTCAACTCCCAAATCTATGAACTTCTTACCCAACATAGCCTGTAATCTTTCAAGTCCACTTAGCTCTTTACTTGGAATCTTGAAAGTCGTAATTGTATTACCATTGTATGTATCTAATATACGAATATCATGCTTTTCTCCAATAGCGAGTGTTTTGCCATTGTAGGAGAATGCTAATTTTAACGGAATCTTATGTTCTTTGTTTTTAATTTTATGTGAATGTAAGCTTTTTTCTGTGGGAATATGCCATACCTTCACAGATTGATTCCGATCTTTTACTGCAAAATATTCTCCATTTTCTGAAAACGCGACTTCTGATACATAATTACGGATGTTATCCACGGTGGCTGTGATAATGTGGTAGATATTCGGAGTATGTGGTAGTGTACGATTGAATATCCCTTCTGTTAATGGATTTGGCCATGGTGATCTGATGGAGGGGCTGCTTAATATAGTGTTAGATATGCTGTATTTCTTAGTGGCAATATCCCATATTCCGAATATACCTGTAGTATTACATGTAAATAAGGTTTTGTTATCTTTGGAGAAAGCTAAGCTGAAAATTACAGGTTTCTTGTTGTCCCTCGGAACATTCCCCTGATTTTGTTCTAAATGTTGATTTCTATTATCTAGCACTTGGAACACCGACTTCTGGTTGCCAAAATCTGCATCCCACAAATGGATTGCGTTCCCAACCGTACCTGCAACTGTTTTACCATCTTGACTGAAAGCCAACTTAGTAAATCTATTTGTATATCCAGACGTGAATGAACGTTTATGTTTACCAGTATTAACCGACCAAAAATCTACTACCCCTTGGTGATTTATGGTGACAATAGTTGTTCCGTCAGAAGATAGGACAAAGTCCCATGATCCTCCATTCTTATTCTCAATTGTGCCAATTTGAGAACGGGTCTTCATATTCCATAGCGTGATATCCTGTGTCTTAAATGCTCCAGCGAGTATTCTCCCATCTTTTGAGAATGTAAGTCTATACTTCCTTTGAAAATCAGAACGCATTATTGGAAACGTTCCGATGAGTTTGTTGGTATCAAGGTTCCAGATATCCACACGCTTGTGATATGCAATCGCAAGGTTTTTACCATCTGGAGAGAATGCAAAGGAGTATAGTTCCCCTCTATGTGATGGAACGGTAGTTAATTCCAATCCAGTGTTTCCATCCCTAACGCTAATTGTGTTATTAATATTTTCAACAGCAAATATGGCGCGTGAGGTATTGGCAAAACCCTTTACCATGACACTACCTCTTGCATCTTTCAGGAGGTCAAATTTGGGAAGTTTTGTAGTGTAGGTACTTAAAAGTTTTCCTGTAGTTATATCCCAAGTCCAAATTTTAGGGACATCCCATCTCAATTCTTTCCCGGTAAAAGTGGTTGATGCTTTTGTTCTAATACCTTCACCTACAAGGGTTTCCCCATCTTCAAGGAATGTCAGTCCGAAAACCCAATCGGGAGATTTGAATGTTAAAAGAAGCTTCTGACTCTTAATATCCCAGATACGGCATTTCCTATCTCCACCAGCACTCGCCAGTTTTGTGCCATCAGGAGAGAATGCTATAAATCCTATTAACGCGCTGTTTTCCGTAAGAAGAGCGGTTTCTTCTCCTGTTTTGATATCGTATAACCAAATACCTGTTGTACTGGCAATAGCTAAGCTATCACCGTCAGGTGAAAACTGCATATCTGTAAACGTGCCTTTCCCAAGTCGTCGTATTGCTCCTTCTGGCAATCCCCATAACGTATAATCACTATTATCAGCAACAGTTTGGTTCGACTCCTCACTGTTGCCACTGTTCTTACCACCCTTATCGGAACGTCCATCTAACTGAATTTGTTCATCCTGTTTTATATTTAGTTTCTTGACAACCGGCGAATTAACCACTTCAACTGTTGTTTCCGATTGGGTATCCAAACTATAAGGTTCCTGAAAACGTCCTATGTATTGACTACCTATTCCGAGCATAAGGACAATCAAAATCACACTTGATGCACCTATTACCCATGGTATTAAAGGTTTACTGGTAGAAGATGGAGTGGGTTTAATCTGAGAGATCCCATGCATAATGTTATCAGTAAGGGCAGGTGAAATTGGGAGTATACGAATCGCATCTCTAATCATCGTTAGTCTCAATGCCAAATTGGTTCATTATTCTCTATTATATATGGCAACCCAGGAAACGTCAAGATTGATGTATATTTTCTCAGGGTTATTTAGTTTTAAGAATTCTCATTTTATGAGATTAACTGCGAGTTTAGGTCTTGAAGCAAAATACCGTATTGCATCAGAAATAGTATTATACCCAGCAAACCGTAATACCGATAAAGCCGTATTTCGCAATGCAGCCATCACCTGAGGTATGGCACCACACCGTACTGGAGAGACATCTTCTCCCAACACAGTATCCCTGACCCAATGGGATTTGTTCTCTATTGACCCATGTCCCCGGCGTAAACTGAGGAGCCGTTCTGCTGATGCTTTTGATGGATGTAGACTTGTTATACCATATTGTATATTCTCCGTTTCTTTACCTGTTCGCATATCTTTATATGTATAACGATATTCAATCACTTGTGCTAAACCTGGCCAGTCCAGATATTCACTGAGTTGCGTGCCTGCTTGCAAGGTGCAGGTTTCAAGCCTGCCATGTGCTTTTTCAACGGTTTGGTGAACCGTTATAGGTTCATCAAACAGACAAGGTTGCGTCTTGGCATCTGGAGTTTTTGTGTCATCGGAACGGTTGTTTTGATGGTATTGAAAAAGTGTCTGAATCTCCTCATACAAAGAGGCTTGATTCTTTGGCTCATGTAAAGACTATGTGCTAATTAAGATGTCCAACCCGCATGGTGACTGCTTCCGTTAGAAACGATAGCACATACTTATTACATGAGCGTCGTTTTTAGTGGCTGTCGTATGGCTTCATGAGATATGTTTGAAAAATATGTTTGAAAAATATGTTTGAAAAATGTTCTAACTCTACCATTTTCTCAGCTAATAACCGAAGGGGACATCTTGTGTGTCCTTCCGGGCTCTGAGCAAACTAAAGCAATCAGGATAGCTAAGATAATTGTATACATTGTGATAGTTTGCTGTGCTGCACACCTTTCACTTTTCAGTTTGTTTGAGTTCGTCGATAGAGACTTCTTCAATCGTATCACCATCTGCGATCAAGTAACGGTAGTCCGGAAATTTTTCTGCGAGTTTTTTGTTTTCGGGACCTCTATTTTTTGCATAGATATGCTGTTTTGCAAAAGGCACGTTAAATGGATAATGCACTTCATATGTGCGTATGTCTGTGATAAAGACGATTGCTTTTTCTATATTCTTTTTTTCAAGATATTTGTGTATTGTCACGTCTTTCCCATAATTGTGGTAAGTTTTAGCAGTGGCGGGTATATTGAAAATCAATGCAAACAGAAAAAGTCCTGTAAGTATAAAACAGATTGTGCTTCGTGCGTGCGCGTCAGAAGGTGTTTGATGCCATGCTGCTAAGAGCTGTGTACTGAGAGTAATTCCTTTGCTTGTTAATAGAATGGTTGCGGGTAATGTTTCATATATGAATCTTGGTCCGAAGTGGAATTCGTTAAAAAAATAGAAAACGTGTCCCACGAGTAGAGAAGCTATCCATCCTACAAGCATCCAGTCCCATGTCTCTTTTTTTCCGAATGCAAGATAAAGTGCGACAAAGAAAAGAGACGGCATCGGCCACTCGAATAGATAATAGTTGAGTCCATTCAGGTTGCCGAGAAGGTATTTCAGTCCCTGGATAATTGTATGTGGCTGTTCCATCCATGGGTCTTGATGGAAACCTGGAAGATGTTCTTTACCGTGTAAGGCGATATATCCGAACAGGAGTGGGTGTCCTGTTGTTGCGGTGTTGTATGCGAGGAATGCAACCCCAGCGGAGATAAGAGGTATTGCACAGATGAGTATATGCCGAATAGACAAATGTTTCCGCATCATAAATGCTGCGGTTCCAAGACAGACACATATCCATGCTGTTGTATAGGGTCGACAGAGCATTGCGATCCCTAAAGTCGTGCCGCAGACCATTGCTGCAGAGAGTGGTCGTTTCTTTTTAACCATCCACACGAAACTCAGAAAAGCTGTCGTTATGAAAAAGAGGGTTGAAGTGTGTGACATAAACTCTGATGACATGAGTATAAAAAAACTACTCGCGAAAGCTAACAGCGCAGCATATTTTGCTGTGTTCGTATCGTAAAGTTCGTTAGCGATCAGATAAATCCCTGCAATTGTAAGGGCACCGAGTAACGGATTTACAAGCCAAGGTATCCGCAGTAGCACGCCTACTGTGAGTATTGCGGGGTATCCAGGTGGGAACTGTGTATACCATTTATCGGATAGAATAACGAGGTTGTTTTCGAAAAATTGGGGTTCGGGTGGTATCTGTGCAGCAAGCATGCTGTTAGAGAATAAGCGTGCTTGAAACATGTACATGCATCCGTCATATGACCCTGGCACACCATCAAAAATAGAAAGTGAGAGCACAGAGCATATTATCAAGGTGCTGGCAGTTGTACCGATGAGAAAAGTTCGTGTGGAAATGTTTCGTATCCATTGTAAAATTCGCGAACAGATTGCATGCATGAATGCGGGGGGACGACTGAGTAATCCTCGAAAACATAAGGCGATACTTGTACTGTAGAGGATAAGGCTGTACCCGTTGATAAGGATTTCTACAGCATTAAGGCGTGCGGTGTTAATGATTGCGTGTAACGGCAACACACAACTTCCGAGCAAAGCGATAAAAATAACGGTATGCCGTGTCCGTTGCTGCAACACTTGGAAGTTTGGAAGTATCAAGAGAAGTGTGTAAAAGAACAGCACTGCGGCAGTCACATTCACTCCCCAGATCGGGAAAGCTATAGACAGATACGTAAATTCTTTCCAGGCAATGACCACTTTATCATTGAAAATGATAATATTATTTTTTAGCCAGTATCCCAACGATAGAAAAAAGATCGCACCGAACATATAACTACCTGTGCGCCACCATTGAATGTGTCCGGACTTCATATAGCACTTCCCTCAGAGGAAAGGATGTTTTCATTTATTATCTGTGTTCTCCGGTTCTGTTGCGAGATATTTCGCATCAGTTTTGATGTCCGGTGGATAGTCTATTTCCCATATTTTTACATCTGCGTTTACCTCTGTTTCTACGGGATAAACGAGGACAATGCCGTGCTATGTGTCTGCCGGAAGTAGAGTTTGACAGCAAGACTATTCCAACCGACAGGTGGCAAGTATTGGGCATTTTGAAGTTGTTTTTCGGCATCAAAGTAGAGCATGACACCGCCATTTTGTAAATCGACAGGTATCATTTGTTGTGCTGCTTCAGGTTGTAAATCGATTTCCCGCTCTACCGTCGTGTTATCTCTAAACTGTGCTGTTATCTTGCGTTTTTCAGACGTTGGTGCTGAAATATCAATGAATGCGAGAGATGTTTCCTGTAGTATCATCCGGTCCACTGTATCTGTGGACGCTTCCGATTGCTCAAACTCGTGGTATCTAAACTGTCTATCGTTTTGCGCGTTGCTGCCAATAAATCACATGTCAAAAGCACGGGATATGATATCCCAATTCTTAAAAAGTAGGTGTGTTGCGTTGTGTGTTTTGAGAAAAGAGAGTGCCTCTTCCTCTGACTGTGCGGAGTATACGTGTCTACAATAGAGATGCACCCAATGCTGCAAATAATGGTCTGTATCAATGATGTTTTTTGCACCACTAAAGACGTTGAGTTGGATACCATGCTCCCATGTAGTCGCGACAACTGCGTTTTTTGTATTTTCTTTTAGCCATTGAAATGCTTTTTTCAACTTTCCCTCCACCGGAATAACTGTCTGTAGTTTCGTGGCATCAATAGCGTATTTTGCGTGTCCCCCCATCGGTCCCAAAATAGGATTGAGATGAGTAAGATCGCTCCAATTCCAATTGCTATCCATTGATACCGATATTGCACCACCCTCATAGGTATCTTCTGAATAAGTTTTTTTAGCAATGGAACAAAGCACTCCCATAATAGCCATGCTGCACCGTAAGCAAGGGGAACACCGATAAAAAAATCATACCTTTGCCCTGTGCGAGCGAGACTGCCCCACAATAAAAACCATACAATCGCAGCCAACATAACCACTTCATTTTTATCTATATCTATCACAGCGCGTTTTAGCCATGTTATCCCTAATGCCAAACATGTCAAACCGATCGATGCGAAAAAGAATCTATCGCACCAAACATTGCCTATCCAGCTGTTCGTAATATCTCTAAAGAACGTTGTGAAAAAAAATAAAATAAGCGGGATGTCTATAGAGAGTCTTGTTGGTGTTTTCAGCGTGCGACTGCCGAGTATCAAACCGAGACTTCCTAAAGCAAATATAATACCGTATCGCGCCTGCCAGAATCTGAAATCAGGATCGTTTAGTTCACCAATCGTTTGCATTAATCGCCCCTCGCGAAACACGAAAGCAGTCATCTCATAGATGGAAGATTGTCCGAATATATAGCAGAGCCCTACGCCAATTCCGAGACCCGTTAACCCCAGAGCAAGTTTTCGGGCATGAGGTCGTAGGTTCTCAACGTAAGTCATTAGCCCGTATCTTATGCCGCGTAGCAAAAGCAACGCCAATGGCGGCGAGAGCATCAGTGCGGTAACATGTTTTGAAAACCCGTAACCGCTTCGATAGGCTGGACTAATAAGAAAAAGCCACGGCACAAATATCAACATCCAGAGGACATATTCTTTTATGTCTCCCTCCGTCTCTGTGGTACAGAACTTCCAGGTTTCTGCCGCGAGGATGATTAGAACAAAAACACCGAAAGTTTCCCAGCTGAGTCCGCCCAAGAAAACGATGAACCCTGACACTGCTGTAGCGATGTTCCTACGTTTACTTGGGGGCATCTGTTCTTTCCACAGATAGCTAGTAATCGCCAAAACAGCAAGCATCCAACACCATGCATCCCTATCGCTAAACCCAACAGTGCTTCGTGCAATACTTCCAGGTAACGTTGCGAGCAACACACCGACACTCACGGCAAAGAAGATGCTATAAGCACGGGTAAGAAAAAGTAACAATACACCGAGTCCTAATGTAAAACAGAGAGGCGGAGCATAAAGTTGAATATGATACCGTGTGAGTGCTGGGAAGAGCCACACCAACGCTTTATGTGTGTAGGCGATGGCATAAGAATAGAGCGGTAACAATTGAGCGTTGTCTCTACCGAGGGGAAGCCAACGATGCGTATCGCGTGGCGGGAGGGTTCCGTTTTCTGCAATTTTTTCCGCCATCCACTGGTAAAGGAAAGCATCATTTTCTGTAAATTGACCTGCAGAGAGATGTTCTACACCTTGGATACGTATCCCGATAGTGAAAAACATGAGGTATAAAAGCAAGGCACAGACAAGGATTTTCCGAAGATAAGGAGGTAATTGCATCCTAATTTCAAATTTTTTACAAACAGATTCCGCATAATTAACAGTTTAGGCATAAGGACTCTATATGAATCTGTTGCCGCGCTGAGAACCGCTTTTTACAGCCTCCATTAGCCGATAGAGAACCACTACCATTACTCTGACAGTTATGAAGATTCTTCAAAACTATCAGAACTCTATCGTTGCCTTCATGAATATTCACGTAGATTGAAGGACAATTCCGACATAAACGGCTATTTTTTAGCGTTATTGTGCAATGTAGTATTAAGCATTAAGATAAATATTGCGAGGCATTTGGGCGGGTAGGTATGGGAAATGAATATAACAAATAATAAGAGTGGCGTGAAGGAATGAGACACCTTCACGCCGAGAATTTTGTAAACAATCTACAAACCACTACTCACGAAGTATATCTGAAAGCAGGGTTTGCACTTCTTTCTTGAATTCTGGGTTTTCACCCATATTTTCAAGCAACTCAATATACGATTTCCGAAAATTAGGTTGGAGGTGAGACACAAAACGTTCTGGATTGAGAAACATGTCTTCTACGTCGTTTAAGACCTCTCGTTTTTTTTCACTCGAAAGCATTTTAAAACGATTCGCGAGAGATGAAAACGCACGTTTTACATAGTGTTCATCTCGTTCCGAATCAATTCCAAGTTCTTTTTCGAGTGCTTCTGTTTCCTCAAGAAGTACATCTGTTTCCTCAAGTAACGCAGCTAACTCAGGATCTATTGAGGTTACCTCCTGAGAAAGAGACGTCTCCACATTTTTTGGGGCGGATGGTGTACCTACATCTCCGTTTGGTATCTCGTGTTCGCTGGATTCACCGTCATCCGATGTATCAACAACATTCGAATCTCTACGCGCAAATGTATCCAAAGACTGTTGTTCCATATTTTGCCCTTCTGCTTCAGATAATGCCACCTTTTTGCTACTCGTCTCCTTTGCAGGATCCGTTGTAATTATTTCCTTTGTGAATCGATGAATCCCAAAATACCAAAAACCCATTCCCACTATAACTATCAAAAGCAGGAAAACAATAGATATTGGAATGTAGAACTTTTTCATGTTTAACTCCTTTCTTGATGAAACATCACTATATGGGTAAAAAAATCACATTAAATTCACTTATTAGCATAATATAATGAATTTTATAATTAACTTTACATTTGATATGTAATAGGGTTCCCCGATTCCCGACTACCAATAGTTCAGTCTCGATTCGGAGATCACTCCTACAGGATTTTGAAATCGGTCTTTCAAAGCCCTCCAACTATTTAAGAGATAGGTTGTAGTTTTATTGCAAGGATGCTAACGCTATATATAAAATAAGCATCTTTCATCATTCAATTCCTTTTGGTGGAGTGTAACCATACTCTGCAAGCATATCTAAATACATTCTCCATCCTTCTTCAACAATATTAAATTCTTCTATAAAAGGTTGGAGCTCTGAAGGGTATTGTGAAATTTGATTGGCCATTGTTGTTTTGGTTTGCTGCAACAATTCACGTTGTTCGTCTTGTGACAGTGTGTTTAGATGATTTACAACTATTGGCATTGCTTCACGCATCAACTCAAGACTCTCTTTTTGGGTTTGCTTAGCAAGTTCTAAGACCGCTTCTGCCTCGGCTTTCAGTTTCTTTGATGCCTCTTGTTCCTCTTGTTCCTCTTTAGACTGGAGATGCTTGTGTTCTACTTCCTCTTTTTTTGGGGAAACAGATGTGTCTCTGCTTTGATCGGTGTTTTCCCGCAAATTACTCTGTTTCTGATCTGAAGGCGCGTCTGCTTCTAATATATCTTCCTCATGGCTGTGTGATGTAATAGTACCGGGTGTTTTAGATGACTGATTTTTCGGTTTTAAGGGCGTAACTGTATTATACTTCTTTACCGGTTCAGCATTCAGTATTTTCTGTGCGGGGAGATGTACAAAATACCAAAAAGAGAATCCGATCGATATAGATATAAAAACAGCAAGACATATTGAAACAGCATACGTTCGATTATTGAATATATTAAACATTTTTGTTTCCTTATTAAAGCGGTTAGCATTCCTGTATACTTCAATAAATTTCATAGAAGCAGGTTTAAACCAGAATTTCCAAACTAACAAAACTATGAGTAGGAATATCAATAAAACAAAGAAAAATAGTTTTTTTGTGACAGGTGAAAGTTGTAGATCGGGTGCCAATATATAATATATATAATATAATAGAAGTCCCAAACATGCGATAAGTAAGGCGAAAAATGTCAATGCACTCCAAAAACTTCTAATTACCTTTTTTTATAATTGGATAACTCATTTTTCATACTGATACATTCCTTTCTATCCGGATCGTGCTTGCATTTTTCACTTATTGCGAACAGTGTTTTGAAAATTGTACCATTTCTTCTACAATTTATGAAATAAAATTAATCAATTATTCTCCTGCTAAACTGTAAATTCTCCTGCTAAACTGTAAATTAAAAATGATATAACAGAGATTCAAATCCTTAGATTAAACGCCAATCCCATCCTCTAAATGTACTGTAAATTTTCAGTTTACGGTATATATTC
>CAZZBB010000068.1:0-182929 GCA_964652195.1 uncultured bacterium | reverse complement strand
ACTACACAAACTAAAAGTTTGTGCTACATTAAAGAGATTTTATTAATGGGACTTTAATTACCAGAAATGGTATAACATTAAATCCCAAACCCCAGCAGTGAGGGATGTGCCTAAACATAAAGAATGGACTTTCAAGTTTTGGTTTAATTCCTTAAACTGTCCAAACTACAGTAATTTACTGGTAGGCGTACTTTAATAAGCGCGCCGAAAAGAATAATGTAAAATGTAAATCAACTATAAGCAGTTTATTGTTCAATCCGAATCTTATATACGCCGCTACCGTAAGCGCCAGCGTAAAGAAAACCGTCAACTACTACTAAGGACGAAACCTGTTTAGTAAGAGAACCAATCGACTTCCAATGCTGTTTCTCTTCTATCCATAGAAAAACACCTGTAAATGTGCTGACATACACCTCAGTACCATCTGTTCCGATTGATGTAGCAGATGTTTCATCCAGACCATCGTTGATGGATGTCCAAGTATCGCCTCCATTCTTGGAACGAAATACTCCCTTGTTAAAAGAGGTTGCATATAGCGTTGAACCAACCCATTTGAGATCGGACAAGCCGCCATCAATCATATCCGTTGAGTGAATAGGTTCCCAGCTGTTCTCTTTAAAACGGTAGACTTCACTATCTCCAGTAACCGCAATCACGTACTCACTATTTGCAGATAGTTGCCAGATATAGTCGTGTACCAAGCCAAGTTTGACAAGACCCATTTTCCGCTCCCATTTGAAGACTCCATTTATCATTGTGCCCATATAAAATGTATTGCCAACTACTACATCCATGCTTTCAATTAGATCCAAGTCCATATCTGTGAAAAGTTCATCCAAAGTGTTGTTTTCTCTATTTAACCTGTAAACACCACTCCCCTCACCCTCAAGATAAGATGGAACAAATTTATCATCACCAAAGTATGCACCAATGTAGAGCTCTCCATCTGATACACAAATGTTTGGAAAATCGAATTTGATCTGCTTTGAAGGATCGTTTAAAGGCAGCCATGTATCTCCACCGTCAGCAGAATAGGCAATGTTTTTACCAACAACAGTGTATAGTTTATCACCAATAACCTCTAAGTTGCTGACAGATGTATTTATTATGCCAGTGTTGCATTCTACCCAAGATTTCCCTGCATCTGTTGTGCGAAAGACTCCATTTCCTGATGTGCCTATGAAGACAGTATTATCATTGATTGGTAACACTGTTGAGACTTCACCATGCATTACCCCATCATTGATTGATAACCAGGAATCACCCATATCATCCGAAAGATAGATCAAACCGTCATAAGTGCCCGCGTATAGCCTCTCACCTTGCCCGGCAATTGTCTGAACGTCAGCATTTTTTTCTTTTACTTCTTTTGGAGTGATAAGCACCCATGAGTTACCTCCGTCATTTGACCGGAAGATCCCAGCTTTTTTCCCCATACTACCACACATATATAGTAAATGTTTTATCGAAGCGAACGACTCAACATGTAAATCATAAGAAGAATGTTGCTTAGATGAAGGATTTGATTCTTGTGAATCTTGTGAATTGTTATCCGATTCAACCCCATCTGAATGTGCAATGGTAGTTGGATTGATAAGTGTCCACGAGGCTTCATTCACCATTCTACGAAAGAACCCTTTTTCTGTTGCAGCGACCAGCGTTGTCCCATGACTTAAGAGTTTATGGAACGTTGTTCCGAGTCCTTCATTGATTTGTGCCCATGAATTACCATCTTTTGACTGCCAAACACCTTTGTGTATTGTACTAACGTAGATATGGTCATCAAGAATCACAATACCACTGATTTTTCCAGGGCGTTGGATAGCAGAAACAGGTTGCCAGGTGTTGCCAATATCAGTAGAAATGTATAATGCCTCCCGCGTGCCAACATAGATCTTGTTCCCCTTTTCCCCGATTGCAGTAACTTCCAGGGAACGTCCTGTTTGTTCATCGATTAATCCTGTATTAACAGGTGTCCAGTTGTTTCCATTATCAGTGGAACGGAAAATACCTGCACCCTCTGTCCCCACAAGGAGAACGCCATTAGTGGTTTCATAAAGCGTGAGTATCCTGCCACCGTAAGGGCCCTTCGTCTGTTTCCATGTACCTTTGAACTTAGTTCTTTCTGCCTCATCAGATTCTGCTGCAGCGAGTAGTGGTGAATCGGGTTTCTGACCCGTTCCATCATTGTTACTGAAAACATCAGAATGACCAACTTGATTGTTAACTACAGGTTTAGCAGTAGATTCCAAGACTATCTGTGCGTCTACGATTTCAATCGTTCGCTCTGATGCTGATTCTAAACTATACGGTTGTTGAAACCGAATTAGGTTTTGTGCCCCAAAGCCGATCAGCAAAAAAACGACTATTGCTGAGGCAGCGGATATTGCTAATGGAACTAAAGGTTTACTTCCAAATGGAGCTGTAGGTTTTAGTTGTGAAATTTCCTTCATGATGTTTTCTGTTAATTGTGTTGGCAGTTTGAAACTGCTTAAGTTTTCTTTAATCATTGCTTCTTCCTTCTTTAAACGGTTGCGTGCGCGGTAGAGTCGACTGCGGACGGTGTTCGGAGATACACCCAAAAACCTTCCAATATCCTCACATGTCATTTCAGCGATGTAATATAGATTTACGATTGTGCGATCACTCTCTTGCAGCTTACTGAGTAACTTCTGCACTATTGCTCGCCGTTTTTTGTTTGCTGCTTCTTCGCGTTGTTGAGTCATATACTCTGAATAGTACACCTCCTCTAATTCAACAGGATCAGTTTGTTCTAAAGATTGAACCGCTAACCGTTTCTTTCGGCACCAATTCTTGCATTTATTGCTGGTAATAGCATAGATCCATCCTGAAAACCGGCTGTGATGTGTGAGTGTCGTGAGTTTTTGATACGCAGTTGAAAAAGCGTCCTGTGTTATCTCTTGTGCAATGTGAAAATCACCAATCTTCTGCCACGCCAAAGCATGTATCTGTTTTTGGTATTTTTCTACAAGTGCAGTAAAAGCTTGCTGATCACCTTCTAATGTGCGTTGAATTAGGTCTGCATCATTGTATTGCATAGGATATTTCACACATAAATTGGAGTAGGTTCCATTTTCTATAAGGATTAGTATAGCATAATTTCCTCTTGGGAAACGGCTACACATACTTATGGTAGATTCTTGAATTATTGGACACTTTGCACCTGTTTTCTTTTAATATATAGACACATTATTGAGAGCAATAATTGCACTTATTGAAAATAATTGCAATTATTTGGAAAAAATTGATTTTTTTGAGGAAAAAATAAAAAGAGAATAAACAATATGAAATAATAATCTTACGATTTTCGATAGGTGTATATCCCGTAGGACGGGTTTCCCGTCCGTTATTGACGTACAATGTGAATATTTAGAATTGAAACTTGCTTAACAGAAAATACGAAAACAAAATAACCCTGCCACCCTTTGCATTGATATTGACAAATTCATCTATTAATTGTATAGTTGAAAAATAATCAATAGGAATAGTTGGAAAATAATCAATAGGACTGCAAACTGAGAAAGGAAGACAAATTTGATTGGGACAATGTTTGGCTCGTTTATCAAGTCCTTAATAGTATGGTGCATCGTTTTCTACACACCTTTCATCCCACTGGAACTTCAGACAAAAGGAAATGCGTAAGTCTATTATTAGAAATTGTATAACATTACACTATAAACACCTTCAGAAAATCTATTTTAAAACACAGAATAAATAAACACTATTAGGAATCGCTACGTTTATCGGCGCGCAATTCATGAGGAGTAATATCTCAATGACACGCTCAAAATTGTTATTCATTTTAGTCGTTTTCATGTTAATCATAGTGGAAACTTTCATAACAGAACTTAAGGCACAAGACACAGAAAAAAATAGCACACCTGAACAAGAATTCGTTAAAATGGCACAAGAATTCGTGAAACAAGATAAAATAGAGGAAGCAATAGAAATCTACGAACGGATTGTAATCGCAATCCCCGAAGACCATGATTCTCACACACAACTTGCATCGCTTTACACACGCACAGATCAGCACGAAAAAGCTGCACAAATCTACAGTCAACTCCTTGAAGCTGAGCCAGAAAACATAAAGTATCAAGACCAACTTGTTAACAGTTTACAAGCTGCTGGCAAAGTCGACGAGGCACTTGAAATCGCGCAGTCATATATCCAAACGTATCCAGAAGTCGGTATACATTACGCACGACTCGCTAAACTTTATGAAAAAGAAGGGGACGAAGCTGCAGCCATCGCCAACTATAAAAAAGCAACTGTATTCGGATATAGTGACAAGAAAATCTTCCTTAGACTTGCAGAAAATTATTTTCTTAATGATGACATAGATGCAGCTGAAATTGCATTGAAGAATGCCATTTCAGCCACCACATCAGAATGGGAACGAGAAGGGATTGAACGGCAATTGGTCACCCTATATCGGTTTCAGGGAAATTTAGAACAGATGTTACAGAAAGCTGAAGTTGAAGGCACACTCACATTCGAGATGCAAAATCAACGTGCCCAACACTTTCGTAATATCGGTGAATTAGAGAAAGCTGCTAATGCTTTTAAAAAAGCACTCGAAATGACCAATAGTTCTTATAAGAGAAATGATATCGCCGACGACCTGCTCAATGTATATTCAAAACAAGATAGGTTAGACTTGGCATTAGATTACTTCGAAACCGAAACATCAAAGCCGATAGAATCAATACATAGATCAACGACATACAGTTCTGAAGGTATTACAGTCCGATTCGACGGTGATGAGACACGCAAAACCTTGATGAATGCCTATAAAAATCAAGGACAGCTTGATGTATTGAGAACCATTTTTGAAGGTAAATTTGAAAAGGATACTACAAATCCTGTCGTCCTTGAACTGCTCGCTGAAATTTATTGGGATACCAATGATTACCAGAAAGCTGCCGAAACATATCACTTACTTAGTAAAACTGAACCCATGGATCGTAGGAATATTCGGAGTTTTTATCACGCTGCTGCTGCCTTTAATAAAAATAACCAACCTGAGATGGTAAAAACAGTTTTGAACCAAGCCGAGGTCGCGCTTGAATCCATGAAAAATAAACAAGCCTCATCATTCCTTGGGGCACTTGCGACTATATGTCTTGATAGTGATATGAATGATCAGGCTATTAAACTCGCTGAAAATGCTGTCACTCAAGAAAAGAATTCCAATGACAATTGGGAACTAAAGTACTTGTATGAAATTCTTGCAAAAAGCTACCTCACCGAAAAACGTTATGAAGACGCTTTTAATGTATATCAACAGATGGCAAAAAATGCTGACGACAGCTATGCGCGAGATAGAGCAGAAACAGGAATGAAGGATGCAGCGAAATCAGGTAAACTTTATGAAAAATGGATACCGGAACAGCTTAAATTGGTGGAAGAGAGTCCCAACGATACCAAACACATCTTGAAACTTGCTGAAAGTTATGAAGCCTTTGATAAAATTAAAGAAGCGGTTACGCAATACGAAAGACTCTCTGCACTTGAGCCAGAAAAAACAGAGTGGCACAAGAAACTTGGGGACCTTTATCAAAATCTACCACAAGAGAGCCGTGAAACAGGTACTGTATCTGAAAAATTAGAACACAAACAATTTGCGAAGTCGATAGCTGCTTATGAAAAAGCGATTGAACTTGATCCGACTTCATACCAAGTCTACGACCTATTGGCAAAAACCTATATAAAAGCCGCGCAACCTTCACAAGCTGAAGCAAGGTATCGTCGTGCATTAGATGCTACTCTTAATGATTCTGCAATTCGCGCTATTATTGGACTATACGATCGCGAAGAACAAGAAGCCAAACACATTGCTATCCTTGAAGAGATACGTCAAGAATTCCCAAATACGGATAATAGTGCTGTCCTGCACGAACTTTTAGGGGATCTCTATAAAAAAATAGGGGATTCCAATAAAGCGGAATTCGCTTATGATAAATGGTTGAAAATACGGCAAAAGGCACTCAACAGCGCACAGAGTCCTAACAATTATCATAATTTTGCTGTTAAACTTCTTGACAAAGGACTTTATCCAGAAATAGCACTAAATTTCGCGAAACGTGCATTATTCAATTATAGATACTCATCTTCTTCATATCCCACAACCCTTGGACGTGCTTGTATCGCCAATGGACTCTATGATGAGGCACTAATACATTTCAAACATGCGTTAAGCGTCATATCCGATGAACATTATTTTGACATGTTTTGGAAGGAAATCACCGAAGCAACCAAGAATGCAGAGGATAAAGAACGTTTCATTCAAATGTTAAATGAGTTGATAAATTCCATGCCTCCAGAGAGTTTAAATGCTCGCGCAAGTATTGATCGTATCATCGCTGAATCTTATGCAGAAGAAGGGATGCCTGAGATGGCGGAAAACTATCTTTTAAAAACCGGTTTTGTTCCAGATACAGCTTGGATAACCTTAGGTCCATTCGATAATAAGGATAATGTTGGACCCTTTACATCTTACATTCCAGAGAACACCGCACAAATTGACACAACTGCAAAGTATTATGGAAAAGATAAACTCATTCAATGGCAAAAACCGGAGGACAACACAGTAAATGGAATGATCTGGCTCGGTGAGGAAATTGATTGGACTGCAACATACGCATCGGCAATTGTCTCTTCACCTGATGAACGCGATATTACAATCCGATTTGACAGCGATGACCAAGGAACAATCTGGTTAAATGGAAAAGAGGAATTTAAGCATGAAAGAATGAGTGGGGCACAAGTTGACCGCTACACTTTTCCTGTTACCCTGCAGAAAGGAGAAAACACTATTCTCGTCAAGGTATGCAATGCAAGTATATACACGTACTTTTTTATGCGACTTACAGACGCAGATGGCAATCCGTTTAATGATTTGAAATTCATTGACGCTGATGAGATGTTGAACGCGCCACCCCGCAAACCGACCTTCCACGTAAATGTAAATCTCGGCTTAGCGGAATACTATAGTAAAAATAATATGCCAGATAAGGCAATAGAACAGATGAGACAAACAGGTATGATTGATGAAAATGCATGGTGGATGCTCGGAGCATTTGATAACACAGTTGGAATCGGATACAATACGAAATACATCCCAGAAGACACAACACAGATTGATTTAAATAAAAAATATGAAGGTATAGATGGACAAATAAGTTGGAAAAAATTTTCCGATGATGCTTTCGACGGATTTATTGATTTCGGTGAGGACATTGATTGGCGTGTTTCTTATGCAATGTCAATAATAACCTCTCCTAAAGAGCGAAAAGCGTTGTTCCGATTTTGCAGTGATGACCAATCAAAAATATGGTTAAATGGCAAAGAGATATTCACAGATGCCAACGCTCAAACAGCAATACTTGATAAAAACACTATTCCCGTCACGCTCAAGGCAGGCAAGAATACCATCCTCGTAAAGGTTTGCAATGAACGAATGAGTTGGGGATTCTATTTGCGGGTTACGGATACTGATGGAATACCAGTTAAAGACTTGAAAACTAACGATGTGCCAGATAATTAGTGGGTGCTTATATCGAATGCATCTCAATACTTTATGTTATTGAACACTGTAGAAGCGGTGTTTTTAGGACATGATCAGAACAGAAACCCATCCAAATATATAATCTATGAGATATCCTCAACTATAAACTAACAACTATAATGAGATATGCTTAAGAATATCTGTCTGTACCTATTCATAAAACAGATGCATTTCTGAAAAATTCAAGGTATAATTACATACATATTTAAATACATATATACCTTCAATAAATGCAAAATTGTTAAGTGTAAATAGGAAATTGAGCAGACTTATATGAATCAGTCATTCTTGAAGCAGATAAGACGAAAATACGATTTAACCCCGCCAATAATCATAATTCTTAGTCTTACAATTCTATTTTTTCTTGTATTCCTCATTTATCCTCTCCTCTATGTTTTCAAAGAAGCATTCTGGATAGAAAACACATTCAATTTACACTATTTTAAGCTAATGGTAACCGATCCCAATATACGTAAATTGGTTGTTAATAGCTTCTATTTAGGTGTGATGGTTACGTTAATGACCAGCATCCTAAGTCTACCTCTTGCCTACTTCCTCACACGTTACAGATTTCCAGGACGAAATATCTTCCGATCCGTCATTCTAATACCGATGATTATGCCGCCGTTTGTAGGAGCATTGGGTATGATGAAATTCTTTGGGAATTACGGTAGTGTGAATTTGCTTCTTCAAAAATTACATTTACTCAGTCCGGATGCCGATCCGATTAACTGGTTTGGGAGTGGGTTTTGGGGTGTAGTCCTATTATCCACGCTCCACCTATATCCAATTATGTATTTAAATATCGTTGCAGCGTTATCCAATGTTGACCCAAGCTTAGAGGAGGCAGCAGAAAACCTTGGTTCTTCCCGGTTTCAAATCTTCAGGAATATTACATTGCCTTTAATGATGCCCGGATATTTCGCTGGTGCAATATTGGTTTTTATTTGGTCGTTTACTGACCTTGGAACACCGCTAATATTTAACTATAACGATGTTATTGCTGTCAGAATATTCAGACAAGTACAAGATGCAAACCAAAATCCAATGGGATATGCACTTGTGGTCTTAATTATTGTACTAACTGCTTTTGCATTCTATGCTTCTAAGAAATGGACGGGTACCAAACACTATGAAATGTTGGGTAGAGGACACGTAACCTCAAGGGAAGTGGATGTTAAATGGAGTATGCGAAGCATTATCTACATCTTCATCGGTGGTCTAACATTTATGGCTTTGCTACCCCATCTTAGTGTTATTTTAGCCTCTTTAACACGGAGTGAAGGAGATTGGAACTTTACCATTTTACCGAAGACATATACCTTTCTACACTACAGTGAAACATTTACCCATGCCGATACACTACCAAGTATACTCAACAGTTTAAAGTACAGTATATCCAGTACTGTTGTTGCACTAATTGTAGGCGTAGTGATTGCATACCTTCTCACTCGTAAGAAATTACCCTTCCAAAACCTGTTGGATGCTATAGCAATGCTACCGTTGGCGTTACCCGGTGTTGCTATAGCCTTTGGTTATATGGGAAGTTTTTCAGACACCTCATTTCTACTTCGTAATCTACCCGCAGGTTTGATAGACATTATAGATCCGCGGAAAAACCCTACTATACTATTAATTATCAGCTATGCCGTCCGTCGATTGCCGTATATGTTACGATCAATATATGCAGGATTTCAACAGACCAGTATCGCCTACGAAGAAGCATCCCAGAATATGGGAGCAACCCCCGCTCGTACATTATACAAAATTACATTACCCTTAGTATTCGCCAATATCCTTGCTGGTGCGATTCTTGTCTTCTCATTTTCTATGCTTGAAGTCAGTGATAGTCTGATATTAGCACAAGAGAACCAATACTATCCAATTACAAAAGCAATCTGGTCACTCTCCCAACGTCTTGGCGACGGTCCTTATATAGCCAGTGCCTTAGGTGTTGTCGGTATGCTAATTCTGATAGGTTGTCTCTTAGGGGCAGGACGCGTACTCGGTAGTAAATTAGGCGAAATCTTCAGAATATAGATCCCGATCTTCTCTTCTGTAGAAGGGATTCCGAACCCGATCTTTCCCACAATTATTCAGAAAAAACTCTATTTTTTTCGAATGATGTAACGTTTTAGCAAAAAAATGTGTCTTAAGTTATAGGCATGATTATAAGTAAAGCATTGCCAACCTGATTCTCAGTACTTATGGAAGTTTCTGTGGATGTAAATGCGGCGAGATATTATTGTGTGGGGGTAATCCGTGGAGAGAGACGATGTTCAATTGATTCAGGAAGTTTTATCAGGTGACGACTCAGCATTCGGCATTTTAGTTGAAAAATACCAAAAAAGTATTCACGCCCTCGTGTGGCGGAAAATCGGTGATTTCCATCATGCAGAAGAAATTACACAAGATACCTTCCTCCGCGCATATCAAAAACTTTCAACGTTGAAAAATCCGAGCCAGTTTCTTAGGTGGTTGTATGTCATCGCGAATCGGCTTTGTCAGAATTGGCAACGCAAACATAAACCTGCAAAGCAAGTACAATCATTGGAGGATACACCTATGGAAGAAGTGGTGAAATCTGAATATGAACGGTATGTATCGGAACAGCGCGAAACAAAAGCAACCGAACAACGTTTTGAGATCGTGAAAAAACTGTTGGATAAATTGCCGGAGAATGAGTGTACAGTGGTGACGCTCCATTATCTCGGCGAAATGACAACGACGGAGATTAGCAAACTATTGGGGGTGTCGGTAGAAGCAATAAGAACTCGACTCCACCGTGCACGAAAACGGTTACAAGAAGAAGAGGAACTCTTGTTCCAAGAAGTGCTTGGGTCCGTACAGATTTCATCGAGTATCAAGCAGAACATCATGCGTAGAATTGTTGACATGACACCTACACCATCTTCGATAATGGATCGGTTATTGCCGTGGACTGGGATTGCAACTGCTTTGGTTGTAGCAACGGTATTGGTTCTCTGTGTTGGTACATTATACCTTGTAAATATGCAAAAACAGGACAGTAGTAACATTGTCAATAATGGTGAAGATACAAAAGATGCAGTGAGTTTTGAAGCTGATTTTAGCGTAACACTCGGAACGTATAGGACTGGTGTTGAGCTTTTAAATGCACTGCTGGAAGAAAACTGCATGGTCAGTCTATGGTCCAGACAAGCTCTTGAACACCAGGATTTTCCGGTGATGGCAGAGGAAGCAACGGTTGATATCGTTGTTGTTTCTATGCTGGAGTTGGGGTTTGCTGAGGGTGAACTCGCTACCCTTGATGATATTTACCAACGCGCAAAAGAGATGGGACTTGAAGCTTGTACTGTTGAGACTGCTGCGCAGCTGCGTCTTCAATTTCTCAACCAGCCGGACTGGAGTACTGGAGAACGGTTGGGAGAATTTTTCGTCATGAGTGAGCCTTTTGTTCTTACCCGTGAGGGTCTTCCGAAGATATTCAGTGTTGTGCGTGATGATAAATTCCCACACCCCGAGACCGGTATCGGTTTATGGTTGATTGGAAATGGTACCGCTAATGTCGTAGATGAGGAAAACCCTAACAGACTTTTTGATGCATCCGATTCTATGGATCTTGACCACGAAGGTCGCTTTGCTTTCGTTATTTCGAAATAATACTATTTAGAAATGGTTTCTTGCACCGGCGAGATTGGAGCATAGTACTCCTGTTTTCAGCTAAAATTCATGAACCTTATATCAATCCCTGATTAATAAGTAAAATAAAAAACACTCTTATAGTGTCTATTATCAAACTTCCGTTATCTATCTAAAAATTCAGACCCTCTTATTTTTTACAAGGAATTTTTATGAATCTATGTTCTATTCTATTATATGGTTGGAAAACTAATGTCAAAAATATTATTGGTGTATTGAGCCTTTTGTTATTTATTCTCGTTTTACCAAAGACTGCCAGTTCTGTGACAATCGAAAGAATAAAGCCAACGAGCACTGTAGTTGAATTGAAACTGGGTAAAAAAACGGAATTTAAAGTTAAAGGACAAGTGTCTGGGGTTCCAGGTCCTATTGATAAAATTGTTTTTTCTGTTGAGAGTCTTCCCGATGAAAGTCCTCCCAAAGAATATCCGCAAGTAGATGGGAAAGAAGAGGACGGGTGTGCAATTCTTTGTGCCAGTCATGAGCATAAAGTTAAGTACACATGGAATACAGTTGGGAGTTACCTGGTGACCGCTACCGTTTATTCCAAAAATCAGGCAATTGCGCCAGCATCTTTGACTTGGACTGTGAATGTGGTTATACCCCCACCAGAAATAACAAAAGTCGTTCCGAATCTTGAATACAATGAAAGCAAAGGGACAGATCCTCTTTCAGGAGTTACCTATTTAGTTTTAAATACTGTAGATACATGGCGAACTCAGGAAGGGACTGATACTACATTTAAAATCACAGCAAAAAGTGAAGATAAAATTGCCTACATAGAATTCAACTCTCTTGGTAAAGATACAGACCGGAAAGGTTGGGGAGCTTCGTTATTAAATCCCTCACGTACACATTCTACAAAGTACAGTTGGGACAGAGGTGGAAATAAAACCGTAACCGCTACAATCGAAACCAAAGCAGGAGGGAGGGCGGTATTTACATGGAACATTTTTGTTGTTCAGCGTAACCGTCCACCAACACTGAAAAAGAACCAGGCACCAATCCGACTCCCTGCTTTGACAGTAGGGAGTCTTGCCCAGGCGTTGGATATGTCTGAGTACTTTAGTGATCCAGATGGCGATATACTCACCTACAACGCGGAGATCGGACAGAATTCTGATGTCATTGATTTACGGTTGCACAACACATCAACTAATCGTGTTGAAATCTTACCAGTACAGCCCTGGCGGGAATCAGATTATAGGTTAGCAATCACACCGCAAAATGCTGGTTCTGCAACATTTACCATAACAGCAAGCGATGGAGAATATTCTGTTGCACAAACTTTTTCGGTTGTTGTAAGAACTCCGACTTTACCCGTGGAAAACCAAGTCCCAGGACCTATTAATTCAATTTCTACCCAAACGCTGCGAATGGGTGATTCTTCTGTAACCATTGACGTATCAAGTTATTTTCGTGACCCAGATGCTGACGTGCTTTCATACACCGTAACCTCGAGCGATGTGAATGTTGTGAGTGTACAGAGAACGGGAACTTCAAGTATCACGATTTCACCAACGGGTGTAGGTAATGCCCAAGTCACTGTAACAGCAAGTGATGGTCAACTTACTGCCACGCAGACTTTCGACGTCAGTGTGTCCCAGTTGATTGTAACGAACCCACCGAGAGCTATGGGTAGCATCCCGTCTCAATCGTTGACAGATGACGGTGCCGCCATAACAGTAGACGTTGCAAACAACTTTTCTTCAGACAATAACCTCACATACACCGCATCAACAAATCCAAGCGGTATTGTAACAACTTCTGTTTCTGGCTCACGAGTCACGATTACCCCTGTATCAGCAGGAATCACAACAGTCGTCGTCACAGCACGCGATACGGTGAACACGGACTTAACTGCAGTCCAGACGATTTCTGTTTCAGTAGCACAAAGCGGTGCCGTTATTGTCCGTCCTCCCCCGAACACGGATCCAACCTTTGATGTTCCTGATCGCAGCAACCCTCGCGCGGAAGGATTGAGAGAAGGTGTTTCTGTTATCGTTCAATTAGATGATCCGGACACACTCCCGCTTAGAGTTAGGAGTGGTCCTGGCCTCAGCTATGACATATTAGAAGAGATAGGCAATATCACCGGAATTATCACAGATGGACCTCGGCAAGCGGACGGTTACACCTGGTGGAAAATAGAGTGGGATCCTGTAAATTTAGAAGGATGGAGTGTGGAATCTGATCGCGGTCAAATATTATACCGCCGTCCGCCAGACCTAAGAATTCGAGACTTTGATGTGAGTGACGATGAGGTAAGCCCCGGACAAAGAATTGAGTTAGAAGTTGAAATCCGAAATAACGGTCCTGGTGAGTCAGCTGCGACAGATGTCTCTTTTTATTATCATTCAGGCAGTCGTAACGATAATCTTGAGGAGTTAGACGAAGAAAGAAATTTACGAAGCGCGGGGACACTACCTGTGCCATCCCTGCGAGAACGTGGAAGCACAACGTTAACACTTTCAGTGGATGCACCTACGACCCCTGATCGGTATTTTTATGGTGCGTTTTTACCAAATAACATACATGACACTGATTACAGGGGTGATCTAACAGAATCCATGATTCGTAACAACCTTGCCCGAGAAGAACGGGTAGAGGTTACAGGAGCTCCCGACTATATTGTTGAATCTATTTCGGTGAGCAACCCGACCCTTGACCCCGGTCAAGAATTTACGCTACGTACCACTGTCCGTAATCAAGGATTAGGGAAACCGACATCTTCTGCTTGGTTGGCGTATTACCGTTCACCTGATGCACGAATATCAAGAAGTGACACAAAAGTTGGCGGTCGCTCTGTGTCAAGATTAGACACAGGTAAGACAGACACTGAATCCATCAAGCTGACGGCACCGACTGAACCAGGTGTTTATTATTATGGGGCATGTTTATCGAAGGTCACAAATGAGAGTAATAGTAACAATAATTGCTCCGCAGCGGTTGCAATTACTGTGCGTGCTAATCTCGCGCCGGTAGCAGTGGGAACCATTCCTGCACAGACACTTAACATAGGTGATTCCCCTCTTCAGATAGATATTTCCAGCAACTTCCATGACCCAGACGGTGATAACCTCACTTATGCAGCAAGTTCCAGCAACGCAAGTATAGCAAACGCAAGGGTGTCCGGTTCTCAGGTCACCATCACGCCTGTGATTGAAGGGGACGCAATAATCACTGTCACCGCAAGTGATGGTAAATTGACTGCAACGCAGACTGTATCAGTTTCCGTGGTCCAGCAGAATCGTGGACCGGTAGCAGTTGGCACGATCTCTCACCAGACGCTAAAAATCGGGGATTCTGTCGTGGTTTTAGATGTTTCCAACAACTTCCAGGACCCAGACGGTGGTAACCTCACATACTCAGCAAGCTCCAGTAACACAAGTGTAGCAGACGTAGATGTGTCTGGTTCTCAGGTCACCATCACCCCTGTGAGCGAAGGAGATTCAACAATCACGGTGACAGCGAGTGATGGAACGTTGACAGCAACCCAGACTTTTTCTGTTACAGTAACTGCAGTGTCGCATGCGAATCAGACACCTATTACCATAGGTGTTATTTCTGATCGAACGCTGGCAGTGGAGGATTCCCCAGTTGTACTTGAGGTATCTCACAACTTCAGTGATCCTGATAATGACACACTCACATATTCGGTATTCTCTGACAACGCGGATGTGGTAAACGCAGGTGTTTCCGGTTCTCAAGTCACAATTACGCCAGTAGGTGCGGGAAGTGCGTCAATTACTGTTGGAGCAAGTGATGGAGAGTTCACAGCAACGCACACTATTTCTGTGACTGTGACAGCTACGCCAGTGGCGAATCGTGCGCCTGTCACCGTGGGTGCGATTTCTGCCCGGACGCTGGCAGTTGGGAGTTCACCTATTGTACTTGATGTTGCTAACAACTTCAATGACCCTGATGGTGATACGCTCACATATAGAACAAGTTCCGATAACAACAGTGTTGCGACTGCAAACCCTGTTGGATCTCAAGTCACAATCACGCCAGTAGGGAAAGGGAGTGCAACGATTACAATAACAGCAAGCGATGGAAAGTTAACTGCTACACAGACCATCTCTGTGACCGTGACAGTTCCTGTAGCAAATCGTGCACCTGTAGCAGTCGGCACGATTTCTGCCCGTACCCTGACAGTCGGTGATGCTGCGGTGGTTATAGATGTTTCAGGAAACTTCAATGACCCTGATAAAGATGACCTCACATACTCAGTCAGCTCCAATAATACAAGAGTGGTAACATCGAGCGCGTCCAGTTCTAAAATCACAATCACACCTGTGGGTGCGGGAAGTGCAACAATTACAATAACAGCGAGTGATGGAAAGTTAAGTGGGACACAGACCCTCTCCATTTCTGTTAATGCTCCCGCATCTGATGTTAATTGGATGCCGGATGGGAATTTAACTGCGGCGGTGCGCGCCGCACTTGGACTGCAGGAAGGTGAAGAGCTGACACAAGAAGCACTGAAACGGTTGACATCGTTAGATGCTTCTGCAAGTCAGATAAGTGACCTCACCGGATTGGAATATGCAACAAAGCTCACATCGCTCGGTCTGGGCGTCAATTCCATCAGCGATATATCAGCGGTTTCTGGGTTGACTTCGTTGACAACGCTCTGGCTGCCTGCCAATTCCATTAGCGATATATCAGCACTTTCAGGTTTGACTTCATTTACATCGCTGACTCTGGGTGCCAATTCCATCAGTGATATATCAGCGGTTTCTGGGTTGACTTCGTTGACATGGCTGACTCTGGGTGCCACTTCCATCAGTGATATATCTGCGATTTCTGGGTTGACTTCGTTGACAACGCTCGATCTGAGTGGCAATTCCATCAGCGATATATCAGCGGTTTCTGGGTTGACTTCGCTGACATCGCTCCATCTGAATGGCAATTCCATCAGCGATATATCAGCGGTTTCTGGGTTGAAAAATTTAACAACGCTATCGATTTCAGGAAATCCGATTAAAGATTACGGTCCACTCCGCAGTCTCATCGCAGCAATTGAAGCTGATGGTAGAAGTTTATCACTTGATATTACAATTCCTGCTGCAGCACCAGCACGTTCCACTGCTCCTACGAAAACAGCACTTTTGCCCAACTACCCCAACCCATTCAACCCAGAAACGTGGATACCGTATCAGTTGGCAAAATCGGCAGATGTCACTTTGACCATTTACAACATGCGCGGTGTCGTGGTTCGGCAGTTGGTGTTAGGGCATCGGGCTGCGGGTGTCTATTATAACCGTAGCCGTGCGGTACATTGGGATGGTAAAAATAACATTGGTGAGAAGGTGGCGACAGGTGTCTATTTTGTTAAATTCAGGGCAGGAGATTTCACTGCCACACGAAAAATGCTAATACGGAAGTAAGATTTTCCAAATTCTAGTGGTTTCTGTGTTATTCCCACAAACACAGAGACCACTCTTACACAATATGGAGAACGAACTCATGAAAACAACACTATGTCTTACATTCACACTATTTGCTCTTGTAACACTCATGTTTGTGCCAAATAGTTTTGCCCAAGACGAATCGCCTGAATATGTCGTGCGGCAGATCTACTTTCACCCCAGTGACCGTCACCCCTCACGGGATATGGATGCAAGGCTAGACGCTTTGGTAGAGGATGTCCAGCAATTTTATGCCGATGAGATGGAACGCCACGGGTTTGGCAGAAAAACTTTTAGGCTTGAAACCAATACGCTTGGAAAGAGGGTGAGACACTTTGTTAAAGGGAAATTCCGTGCTATAGAATATTCTAGGGATAAAATTGGCAAAGCCCATCAAGAAATTAACCAACATTTTGACTTGTCCGAGCATTTTGTTCACCTTATTTTCATTGTTGGCGACGATAATGGTGGGGGTGTAGTTCCAGGCCAAGTCGGTGGTAATGGCAGCGGTTCCCCGTTTGGAGGAACTGCAAACATTACGCTCTTAGATTTTCACATAGCACCCAAAGTACATCGTCTTAGAGCCTTTAATGTCATTGCCCATGAACTTGGACACGCCTTTGGATTGCCCCACGATTTCCGTGATGACCGCTACATAATGGGTTACGGACCTGAGGAGTTCACGGACCAATTGTCGTACTGCGCTGCCCAATGGCTGGATGCCCATCGCTACTTTAACACGACCCATAATGCCTTTCGCGAAGTCCCAACGATTGAGATGCTCCCACCCTCTTTTGTATCTACACCCAATACTGTTCGACTCCAGTTTAAGATAACGCATTCCCAGGAACTCTATCAAGCGCAGCTGCTCACGAATTCATTTTCTTGGCGAGGAAATCCGGGTTTTGACCCGAACAAAACCACATTGATTGATTGTCAATCCTTAAGCAGAAACAGTGAAACAATTGAATTCATCACGACCGAATTAGCACCCGCAAGTGAATATGTCGTTCTTTCTGTTATTGATGCGTATGGCAACTTTACATTTCAAATATTTTCCCTCGATACTGACGCTTTGTTCCCGGACTCCGAACCTGTGTTAATACCCGATGCGAATTTAGCAGCAATGATCAGGGAAAACCTTGGCTTAGACCCTTCAAGTCACATCACGAAACTGGATATGTTGGGTTTAGGGAGCCTGGATAACTATGGATCAAGCAAGCCCGATGCGTTTGTAAGGGACCTCACCGGTCTACAACACGCAACTAATCTTGAGCGTTTACACCTTGGTCAGATCCACATTGATCAAGATTTCAACTATAAGTTCGGGGATATTCGTGACCTTACACCGCTCACAGGATTAACACAATTGAGCTCGCTAATACTTAGTGGAAACAAAATCAGTGATATAAGACCGCTATCAGGATTGACGCGATTGGATACCCTGTACCTCCACAGGAATCAAATTGTGAACATTACACCACTTACGGGATTGCTGAATTTAATAAGCTTAGAACTCTCTTACAATCAAATTAAGGACGAGGGACTCGTTCTGTTGACAGAATTACCGAACCTGGTATCCTTAGGTCTTGATCGAAATCAGATTAGAGACATTACACCTTTGGCAAATTTGACTGGAAATAAGTCATTAACTCTTAGTGGAAATCAGATTAGAGACATTACACCTTTGGCAAATTTGACTGGAATTACGTTCTTAGGTCTTAGTGGAAATCAAATTGTGGACATTATACCCCTCACGGGATTAACAGAGTTACGAAGGTTAAATCTCTCATCCAATTAGATTACGGATGTTCTACCCCTCAAAAAATTAATGAATTTACGTCAATTACTTCTCAACTACAATCGAATTAGCGATGTTCGTCCACTCACAGACTTAATAAATCTTGTAAATTTATCCCTTGTGGAAAACCCAATTAAGAACAGAAAACCGCTCTTTGAACTTTTGAAAAAGAATCCGAATGTCACAATCTATCTTAAAAACAATGAACCGTTTTCACAGCAAGCTTATATGTATTGGATAAACACGGATAATGGCACGCTGCATCGTCTTGTTGGTAGCAGTGTAGAAGACATTGCTCCTGGTGTGGACAATGTTGTGAGTCTTGTTGTTACGGATACGCGTCTCTACTGGGTTGAGGATATAGGGAATAATAACGGTAGACTTCGTCGTTCTGCCCTGAACGGTACTAATATTCAGTTGATTCGTGATCTTACAGCAACACCTGCGGGTATAACTGTCGACACTGCTAATAATAAGATTTACTTGACAAACGGCTGGGGTAAAGTGCAGTCAATCAATCTTGATGGTTCAGGATATAAGCCGAACCTCATTAGAGATCTAAACGATCCGAAAGACATTGCGGTTGGTGCCGGTAAAATATACTGGATAACAGCTGATAACACTGTGCAATCTGCAAACGTTGATGGTTCGGGTGTTAGACAGATTGCTGGTGGTTATGGAACACTGGGCGGAATCGCTGTGGGTACTGGTAAAGTATTTTGGACAGAAAAGACCAGTGATTCAGCAGGTAAAATCCATAGTGCTAATCTCGATGGCAGTCATGTTGAAGAACTAATATCAGTATTAGCAGTGCCTTACGGAATTTCCGTTGACACGGTTGAAAACAAAATATATTGGACGAACAGTCGAGGGAAAATCCTGGGGAGTAACATTAGAGGGACTTATATCCAGACTGTTGTAACAAATTTGGTTTCACCGGGTGATGTTTCAGTGCCCTCCGGCACAGTAGCCCCCTTTTTGCTGGCACCATCCTCAAAGTATGATGTAGATAGAGATGGTACAGTTGATAACGAATTCGTAACACCAGAAAAGACGCGTTTGTTTACGAACTATCCAAACCCATTCAATCCAGAGACGTGGATACCCTATCAACTTGCAACCCCATCCAATGTCAGCATTTCAATCTATGCATCAGATGGTAAGTTGATACGAACATTAGACTTAGGACATAAACTTGTCGGTATCTATCAAAGCCGTATCCGTGCAGCCCATTGGGATGGTAAAAATAATCTTGGTGAGAAGGTGGCGACAGGTGTCTATTTTGTTAAATTCAGTGCGGGTGATTTCACTGCCACGCGGAAGATGTTGATAAGGAAGTAATACCAATTCTAATTGAAAATGGGTCTTTATCGTAGCATAAACTTTCAGTTTGTGCCTTTCACAGTTCATTTCTAACAGTCGGTAATGAAGGAAAATATAATTGAAATGGTATAATATCCTGTTACACAACCAGGGCGAAGACTGAGTCATAAGTCTTCACCAATACAACTATTTCAAACTCATTTTTTAGAAGGACAGTTTGATGCAGAAATATTGTTCTCTAACGCACAAGTTTCAGATTTTCAAAAAATAAAAAGGAAAAATTTTATAAAAATAAGTGTTCGTTATTCAATTCTATGACTTTACTCATAATATTATATTCTGGTTCAACTTCCAAATGAATATGTGTCATAAATGGATGTAAAGTTATTGGTGTTAACCTCACAATTTATTTTGTAGGAGGATCTCCGATTCCCGATAGATCGCGATTCGGAGATCGAATCAAGGAATCAAGGAAAAAACGGTATGAATGCAATTTAGCATTCCCTGGTATGATTACCATTATGGTATTCACCCAAATCAACGCCGAATACGCTTATGGCAAATGAAAGAAAGGGACTGTGGGGAGAAGAAACAAGAGATGCCGATTGACAGGTGAACACTGTTGGGATAAAATGAGATTATTACATCATTTACCGTCTAAAGGAGAAGCAATGAAGTGCCTTGATTATGGACTTTCTTTTATTAACTCTGTTGGCAATGGGAACGCACCGCGCTTTTGGGTCGAATCTCGATGCCGTGTCATAGATAATACAGATGGAAGTTTCAGCGATTATTACCAATGTGGTTCGTGTAAAAGTGAACACACCTTTGCGGAGAAAAATCTCTTCATAAATCCGAACTATGATTTCCTCCCTGTTTTTGGCGAAGAACATATAGCGGTATTCAGAAGACATGCATACTGTAACGATAACTATGTCGAGTATAGACCAGCGCAGGATTATTGGGGAGGACCACTGTTTGATGTTCAAGAAGCATCGCAGGTTTCGATCCTTGATAACAACACATCTATTTTAGAGGCGACACAAAAATGTCTACCCATCGTAACGCACACTGAAATATGGAATACCAATACACATCAACGGGCAATTATCGAGTGTCCAGTTAAAACGATGAACATCAATGTGAACGCAAATATCTACCAAGTTGATACAGGAATTGTTCTATTTCCAGATTTGTCAAACCGATACGATCGGCAGATTGAGATGTTCAGTCTTGCTTATGTTGCTTTCAACGCATCGCACTTTGCTGACTTCGTTATCGAACGTCCCACTGCCATTATTAAAAATGGAGTGGAAGTTGCTCAAGTTCACCATTATTCCGATATTCGGAGTTTAGAAGCAAAGAATACCCTGTTCTGTATCGGTGAAATTTGACAGACACTAAACTGTGCCTACCAGGTTTGGTGAATGATGTTTATATGTCAGAATATTTCTTAGAAATGGTATAAGAATAATCAGAATTTAGATTTTATTATGAAGATTAAGTTATTCATTCGGTAATATACGGGCGGGGAAACCCCGCCCCTACGATACTTTAATGAACTGAATAACCGAAATATTTATTTAAACTTCATGAAAAATCGTATCTATGTAAATTACTCAATAGTTTACACCCTCCCCTACTACTTTCGATTGACAATCCTCTTTTCGTTTGGTAAAATTCCATAGTGGCTTACCTATCATTCGACATAGTTCCATATACCTTTTTATTTACCATTAGGAAAAGAAGTTGTCTACAGAAAAAATCGGAAACGAAAAGGAAGAATTACTTCAAAAACTGCCTGCAATTGAAAAACTTCTGACGCAACCTGAAATCATCAAATTAGTTGAATCGTATTCAAGATCACTGGTTACGGACATATTGCGTTCTATCGTTTCAGATTTCAGATCACAGATTTTAGAAGGTAATACTGAGATTAATATTCCTCACCGTGATGAATTTCCTGAATTAGTTATTCAACATCTTAAGGATAAATTAAAACCACCTATCCGTACTGTAATAAATGCTACTGGAACTGTGACACATACGAATCTTGGACGATCATTACTCCCAGAATCAGTGTGTAATAGTATTACAAAGGCTGCACAGAATTATGTTAATTTAGAATACGACTTAGAAACAGGAACAAGGGGACATAGGGATCGATTAACTGAACCCTTACTTCAAGAATTAACCAGTTGTGAAGCTTCTACTATAGTTAATAATAATGCTGCTGCAGTACTCATTTCATTGAATACTCTTGCAAGAGGTAAAGAGGTAATTGTTTCACGAGGAGAACTCATAGAAATTGGAGGTGCATTCCGTATACCTGATGTAATGACATCAAGTGGTGCTATTCTTAGAGAAGTAGGGACAACAAATAGAACACATCTACGCGATTATGAAGAAGCAATTAATGAGAATACTTCACTGTTTCTCAAAGTTCATCCAAGTAATTATAAGATTCTTGGATTTACTTCAACCCCTGACATCCAAGAATTAGCACTACTGGGTAAGGAACATAATATACCACTCATGGAAGATTTGGGGAGCGGAGCATTAGTGGATCTATCGAATTATGGTCTTCCTTATGAACCTGTAGTTGCGGATAGGATGCAAGCTGGAGTTGATATAGTCACATTTAGTGGTGATAAATTGTTAGGTGGTCCGCAAGCGGGAATAATTGCTGGTAAAACAGAGATGATACAACGGATACGGAAAAATCCTTTGATGCGAGCATTAAGAGTTGATAAATTAACAATTGCAGCGCTTTCAACCACACTACAGAATTACCTATCTTTGGATAATGAGATTACAGATGATTTTCCAATGTTACAACGATACATCCGTCCTGTAGAGGAATTATATGCTTCTGCTGAAACTGTGTCTGAGAGATTACAGAGTGTTTTTCAAGATAGTATTTCAATTGAAGCATCTGAAACGAAATCTCAAATTGGTAGCGGTTCACTTCCCGAAGAGACTTTAAACAGTGTTGCTGTAGGGTTAAGTCCGAAGTTGATTTCTGTAGAAAAACTGTCGGAATTATTTCGGCAAGCAAGCACTCCAGTGATTGGACGAATAGAGGATAATAAATTATTCTTTGATATCAGAACCTTATATGATGTGGAAATAGAGTGTCTGATACAAGCTGCTCATGAGATTTCATCAAGAATTGAAGGATTACACAAAAATTAGGACCATTTCTATAATTCTTATTTCAGTCTGTATAATATCTTCTTGTACAGATCCCCCAAATCAGACATTAATAGAAGGAGAGTTGCCTAAGAGTATAATCTCTATCATAGATGGTAGACAGATGACGTTAATACCATCTGGACGATTTGAAATGGGAAATACCCATAACGATATTGGAGATGATGATGAGTTGCCATTACATACTGTTTCTCTTGATGCCTTTTATATTGATGTCTACGAAGTTACAAATGCACACTATCAGATGTTTGTAATTGCAACCGGTTATTCCGCACCACCTTTGTGGCACGATCCAAAGTTCAATAAACCTGACAATCCTGTTGTAAATGTGTCGTGGAATGATGCTGTGGCATACGCACACTGGGCAAAAAAACGGTTGCCGACAGAAGCGGAATGGGAATATGCAGCACGAGGTGGACAGATAGGGAAGATCTATCCTACTTCTAATTATCTCACACATGATGATGCAAATTTTGGGGGTGTTGAGGGAAAAGATATTTGGAAATGGACATCACCTGTGGGTAGTTTTCCACCAAATGATTATGGTCTATACGATATGATTGGGAATGTTTGGGAATGGTGTTTTGATGAGTATAATGGTGAATTTTATGGAAATTCACCAGAACACAATCCCAGATTTGGTAGGAGTATAGCCCCTGAAAACGGTAATTTCAGGATCTTACGTGGTGGAGCTTGGGGTGGAAGTAAAGACGATCTTAGGGTGTCTGATCGATGGTATCATCTTAGTTCGGGTAGTACTATAGGTTTCAGATGTGTTAAGGATGTAGGAACTGTGAAGTGATAGGATATTATTTATAAGGTGAGTTTGAAAATATGTATTTTAACTTCATTCTTCCATAATTAATACTCATATAGCCCCGGTAGGTGCGGTTTCTAACCGCACAGTATATTAGAATTTGAGTTATCAAACTCACGTTATTTATAAGCAATATTAAATAATAATCTTACGATTTTCGATAGGTGTCAAACCCGTAGGGGCAGGTTTTCCCCGCCCGTTATTGACGCACAATGTGAATATTTAATATTGAAACTTGCTTAAAATTGATTAATTAATGAAGTATAAATATTTTGGTAATCCAGTCCATAAAATTATCGTAGGGACGGGGTTTCCCCGTCCGTATATTGCCGAATTTAAGAACTAATCTTCATACATTAATTAAAGGTGCGTTTTAATGTCTGTTGCTGTAGAGTTAGACCATATAACAAAATCTTTTGATACAACTTTTGCTGTTAATGATGTATCACTAACCATTGAACCCGGTGAACTTTTCTTTCTTCTTGGCCCATCTGGGTGCGGTAAATCAACACTCTTGAGGGTCATCGCAGGATTTTATCGTCCAGATGCTGGCATCTTACGGTTCGACGGGACAGAAATGAATAATGTTCCTCCACACCAACGTAACACAGGGATGGTATTCCAGAATTATGCCCTATGGCCCCACATGACAGTAGAGCAAAATGTTGACTATGGATTAAAGCTAAGAAAACTGGAAAAGAAAGATCGTCAAGTGAAGATAGATTCTGTTCTGGATTTGGTACAGATGAGAGAATATCATGATAGACCTGTTAACACACTTTCTGGAGGACAACAGCAACGGATTGCTTTGGCGCGTGCCTTAGTAATTGAACCCAGTGTTCTATTACTTGATGAACCATTGAGTAATTTGGATGCCGCCCTTCGACAAAATCTACGTAATGAAATCAGAGAAATACATAACAGAACTAAGATTACAACAATATATGTTACCCATGATCAAGTGGAAGCAATTTCTATGGCAACACGGATGGCAATCATGAAAGATGGAGTTTTTGTGCAGACTGGATCTCCACGAGAAATCTATAAGTTTCCAACTGATCCTTTTGTAGCGAGTTTCGTTGGTGAGACAAATTTTATCACTGGTAATATACAAGAGATTTCAAATGGGAGTGTGAAAATAGAGACTTCAGTAGGAATACTTCATTCTGAGTGTGTATATCACAATTTTACACATGGACAGGAGGTGACTTGTTCTATTAGACCAGAAACTATTCAGCTAAACCAGAATAGTAACGTTAACCAATTTGATGCCACTCTCTCTCACATAACTTATTTAGGGAGAGTAGAGGAATATGAACTTATGATTGCTGACCAACACAGTATTAAAACGGTTCTGTATAATCCTGAAAAAGAACTAAAAAATGAAGGGGATACAGTTAATGTATCAATACCTCCTGAAGCAATTATTCCACTGCCGCTTGAAAATACAGATGAAAATACAGATTAGAATGGGTAATTGAAGTAAAGAATAATGAATTTAACCCCAAACCAACAGAAAGCTCTTAACATTGATAAGCACATCTGTGTCACTGCCGGTGCAGGTTCAGGTAAGACAACTGTTTTAGTACAACGATACCTTAAAATTCTTCGTAGTGGAAAAGCAACACCAAGGCAAATTGTAGCAATTACTTTTACTAAGAAGGCTGCTGCAGAGATCAAAGCGCGTATTATAGAAGAACTCCATGATGATCGGAATAGGGATATTCGTGAAAATTGTATCGAAGAGATGAATACAGCACCTATCTCAACAATACATTCATTTTGTGCCCGAATTTTAAGAGAATACCCCTTCGATGCTAAAATCCCAGCATCCTTTACTATAATTGAAGGTATAGAACAAAGACTTTTATTCCAAAAAGTTATCAAGAGTACATTTGATGATATTGTATCAAAGGCCGAGAACCCGTTCTATTCCGATATTGAATATTGTTTGTATAGGACCAGAAATAAGCAGTATCTTATAGATTTACTCTCCAGAATGGTGAACGAACGTTCGACGATTGAATCACTAAGACAAACTGTTTATGAGAATATCAACAATACTGAGATACCACAGGTATGGTATGATATATTTAATGCATCTATATTGGCAGAGAATCAACTATCAGAATTTTTAGATTGTCTACATACTATACTCCAGATTGCACGGGGTAGTAAGGTAGATAGAATTATAGAATTAAAGCAACAAATTGAGACTTTATCTGTCCAAAATGGGGAAAGCGAAGAACAACGTACATTACTCATAGAAATCGCAGGATTAATAACTACCAGTACAGATACGATTGCAAAGAGAGATCTCATTGGGAGTAAAGTAGACACTACAGTTGTAGAAGACGAAATTCAGTATGTTGTAGAGACTGCCAAGAAAATCAAATCAGCACCAGTATATGATTGCAATACGGGTATTGAAACCGATGATGAGTTCTTGTATAAGATCTCCCAAAGTCTCCTTCAACTGTATGATCTCATATTGAAGAATTACCAGAAGATGAAATTCATCCAAGGAAAATTGGATAACGAAGACCTTCAATTAAGAACTGTCAACCTATTGAAAAATGTCGAAACTGTAAGTCAAAATATCCGAGGACAGTATGAGTATTACATGATAGATGAGTATCAAGATACAAACGAATTGCAATATGAACTGGTAAATCTTCTGACAAATAATCTCAACGAATCTAATCTATTCATTGTAGGTGATCCCAAACAGAGTATCTATGGATTTCGTGGAGCTGATGTACGGGTCTTTGATGACACAAAACAAAAAATAGAAGAACATAATGGAGAGGTTATAAGTCTTCAAGAGAATTACCGCTCTTTACGGGATGTAGTCGGATTCGTTAATTACTTTTTTGAAAAACAATTTGAGGGTGTATTTGAGAATGAATTTGAGGTGATATATGAGCCATTAAATAAAGCACGCGTTGCGGGAGGAAATGGTGCAGTCGAAATTATTCTTCGAAATGAAGAAGATGAAGTCTCTGAATCTGTGTTTATCGCACAGAAAATTAAGAGTATGATAGATTCTAAAGAGGAAATTTGGGAACGAGGAGATAATAATGAGTATCCAAGGCCTATAAAACATGGTGATATAACCATTCTTATACGTGCAAGAAGTCATTTACCTATTATTGAAGTAGCATTAAATGAGTTTGGTATTCCCTACCTTACCTCTGGTGGAATTGGTTTCTATCAACGGCAAGAAATCTATGATTTTTGGAACTATCTCCACTTTCTTATTAATCCTGAAAAGAATAATACATCGTTAATTGGTGTTTTACGGGGACCTGCTTTTGGTATATCAGATGTAGAGATCTATGAAATATCTCAGGTTGGAAAAGATAGTTTTTGGGAAAACACTGTTAAGTACGAAACACCCACAGACCGACTTCGTCATGCCATTTCAACTTTAAGAAACCATCTACAAATAGCACAACGAATGCGGTTAAATAGACTTATTCAGACCATAGTTCATGAAACTGGCATGATTGGTGCAATCAAGTCAGGTAATAAAGGTGAACAGAATTGGGCAAATTATCAAAAACTATTAGAACTTGCTGGTACGTATGATGGTGATGAAACCGGTAATTTACTTAATGAATTTGTTGACTATCTGGATATTCTAATTACAGATGAGCCATCAGAGGGTGATGCACCTGTTGAGGACAGTAGTTCTGCAGTTAAGATTATGACTATTCACTCAGCAAAAGGGAAAGAGTTTCCAGTTGTGATTCTACCTTCTCTTGATAGGTCAAGTCCTCAAGCACGTGAGCCTTTCATAGACGATGAATTGGGTATCGGTTTTAGTCCATTAAGACCAGAAAAAGAATATAATAAAACCGAACCTGCTATTGTTTCAGTAATGAGAAAAAGACAGAATTTGAAAGATAGAGCAGAAGAAAAACGTGTATTTTATGTTGGTGTAACTCGAGCAAAAGACAGATTGATTCTTTCAGGTTCAATTAATAATAAGGGTAAATCAAGAAATAAGTTGCAAGATATCATTAAACATCTTGAATATACCAATGAGAATGATATTAAGGAATTGAACGTAGAACTGGATGTTTATACCCAAGAACGTCCTATACCGCAAAGGTTTCAGCAAAAAATACGATTCATTAAACAGATTGATTGGATAAATGATAGAGAACAAATGCCAATAGAGGAAACTCCTCATACTTTTCCTGAATCACCTTATGATGAAATTGAAATAAACAATTTCTCTTCAACATATACCATACATGAACTGGCTACCTATGGTCAGTGTCCATTACGACACTATCTTGAATATGTGCTGAAAATGTCACCACTGAGTGGAGACCTGACATCTGAAGAAACACTAACCTTTGAAGAACAAAATGATATTTTACTTGCATCTGAGATCGGTGAAGTAATAACCTCATCACTCATCTCACTTTCTAACCAACAGATTCATTTTAATTTGGATGGACATATAATATCTGGTAGGTTGGATAGACTTGTGAAAACAGAATCAGGAATTTGGCATGGAATTGTATTGATTCCCGAGAATACTGAGAATTTGGATGTTTTTTCACCTGAGATGGAATTATATGGACTACTGTTACATTCCCAATATCCTAATCAACAGGCTATCAACATTATGCTTTTTTCAGCGTATCATAACAGACACATAGAACATTCCTTCACGATATCAGATTTGAATGAATTACGATTAGGTTGGATTGGTAGGATTTCTAATCTACAACATGAGAATTATACAAAGAATCTGGAACATTGCAATTACTGTCCATATTCAGACTCAGAGGGAAACTGTATTGTGAACAAACCATAAGGGAAGGGTATTATGACGAATCAAAGAAAACTTTATTATTTTATTCTACTTAATTTATTGATGTGTGTTGTTTTCCAATCATTTGCTGGGACTTGGCGTGATGATTTTGAGGACAATGATACTAAAGAATGGGAAATCTTCAATCTTAACCGACAAGTAGAGAAATGGTGGATTAATGATGACGAAGCAGTTGGTGAGATTTTTCAACCTGGATTTTGGAGTCTTTGGATGACGGGTGAAAGCAACTGGAAGTATTATTCTGTCAGGTGTATAGTTAAACTGATAGATGAAAAAAACGATCCTCCATATTTTGGACTCACTCTTCATGACAGAGGTGAGGAAGGCGGACGTTATGTGTTTTATGTAGATTATTTAAGAGGGTTTGCTGTCATTGATAAATGGGTAGCAAATGGTGGATCGACAAGACGGAATTTCTTTGCTGACAAAGATGTTTGGTATGAACTCACTGCATCTGTACAATTAAATCCGATTGAAGAAGGTGAAGCTATACTTGAGTTTAGCATAAAGAATGCTGAAGATGAAGGGGATAATCCTCTGGTGACAATTATTGCCGAGGATGCAGATCCTATTGATAAAGGTCAAGTTGGCCTTGCTATTAGTAATTCTCGTGTGCGGTATGATAATGTTGAAATTTCTGGTAAGAACATTCCCAATGGTGGTCCTGGTAAACCTTTTCCAGTCAAACCATATACAAAACTTGCCACCTCATGGGGTAGTATTAAAGACAATTAGATTTGTCTATAATGATATAAGGTTTGAAGAAATCGTCATTGTATATTTACGATTCATACATAGTGACGATTCATAAAGAATTATTAAAATATACAATTATTATTATTCTATGCAGAAAATTGTAAGACGTCTTTCCATCATTTTACTTTTTTTCCCTATTCCATTAATACAGGCTGAATTACCTCACTTTACAGAAATTACTGATTCATCAGGTTTGAACTTTATCCACAATAACGGAGCCTTTGGAGAAAAATATCTACCTGAAACGATGGGATCTGGATGTGCATTTCTTGACTATAATGGAGATGGTTGGGTGGACATTTTCTTAGTAAATTGTAGAGATTGGCAGGGTCACAAAACAGGTAAATCTCAAACACCTAAATTGTTTCAAAACCAAAAAGATGGCACATTCATGGATGTAACTATAGATGCTGGATTGAAGGTAAGTGTCTATGGAATGGGTGTTGCGGTAGGAGACTTTGATAATGATGGTGATGATGATATATACCTGAGTTGTCTAAATGATGATAAGTTATTCCAAAACAATGATGATGGAACTTTCAAAGATGTTACTGAAGAAGCAGGAATTGCGAATCCCGGTTTTGGTACAAGTTGTGCTTGGTTTGATTACAATTTGGATGGTTTTTTGGATTTATATGTAGCCAATTATGTTGAATGGACAATAGAAACTGATATATATTGTACCTTAGATGGTAAGAATAAGTCTTATTGCACCCCAGAATCGTATTCTGGGCAAGCAAGTAAACTATTCCGTAACCGTGGGAATGGAACATTTGTTGATGTTTCACGACTTGCCGGTGTGCATGACGATAAGAGTAAATCATTAGGTGTTTGTATACTTGATTATAATTCCGATGGTTTGCCAGATATCTTTGAAGCAAATGATACACAACCTAACAAGTTGTATCAGAATAATGGTGATGGTACGTTCATTGATGTTGGTATGCTAACTGGAGTCGCATTTAATGAGAATGGTGTTGCCACAGGAGCCATGGGAGTAGATGCTGGAGATTATGACAATAGCGGGAAAGAAAGTCTAATTATAGGTAATTTTTCCAATGAAATGATTAACCTCTATAAGAACGAAGGTGATTTTTTCATTGATGATGCTCCGATTGCTAAGATCGGTCGACCATCATTGTTAACTTTAACATTTGGGTGTTTCTTTTTTGATTTTGACCTTGATGGTAAGCTTGACATATTTACGACAAACGGTCACGTTGAAACAGATATAAACCTTATCCAGAGTAAAGTTTCATATCCGCAACCTCCTCATCTGTTTCGAAATTTAGACGGTAGTTTTGTTGATGTAATTCAAAAAGTTGGTAATGATTTATTAAAACCTGTTGTTGGGAGAGGAACAGCCTATGGGGACATTGATAATGATGGAGATCCTGATATTCTTGTAACTACTTCAAATGGGCCTGTCCATTTATATCGGAATGATGGTGGGAACCGACATAATTGGTTAAAAATTAAGCTTGTAGGTCAAAAGAGTAACCGAAACGGGTTAGGAGCACGAATTGAGGTTATATCAACTACTGGCACCCAAATACGAACCCTAAGAAGTGGATCAAGTTATTGTTCTCAGAGTGAAATGACAGTGTTTTTCGGATTTAAAAATGACCAATTTATCAATAAAATCAAGGTAGAATGGCAAAATGGGAATACAGTTATCCTTGAGAATATAAAAGTAAATCAAGAAATTAGTATTGAGGAAAGTCTATAGAAATATTAAGGAATTATAAGTCAAAAATAACTTGTGCTTCCCATATCCCATTTTCTATCTCCCGTACATACAATTGGTGATATGTTACTGCTTTGATTTCTGTATAGACTACATGTTTATCAAAATTTGATGGTTCACCATAGACACGTGCAGATAGTTCTTTTGACTTAATGCTTAGAATCTTGACGCGTTTAAAGAATATTTCTTCTACCTCATGTTGATAAATTAATTCATCTAACCAAGATGCTAATAACATCTCAACAGAGTCAGCTTTTACTTCAATGTCAATTGATATGGTCTCATCAATTGAATCAACGACAGCTATCATTTCAAACAATCCCATTGCTGCATTGGTAAAAAGTAAATCCAATGATTTTCCCCATACACGCATTCCAGCATCAGCAGTATGTTCAAGGAATTCGAAAGTTTGGTTTTTCATAAGGGTTATTTCATTCTTGAAGTTTTCAATAAAGATTTGTAATTTTCCACTAATAAACAACCAATGTAGAATGATAATTGGAATTCATTGTCGTTGAAATAGTCCTGTAAAGAAATATGAATAGTTTATGAGGAACATATAGATTATATCTTATTTCAATAATACATGCTATTAGAGTTGTTTCTTCTATTTACATAAAAAGTATGCGAATTTTAAATTTTTTTTTACTTATTCAGTTTCTTGTTTTTTTAGGAAAAGTTAATGCTGAACCTTGGAAGTGTGGCACACCTTTACTATGTGAAAGATATGCGAACATTCAAGAGAGCAGTATAAACAGGATAATAAACGTGCCTGCGGCACCAGCAGCACCTGTTAAATTGGGACAAGTAGAAAGGTTTTATATCCATATTCCGGAAACATCTGTAAATGCTATCTGTGTTAATATTGGTGTAAATTGTTATATATATATTGATACAACTGTCCAAGAATTACTCACAGAAAATGATGCAAAGAATATCACAGAAACTTTCGACAATAGAATCTACTCTGGTGTTCAAGATTGGATTGGATCAGAATTCAAACCTGGATTTGATCGGGATAATAAAATAACAATCCTATTACACGATGTAGGGATGAATAAATCGGGTCATGATTATGGCGGATATTTCTCTCCTACAGATCTACAACCGACCTATCCAACAAGTAATAAACGCGATATTCTCTATATGGATATTTATCAATTCAAAGAAAGAGCCAGACATACATTCTATAGTAGTTTAGCACATGAATTTGCACATTTAGTTAGTTGGTATCAGAACGGTGGAACAAACGATCAACGTTGGTTAGAAGAGGGGTTAGCTTCATTTACAGAATGGGGGGTTTATGGCACTGTTCATACGCTATTTGTTGATAACTATCTCTCCAATCCGAATCTATCACTTACAACTGCAAATACATCAGATATATATTATGGTGCTGCTTTTATGTATCTCCTATACCTATATGAAAACCATGGGAATAAGTCTATTATAAGGAGAATTTCAGCTGAGGATAAACTTGGTTTGGATGGGATAGGAAGATCATTAAAGGGTAAAGAACTAATTGATGTTTTTCTAAATTGGGGAATTACTAATTGGATTAATGATCCCAGTTTAGGTACAGATTATAGTTACAGGAATCTTAAGAATAGAAAAATTGATGCTAATATTCCACTGATTACATCCTATCCATCAAAGCATAATAGAACTGTAGATAGTTGGGGTTTTCAATATTTCTTATACAGAAATCTTCCCGAAAAAATGGAGATTTCATTACAAGGGCATCCACAAGTTGATTTATATGCTAAGATTGTCTACTTATTGCCGAATAGTAAAAAACCAGTTGTTTTACCAATACATCCTACTCCAGAAGAAAATAATGCCTCAACATATACACTTACTTTAGATAAATTAAAACCAGAAGGTCAAATACTCGTAGTTATTACCAGTCCTTACAAACAGACTTTTACCAGCACAGTAAATCCTACAATAGATAAAAACCCTATCAACCTAAGTGTTCAGAATAATTTGCCAACACCGAATATCAATTACAGGTTTAGAATCTCAATTCCAGATTCAGTAAAACACCCACCCAGAAGTAAGACACAACAAATTAACCTTCTGAACACTTCGTCCCGATTAATCCCCTCTAATACCTCGATGCAATTAAAACCGAGAACGCAGATTCATCTTTCGAGTAATTATCAAGATATAATAGTATTTAATGAATTTGCATTTGCTACAAGTGAATGGGGATTAGAAGTATTCAGCTTAGGTAAGGATTTGATCAAGATAAGTGAAATGCAAACACCTGGCTCAGCAGGGAGTTTAGCAATTGATGGAGAAAATGTATTCGTAGCTGATGGTAATTCAGGAGTACATTTGATTGATGTAAGTAAACCTGAATTACCCAGAATTCTAAAGACGATCAAAGGTTTTCAAGATGCAAGTTATATATATATAGCAAATGGAAATATGTATGCACTTGACACAATACGGGGGTTGTCGGTTTATAGATTACAGGACATTTATAACCTGGAGAACCCGAATCCAAAGCGAACATATATACCTACTGGAGTTCCATTGAGTGTATCAACAAAGGGTGAGGATGTATACTTAAGTGATAATGCAGTTGGCGTATATATTCTTACACCGGATCCTCTTGGTGGATTCAATGTAAAAGGAACATATCCACTTGCTGTACTTGATTTTGATTTTGGAGATGACAATATACAACTTATTTCTAACAATCTTCATATAATAAATGTAGATGTTCCTGCTGAACCCAAACCAATTACTGTATTAAATACACCAGGTCTGGCTTCAAGTATACAACGTATGCAAAACTTTCTATATCTAACTGATATACATGCTGGTCTTCACATTGTTAATATGAGTAATCCCTTCAAACCGGAATTAGTCGCATCGCATCCTACTTATGGATCAGCAAATAGTCTTGCATTATGGAAAACAGAAACATCTGAAGAATATGCATATATAGCGGATGGATTAGGTGGGATACAGACTTTCGAAATAACTAATCCCTATTCTCCCAAATGGTTAACTCAATATGATGCTGGCGGTACAGCTTATGATCTTGATGTAGATAATAATGAATCAAGAATTGCTGTCGCACATGGAAAAGGAGGTCTGAAGGTAATAGAATTATCAGATCCATATACAGGTAGTATAATACAGGATGTCCGCTCAATAGAAGAAGAATTAGGAACATTATGTGTAACCATTAAAGAAGATTTGGCTTTTATTGGATTAGAAGATGGAATGGAAATCATTGATATTATTTCAGGTGATACTCTTGTAAAAATAAATACTCAGCACCCTGTCTCAGCGATTGATTTGATAGAGAATTATGCATATCTCTGTGCAGGTTCTCTTGTCGTTGTAGACATTAGTAGTATTGAATTGAGTAGAATTGTCTCAAACCGTAATCTGAATGGTAGTGTGTATAAGATAGATCATAATACTACACATGCGTATATTGCAGCACTTGAGGGTGGGATTCATATATTAGATATCTCAAACCCATCTCTCCCTCGTCCAATACTACATTTCCAAACTGAAGGAGCTGCAACTAATGTTTCAATTTCAGATAATTTTATCTATATACTTGATACACACATCGGCGTGATAAAGCTTGACAACAGTGAACAAAATAATCTTAAAATAGTCTCAACTTACGAAGATACGACAATACCTATAGTAGCAAAAGCTAACGAGGATTTCCTATACTTACTTGATGTTGAAAGTCTGCAGGTAATTCATACCGAGACAATGTTACGAGAAATGCGTTATACACAATTACATGCTCCTTCAGATATGCTGGTTACTGATAATGCTGTTTATATCGCTGATTTATACCAACTTAACACATATCAAATTGATGCAAGTTTAAGTAATTTAGGTGTTGAAGACCATAGTGGAGAAGATGGATTTCCCCAACCGGATTTATCTCAAGATTCCATCAATCAGTTATTCCAAAACTATCCAAATCCATTTAATCCAGAAACATGGATTCCCATTACTCTCGCAACAGATACTGATTTCAGTCTATCAATCCACAATGAGAAAGGACACCTTGTCGCATTACAACAGTATGGAACTCATTCACAAGGTAGACACATTTTACATTGGGATGGAAGAAATACAAGTAATGAAAAGGTCGCAAGTGGTATGTATTTTTATACTATTACTGCAGGAGGGTTTAAAGCAACTCGGAAAATGGTGATAAGAAGATAGGATAATAGGAAAACCTAACAAATATACAGCTATTTTACCAGAAAGTCTAAATCCTACGAACTTTTATTCCTATATAATCCAACCTTAAAGAGACCATAATTATCAGAAATGGTTTAAGATTAGGTCGGATGGAATTCTTGACCAAGTATAGTATTCAACAGACACCTAAATTTCAATGAAATAAGTAAGTCGTATAAGGTCTTTATCTAATGTTGGTGTGTAACCCAAAATAAATAGCATACGTTAAAATCTATATAATCATTGGAACGATATAAAATACAATAGAGTACTATTGGATAGTCCACGTTTAATGACGTACCAAGCTACAAGGAGACAGCCGGATGACAGCAAATAGTGTGACAGGTAGTTTTCGTGGAATTGAAGTAAGTTTTTCCTTAAACGGTCCCCATATAATAATGAGCGTTGAGAATAAAGAAGAAAATGGACGGCGACTGCGTGTAATGTATCAGCAACAGCCATCTGGGGGACGTGTAAATTGGATTACATTCCAATTGTCAGAGAAAACCCAGAATGTAGTAGTTCCTCCAGATGTAATTCAATCACATAGATTAGCGTTTTATGTCGATCAACATGAACCCATTTCCACATATACAACTAATATTATAGAAGAATTAGATCAAATAAAAGAGCAATTGGGAGAAGAAATGGAGGAGAATAAGGTAGATACACTACAAGAAACACCGGAATCTGTTCCTGATACTCTTGTTCCTAATACAAATGGAAATGGAAATCAAAATCCTTATCAATCTACAGAAATGAATCAAGATTCAGTATTAAGTCAGATTCAACAAGAGAAGGAGGATTCTGATCATAATCAATCAGAAATTGACCAACTTGAAACAACGGATAGTGATAACCTAAGTACAATTGAATCCAAATTGGCTAATTTGAATCCACCACTTGATACACCAGATGTTAATAATGGTATAGACTTAGATCAAACTACTAATTATGAGGTTGCTGTCAAGTCTTTGAAACCAAACTCTGATCAACCTACAATAGAAAATGTTGATAACCTGCCAAAGCGGAAGACCCAATATGTTGGACGTTATCATCAATCTTCAACAGAGGATATAAGATTTCGAATCAAAGTGCCTTCTATTCCAAAGAGTTCATCGAAACAACCTGCAACCTTCCATCCTTCTCAACATGTATCAAAGGAAAAACGTAATGATAAAGGACAAGGAATATTTAAACAGTTGAGTGGTGTACTCAGTCTTTCAAATAGTAAGACTAAAAAGGCATATTATCAGGAACAGAACCGGTCTTTATATGAGAAATTTCATTCAGATTTGGAGCAATTAGAGAATGATTATAATAACGGTTCAGGTATATTATTAGATAATTGGGATTACAATGAATTGAGTGAAGAAGAAGCGGCAGTCTTGGTGTTAAACCTAATGGTTAATGAAATTGTTTCGTGGAAGAAATCAGCTAAACAAGGAACTGACACTAAAGAAACTCTTGCTGCCAAACTTGAGGAAATTGAAGAAGAGTTAAAACAGACCTTGAAACAGACGCGGGGTATGACGGCTCCTTCACCCACTCTATTCCCTGATAGAGTGGCATCATCTGAAGAAGATTTGGTAGATATACAGAGAGATTGTGAGACTTACTTAGAACGTTTCACTGATAAATTATCTAAATTAGAACTACAGCATGCGGAAAAAGTTAAGCTCCCTGCATTCAAAAGGTTTTTGGTGGAATTTGTTAGAGATAAATTATACCCAATTATTGTAGAATTCAGTTCACTGGAATCTGTTCAATCAAGATTGAACTGGTTCTTAGATTTAGTGGATTGTGAATTGATTCCAATTGAACCTGGAAAAACAAAGATCTCTTCAGATCTACATGAAGTCAGGGAAAAACGTCAAAGTGATTGTGAAACTGATACAGTTGTTGAAGTGATTTCACCCGGAATACAATCTAAAGACGGTAGTAGAATTATTCAATCAGCTGTCGTTGTGCAATCAGAATAGCAGTGACCAATATAAATACTCTTCTTCAAAATATTGCGCAGATCCCCAAAGTAGAAATTGGACATTTCCCAACTCCGCTTGAGGAATGTCCACGGTTATCAGAAACTTTAGGTGGTCCGCGCATCTTTATTAAAAGAGAAGATTGTTCAGGATTAGCATTTGGGGGTAATAAAGTCAGACAGTTAACCTTTACGATAGGTGAAGCAGTTCATCAAGGGGCAGATACAATCGTCCACGGGGCAGCTTCACAATCTAATCATTGCCGTCAAGCCGCTGCAGCATGTGGTAAACTTGGATTGAATTGCTATCTCAGACTTTCTCGGGATCATAAGAGTATTTTACAAGGAAATCTCCTATTAGATAATTTAACTGGGGCAGATGTTGAAATCGTAGATGTTCCATTTGGTCCAGAATTAGAAGATTATAAATTTGACTTAGCAGACAAATTGAAAGCACAAGGTTTAAAGCCCTATGTAATTGCATCACCACGTTCAACAGCACTGGCAGCAGTTGCTTTCACTTGGTGTATCACAGAAATCTATCAACAACAAGAACATTTAGGAATTAAGGCAGATTGGATATATACCTCTTCAGTAGGAGGAACTCAGGCAGGATTAGTACTTGGAACAAAAGTCCTTGATATGAAAATGAAACCCTATGCCGCTGCGCCGATTCACTGGGAAGGGAAGATAGATCGAATCCGTGATGCTGCGAATTCTGCTGCATCAATTCTAAAATTGGATACACAAATATCAGATAAAGATATAGTTAACACTGATGATTATATAGGGGAAGCTTATGGATACCTTACTCCTGAGTGTATAACAGCATTACGTTTAGTAGCAAACACTGAAGGTATCATACTTGATCCAGTATATACGGCTAAGGCGATGGCTTGTCTTATAGACCACATAAAACAGGGAAAGTTCAGTAAAAAGGATATTGTAATCTTTTTACATACTGGAGGAACACCAGCCTTATTTGCCTATAATGATGAGTTGGTTAATAGTTAGAAATTTATACCTTCGTATACATACCTACCACATTCTCAATCAGTATACCTTTCATAATGTATAAAATCTGATGTTTTAATCCTTACAGAATTCATAGCATCAGACTTCATATAACCCATCCTTAATAATGTCATAATTTCATGGTTGTCAGCAAAATTGAATAATGTACGTATTTTTTGACGATCTTCTTCAGTTTCCAATGGTGCACTAATAAACTGAATACCGATATCTAAGGATGACGCAGCCAGAAGCATATTCTGTATAAACATTCCAACACTTAACCACATCCATCGATTTCCTCCATCGCCAGGTGGTCGGCGTTCTGTATTCATGACAACCAATATTAATACGGGTGATTCCCTAACTTGACCAGCAATTTCTTTTGCAGGCATCTTACCTATTCCTAAATGCCCTAAAATACTCAATGAGCTTAGATTGTTCAATAAAGTTTTTAAGATATTTCCTGTTATTTTTTTGGGGAGAGTATCAAATAATTTTGGCAATGAGACATGATCACTTAAGAGTACACCATCACCACGAGCATGCCATTCTTCATCTGAGGTACACATCCAACGAGCATTGTCTTCTAAAAATTGTTTATCCTTAAATTGTTCTATTATTGCTTTTTCAGTTAGTTCGGCAAGTTCAATTTTACTCTGTTCCTCTTGAATAATTAATAATTCCCATGGTTGTACATTGAATGGGGATGGTGCCCATCGTGCAGCTTCAATTATCTTATCTAAGTCTACTTCTTTAATAGGAGAATTCCTGAACTCACCGCGATGACTTCGTCGGTTCGTGATTACTTCAAAAACGTCCATTTATACTCCGATTCTTCTCAAGTATTTCTTTGGGTAATGCTGTACCAGTGGTTCCAATTTTTGTAACTGTAATAGATGCAACTAAATTTCCAATATAGGCTGCCTTAATTATGTGTTCTGCACCTAAACAACAGAGGGTCGAAACAAGACCAGCTGAAACACTATCACCCGCGCCAACAGGATCAACTTTATCATTACTCGCATTTCCTACAATATGTGTAAATGTACCATTGTTATAAACAAGGATGCCATTATCACCAAGAGTTATGTAAACAGTTCTTTTGGTCTTCTTTGACAGACTGATTGCTGCTTGTTTTGTGGACTCTAAATTCACATTCTCCAAATTACTATTTGGATTTACAGCGCGAGCAGCTTCAAATCGATTCGGTTTGATAATTACATTTTTGTAATAGCCAATACGTGTCCGTGAGTCTGCAAAGAAAACCTTCTCAAGACATTTATCTCCTATATCACACAATTCTTCACGTACACTGCTTGTTATTACCCCCAAATTTTCAATCGGCATCTGATCACCGATAATAACACCATCTACCATAGGAAGGAAATTATGTAAGGTGTTTATTAAGTCATCTTCAACCTTTTTGTTGAACGGAACTGTGTTCTCAATATCAAATCTGGGTCCTTCTGTTTCTATTCCTTCAATACCTCGGTGTATAGGTTTCAAGTATGTGGGAGTTACCCAATTCGTTTCTTGAATCATTCTATCCGTAATACAGCCTGTATCTTGTAGACATGTCAGTAAAGTTCTACCAAAATTGTCATTGCCGATTACACCTAAGGTATAAACTGTTCCCACCCCTAAAGCCTTCAAATTATTTGTAACTGTCCCCGCTGCACCAGGACTATAAGACTGTTCGCTTACAGGATTAGTATGCCAAGGTGTTTCCAGTGATAAGGTCGAACGAGTTTTGTCTATATACCAATATGCATCAAGATAGAAATCACCCACAACTAAGATTCTTAGATCTTGAAATTTTGATAGTAGACTGGTTAATTCAGATTCACTAAACAAAGTATATCTCCATAAAACATCCTTACAATACCTGTTATTATACCATATTGTCATTCAACAAAAATTAAAATTCATTGGTTTTCCGGTATTACAATGTATATAGAACAATAGTAAAACAAAAGCGTTATCCTACTCATTAGACTTCTCATAATTTGCAATACTGGTTTAATTATGTTAAAATATACCATCAATTATTTAAGCAAATAGTATGGAGAAAATTAATGTATAAAATCGGTCTTATCCCTGGAGACGGAATAGGCCCCGAAGTCACACGCGAGGCAATGAAAGTATTCGGGGCTGCAGCAGAACAAGATGGTATAAAATACGAAACCGTTGATTATGATGTCGGAGGAGACCGATATCTTGCAACTGGAGAAGTGTTACCAGATTCAGTTTTAGAAGAATTACGCGGACTTGATGCGATCTATTTAGGGGCAATAGGACATCCAGATGTCAAACCCGGTATATTAGAAGAGGGTATCTTGCTAAAGGTACGGTTTGAACTTGATCTGTATATAAATCTTCGTCCTGTTAAACTATATCCAGGTGTTCCAACACCATTAAAAGATAAAGGTCCTGAAGAAATTGACTTTATAATCGTCAGAGAAAACACTGAAGGATTATATGCTGGAATCGGTGGTTTCCTGAAACGTGGTACAAAAGACGAAGTAGTTATCCAAGAAATGATTAACACATATAAAGGTGTTGAACGTTGTGTCAGATATGCATTTGAATTGACTCAGAAGAGAAATAAAGAGAATACTCTTACACTTTGTGACAAGGCAAACGTTTTAACCTACGCACACGATCTGTGGAGACGCGTTTTTGATGAGGTTGCAGAAGACTTTACAGATATTAACAAAGAATATGCTTTTGTCGATGCAATCACGATGTGGATGGTAAAAAATCCTGAATGGTTTGACGTAATTGTCACATGTAATATGTTTGGGGACATCATAACTGACCTTGGCGCAATGATACAAGGAGGTATGGGTGTTGCAGCTTCTGGAAATCTCAACCCAGAGAGTGTTGCTATGTTTGAACCTATTCATGGATCTGCACCACGATATACAGGCAAGAATCAAATCAATCCAATCGCTGCTATAGGTGCAGCAGGAATGATGTTAGACCATCTTGGACACAATGATGCTGCCAAAAAAGTAGAAAATTCTGTCACTAATTTACTAGCGAGTGGAAAAATAAAAGACCTTGGGGCAGGACGAATGGGTTATACGACTGAAGAAGTTGGAGATTTAATCGCTGAAGGGTTATAGCAACTGAAATTCAAATGGTAATCAGGGTATAGATTAAACCAATTGGGCAGTAAAGTTAATTCGGTCTGAATTTCGAGTCCATCGATTGAAAGTATACATATCATAGGCACTTAACATTTTATATCCTGAACACACTAATAATTCGTTTATTGTGGCTACATCGAAAATCCTTTGATTGTGGATCTCTTCATAACGTCTAAATACATCTCCCTCTTTTATAAAGAAGGTCAGAAACGTTCGACACAATTTGGAATGGTGTAGATAATTATTCTTCCAGATGTACGAGTAATCCTCGTGGTTTTCAGAAAACGTCTTATTGTGAAAGTGTTCTACGATATTTCGTTCTGTAGTGACATCAAAAATGAAGAGACCGTCAGGTTGAAGATGGGAGGATATAGAGTTAAAAGTACTACATAACTCATCTTCATTACAAGCATAGTTGATGCTGTCATAGGTACATAAAATTGCATCAAACTTATAATTTAAGTCTAAATTTAGCATATTCCCTTGATGAAATGTAACATTTAAATCTTGACTTACTGCTTTTTGCCTTGCAATTTCTAACATGCCTGATGCTCTATCAATTCCAGACATTTCATACCCCTTAGAGGCTAATAGTAGAGTTAGTGTTCCCGTGCCACATGCCAGATCAAGAATCTTTCTTGGATTTGAACCGTATCTTTCAAAGATGGATTCAATGTATTGCATCCAACGCGGATAATTTACATTTTTCATCATCCTGTCGTAGGCATAAGAAAACTTCTCATAGGGGGGTGTAATTTGTAGTGACATTAATCACTCTGTTTCCTGTTTGAAACCAACTGAAGCATTTAGAATTTGTAAAAGATTGTTAATTTCATCTGCTTGCCATGTTCCATCTTCATTTACTACACTGACATATTCACCTGCTGCTTTTATTTTCCGTAAATCTAATTTCCCAGTGATATAGCTAAACGGTAATTGGTTAACACGCATTTTAACACGTTCAATAGTATTTATAATATATTCACGATTAACTTCGTCAGGAGCTTGTCTTACCATACCATCTTTGAGCATTTCCGCAGCAAAACCGAATAAGCCTTGTATAATAAACCATTGAATAATTGCCAGAACAACCATCAAAATTAATAATATAGTTAATGCCTTCGTAATATGCTTCTTCCAATTTCGAGTTTGAGTACTCATGCGTATATCCTCAGATAGAGTAGTGTCATACATTTTATGGAAATATTAGCATTATCTCAGATTGTAGTCAAATGGAAATGATAATGATTATCTATTGTATCACATTAACTTCGTCGTGTTACTTAGTTGTGTAATTTCAAATAGCAAAGGTAATACTAAAATAGAAATAAGGAAAATGAAAATAGGAATTGTAGGTCGTCCACATGTAGGTAAAACCACAGTATTCAATGCACTTGCCAAATCGAATGCTGAAATTGGTGGTTATACAGGAAATAAAAAGATAAATCTCAGTACTGTTCCTGTTCCAGATGATAGACTAAGTCAGTTAGTTCCAATTTTTGGTTCAGAAAAAATAATAAACGCAACAATTGATTATGTTGATGGTGGGGGGACAGAATTTGCAAATACAAAAACAGAAGTTGATACTACTGATCTATCAGAATTAGATAGTGCTTACTTGGCTGAATTACGAACAGTTGATTCACTCGCACACGTTGTTAGACTCTTTGAGGATGACAGAGTTCCACATGTTGACGGAACAATAGATCCTGAAAGAGATATTGATACTGTAAATATTGAATTCATAATGTCTGATCTTCAAATTATAGTTGGTAGATTAGATAGACTTGAAAAACAACTAAAGAATCAAAAATCTCAAGAACTTCTAAATGAATTTCGTATTTTAGAACAATTTAAAGATAATTTAGAGGCTGGCAATCCTTTACGTTCTATTCCTATTTCAGATAATGACGAGAAACTGATTCGCGGGTATGGCTTTTTAACCTTGAAACCATTGTTATTAATCTGCAATATCGGCGAAGAACAATTACAATATTCTGATAAACTCATTAATCCTATTCTAAGGTATGAAGAACAAGATCAAACCGCTGTTATTGTCCTTGCGGCACAATTAGAAATGGAAATCGCACAACTTGATTCTGAAGATGCAAGAGTGTTCTTATCAGAGATGGGTTTGAATGAATCCGCATTAGATAGGTTTATTCAAACATCATATAATTTAATGGGACTGATTACTTTTTTTACTGGTGGACCAAAAGAAGTACGAGCATGGACTCTAAAAAGTGGACAAACTGCAGTTAAGGCAGCAGGTCTAATTCATACCGATTTTGAACAAGGTTTCATACGAGCTGAATGTATAAATTGGGAGGACTTAGTTAGTTCTAAAGGATTTATACAAGCACGGAATAAAGGAATGTTAAGGGCAGAAGGGAAAGCATATATTGTTCAGGAAGGTGATGTATTAAATATCTTAGCAAATACTTCAAACTGAATTCACCAGAGGAAATAATTACGGCTCCTTAGTAATGCGTACTATCCTTCGATAACTTTGTGATTGCATCAATCATCCGTATACCCATCTGTTGATACATTTCACGTTTTACCTCTGTTTCCACTATTTCTGAAAAATCAATTGGTTCCCCAAATGAGACCGAAAGTTTCGCTCTCCGTAAACGCCTACTTCCACGCGGTAACATCTTTTGTACACCACTATGGTAAACAGGAATTGTGGGAACATTCGCACGATGGGCAATAAAGCACGCACCATCATTCGTTTTTCCCAATGTTCCATCAGCACTACGTGTTCCCTCAGGAAACATGAGAACAGCATTTCCTGCCTTTAATAGTGATATTGTCCTTCTTAATGCTCCTAAATCAGGGGCCCATCTGTTAACAGGAAAAGCATTATATGCAGTGATTATTTTCCCTAAGAGAGGGATCTTAAAGACATCGCTCCGTGCCATGAAATGTATCTCACGATTTACCGCTGAACCCACAATTACAGGATCTAATAGACTAACATGGTTAGATACAATTAGTACGCCACCTTCGTTAGGTATACTATCCACCCCACTTACTTTGAGATTGCCCATGATCTTAAAGAAGAGTCTTGTCAGACGATGGCTCCACCTGTATAGACGGCGAGGTAAATAGATTCCATATTTTGAATAATCCATAGTAAAACCTAATAATCCATAGTAAAACCTATAATAGCTAACGATACTAATCCTTCCTATCAATTGTTTATTGGTAATTATCTTTGGAAACCTTAGAAATAATATGATCAACGACTTCATCTATAGTCATTCCAGTTGTATCCACACAGACAGCATCTTGAGCTACACTAAGAGGACTATGCTCTCTTGTAGTGTCCTTCTCATCTCGTGTTTGTATTGCTTCTTCAACAGATTGTAAAGTAGTATTCACGTTTTGCGACAGAAGTTCTGCATACCTTCGTTTGGCTCTTTCCTTTACTGATGCATCAAGATAAAATTTATAATCAGCATCTGGAAAAACAATGGTGGTCAAATCTCTTCCCTCAGCAATGATGCTTCCTTCATCACCAATTCTCCTCTGGTGTCTAACTATCTCTGTTCGAATTTGAGGGACTTTTGCAATATCTGCTACTAATGTATTTACTTCTGGAGATCGTATCTGAGTAGAAATATCTTCGGAATTGAGAAATATTGATTTTCCATTTTCACTAAATTCGATATGACATTTTTTAGCCAATTTGATGAGTTCGGGGATATTTGTTTCAACACCATTTTCGATTGCCAGAACTGTAACTGCTCTATACATGGCTCCAGAATCAAGATACAGTAGTCCCAGTTTTTCAGCTACTTTCTGTGCAACAGTACTTTTGCCAGATCCTGCGGGACCATCTATAGCAATCTTAATATGATTAGTTATTCTCTTCATTTAACAAACTATACCATTATTTCTTTCACGGTAGTTTCTGCTTCACTCAGAATACGGCCTATTTCAACACAATCATTAGACTGAAGTAGGTTTTTTAAGTCAGTTAATCTAACCACAAAATCATCTATTAATGAAATCATTACTTCGTTATTTTGCATAAAAATACCAGTCCACAAATCAGGTGAACCGGCTGCTATACGGGTAGTATCGCGAAATCCTGTTGCAGTAAAATCCAATGCTCTACCATTTGGAGTATTAACATCAGCAACGGTATTTGTCAGTAAACTCGCGACTAAATGTGGAAAATGACTCGCCGCACCGATGAGTAAATCATGGACTTCAGGTGAACATTCATAGGGCTGTGATCCTACAAATTTCCACAACTCTCTTATTGTATTGAGTGAATGTTGATCAGTGGTTTCAGTAGGTGTGATGATACATGTCGCTCCTTCAAACATGGAATATTTTGCTGATATAACACCTGATTCGTGTGAACCTGCCATCGGGTGTCCACCAACGAAAGATACAGTATCATCACTAAATAATTTTAGTTCTCTTTCAATAGTTCTTACTAAGGATGATTTTGTACTTCCAACATCAGTAATTATAGTGGGTATATTAAGGGTTTGTTTATATTTCGCTATTTGTATTACATTCTCTGGTACAATACTTACAGGTGTACATAGCACTATGAGTTCGCTTTCAAATATTCCCTCTTGTGTATCCGTAGTAATAGAATCAACCGCATCAAGGTCCAAGGCAACTTGTAGCCGTTCTAAGTTTCTACCTAAACCTACCAGTTTTCCTTTAAATCCATTCCTCTTCAACGCTAAGCCAAGTGAACCCCCAATTAAGCCAACACCCCAAATTGTAAGACAGTTAATTTCGTCTAAATCTTGGAAATAGTGATTTGGTTTTCGACTTGTATTCATATGGTTGAATCCGATTTCTACATTTATCAAATTCTAAGGTATAAAAACGCTTCTGTCAAGTAAAAAGATTTTACATAAAATGACCAAAACATAACACACCTATTATCTACAAAGACATAGAGGATATCTGTATAAGTATGATATAATACAAATGTATCTAAGCAGGAGTCATTTATCACCATTTAACACAACATGTGGTTTAATTTATACAAATATTATTAAACTAATTCCTATAAAAACAGTAATTGTAACAAGTAAGTCATTGGCATCGTTTATGCAAGACAAAAGTATATTACATCAAACGATAAAATTTATAATATACATTTATTCATAAATAGAGGAAAAAAATGGAAAAATTCATTGTCAATGGCGGTACAAAACTTGAAGGAAAAGTACAGATAAGCGGTTCTAAGAACGCAGTTCTTCCAATCGCGGTTGCTGCGGCTATCTTGGGTGATAGTACAACGGTATTACACAATGTACCAAACCTAACAGATGTAAGAACTCTAAGTGCAGTATTAGAAGGTCTTGGGGCAACAACAAAGCTAAAAGATTCTACACTATGTATTGAGCCGATAAATCGAATGGAGTATGAAGCACCTTATGATTTAGTACGTAGGATGCGAGCTTCAATCTATGTTCTCGGTCCACTGGTTGCAAAACTTGGTCGTGCTAAGGTTTCATTTCCTGGAGGATGTGCAATTGGTCCTCGTCCGGTTGATTTACATATTCGCGGCTTAACACGTTTAGGAGCGAAAGTAGATGTAAAAGAAGGTTATATTTATGCTCAAGCAAGAAAATTAATCGGAACAGATATAGATTTAATTGGACAACACGGTCCAAGTGTCGGCGCAACCGCAAACGTAATGATGGCAGCCACTTTAGCTGAAGGAACTACAGTAATTAATGGGGCCGCACGCGAACCACATATTACTGACCTTGCTAACTTTCTAATTGCCATGGGGGCTGAAATTGATGGTATTGGAACGGACACTTTGAGCATACATGGGGTGAAACAGTTATATGGAACAGAATATGATGTCATTTCTGATGATATTGAGGCTGGTACATTTATGGTGGCAAGTGCAATTACCAATGGAAATGTTTATATTCAAGGTATTACACAAGAACAACTACCTGCTGTGTCAAATAAATTAACTGAAATGGGGGTGGATTTAAACTGGGATGATGATGGGGTTAGAGTAACCACACCACGACAGCTAAAGGCTGTTGAGGTAAAAACAGTTCCATTCCCTGGGTTTCCTACAGATATGCAAGCACAAATTATGGGATTATTATGTCTTGCTTCCGGAACCAGTACTATTACTGAAAATGTACATACTGATAGATATATCCATACTGCAGAACTCAATAGAATGGGCGCGGATATTAGACTTGATGGACGAAAAGCAATTATAAATGGTGTTTCATCTCTCAGTGGTGCACCTGTAATGGCTTCTGATCTGCGTGCTGGAGCAGTACTCGTTATTGCAGGGATGGCAGCAATAGGGGAGACTGTTGTATCAAGAATATATCATATTGATAGAGGATACGAGGCAATTGAAGAAAAATTAAATAGTATTGGCGCAGAAATACAAAGGATAGATGTATCCAATTAGGTTATGGTAGTTACGGTTATCTGATACGGAGCAATTTACATCAATGTTTCAAATACTTGACATACAAACACCAGAAAGCGATAAATTTCTTACCAAGTTAAATGAACGGGGTAGGCTAACAGATGAAGACATTCTTAAAACGGTAAGACGGACTTTATCAGATGTACAAGCTGAAGGTGATAAAGCTGTAGCACGATATACTCGCAAACTTGACGCACCACGATTACCCTCAAAAGCTCTGAGAGTTCAACCTAAAGAATTTAAAAATGCATATTCTGAGGTAAATGAAGACTTTATTGATGCTATTAATCATGCTAACAAAAACATACAAGATTTCCACCAAAAGCAGATGAGGTCATCGTGGTTTTCAACTGAAGAAGATGGCGTCTTACTTGGGCATATAATCAATCCACTTAAACGTGTAGGTGTTTGTGTGCCTTCAGTTAGTCAACTCTTAGTTTCATCATTGTTGATGAGTGTTGTTCCTGCGAAAGTTGCTGGTGTCGAAGAAATAGCAGTCTGTATGGGACCAATGAGAAATCGTCAGATTAATCCACACATGTTAGTGGCTGCAGCAGAATGTGAAATTGATGAAATATATAAATGTGGTGGTGCACAGGCAGTTGGAGCTATGGCTTATGGAACTGAGTCAATATCTCCAGTAGATAAAATTGTTGGTCCCGGGAACTTATATGTACAACTTGCCAAAAAAGAGGTATATGGGCATGTAGATATTGATAAATTAGCCGGACCAAGTGAGATTCTCGTCATTGCAGATAGTACTGCTGACCCCGATTATGTTGCTGCTGATCTAATTTCTCAAGCAGAACATGGACCGGAATGTTCAGCGATTCTTCTTACAACATCGAGAGGTTTCGCAGAACAAGTAAAAGCAGCTATAGAAATACAAGCACGTACTTTTCCACGACAATATGAACTTGTTAAAGCATTTGAAAATTATGGTGTTGCATTTTTAGTGAATGATATTTCTGAAGCCATAGATCTAACAAACGAAATTGCTCCTGAACATGTAGAATTACATTTGGAGGAGCCATTTGATTGGATAGGACAGATTAGAAATGCAGGGGCAATTCTAATCGGTCCTTATTCTCCTGAAGCAGTAGGTGATTACATTGCCGGACCTAACCATATATTACCTACAGGAAGGGCTGCTCGTTACGCATCTCCATTAAGTGTGGATGATTTCCTAAAGAAGACAAGTTTAATCTCATACACTAAAACTGCATTGGAGAAGGTCACACCCGATGCTGTAGAACTTGCACAAATTGAAGGTTTGGAAGGGCACGCTGCTGCCTTGAAAATTAGATTTGAAGATTAATCATTTCCTCAAATAATAATACACAATAAGCATAAATTATATATCAGATTAGTTAACAATATCCTATCATGACTCCAATTTCAACTTTTTCAATAGTAGGTTTTGATCCAACAAATGAAGATTTAGGTATTGCTGTTCAATCGAAGTTTTTCGCAGTAGGTTCAGTCGTACCATGGGCAGAAGCTGGAATTGGAGCTATTGCCACACAATCTTGGGCAAATACTACCTATGGTCCCAGAGGATTAGAATTATTGAAAATAGGACTTTCTACACAACAAACTTTAGACCATCTGTTAGAAGACGATACCGGAAGGAAAACACGTCAGGTCGGTATTATTGACGCACAAGGTAATGTGGCAAACTATACAGGTGAAGAATGTCATGAATGGGCAGGTGCTTATTCTGGAGAGAATTACACCGCACAAGGGAATCTGCTGACTGGTGAAGAAGTCGTAGAAAAGATGGGATTAACCTTTGAAGAGACAGAGGGAGAATTAGCAGACAAATTAGTTGCAGCTCTTGTAGCCGGTCAGAAGAGTGGAGGAGATAAACGAGGACAACAATCCGCTGCCTTATTTATCGTTAGGAAAAATGGTGGATACAGCGGATTTAATGACCGATATATAGATCTAAGAGTTGATGACGCAGAAAAACCAATTCAAGAACTTGAAAGACTATTGCAAATTCATAAGAAACTAATACCTCGATAGTATTAGTTATTCAATTAATAGTTATCTAAACGTGAGTTAGATTATAGGAATATGAACTCCATTTTTCCAATAATAATGCTCTTATAGACTTGGTAGGAGCGGTTTTTAACCGCTCCGAATATAAAAATTTGAGTTTTCAGACTAACGTTATCTAACATTCACAAATATTGATACTATTTATAACCCAAGTTACTACGAACAGATTTTGATCGTTTCACACAGTTTTTCTGACACTTTCCTCACCCCAGAGGGGTGATATGTCTATAGAAAAAGGTATCAACATCCTGCACTCCAGCGGAGTGCTATGTAATACCATTTAGAATTGATAGATTACATTATAACTTACGCTATACAAGGATTATCATATATACATTGTGAGTCACATAGGGACGGAATGTTAATAGAAGAAGTGTTTAGTCATTATCTTGAGTCCCAGTGAATGCCTAAATGGCATTCATACCGTTGATTTGATAGGGACGGAATGTTTATAGAATTCCTTTTAAACTAAATTGGGTTTTCGAACCTGCTATTAATATATTGACATTTAATCCCTCTTATGCTTAAAATCTTTATAACCATAACTTTTATCGACATATTTTAGAGGAGTTTCTAATGCTAACCCAAGAACAAGTTGATTTTTACAACGAGAACGGATATCTCAAAGTAGATCAACTTTTTTCGCCTGATGAAACAAAAGAATTGGCATCCGAGATGGTGCGAATTATCAATAATTGGGGTCAGGAAACAATAGGGTGGCCTGGTCCTTGGCGGACAAAGTATTTGAAAGAAGAGGATCAACAAACTACTAAAGCTGTGTTTATGCACAATCCCCATTTTTATTCTGCAGCCTGGGGTAGAGTCATCTTCCATGATCGTCTAACCGGAGCGGTTCAATCTCTCATAGGAGATAGAGTCCAATGGCACCATACTGTCTTACACGCAAAACCACCTGAAAAAGGCACACCTTTCCCTATGCATCAAGACTATCCGTTCTACCCACATGATGGACTCGATTTTGTTGATTGTCTTGTACATCTTGATGATGCTCCCTTTGAGAGTGGTGCCTTAAGAGTTGTGCCAGGAAGTCATAAAGAAGGTCCACGCGAACACATCACTGGAGAAGGCACAGCACCGCACCTTCCCACCGACAAATTCCATCCTGATTTTATCGACTCTATTCCTGTTCCAGCAAATGCAGGAGATGTGATTTTCTTTAGTTATTGTTTGATACATTGGTCAGAGGTTAATCGCACAGACCAATGGAGAAAAGCAGTACGATTCGGATATCATACTCCTGAGATGCGACCTGTAGGAAGAGATCCAAATGAACCATATAACAATATTATAGCGGGGGGTTTTAAAGATAATCCTACAGCAGAAGATTTACAGATCTAAATTTCGCTATATTGATGAATAGGTAATAATATTGGAAATAACTGCCAATATTATTACCTTGTTCAAATCAAACTTAATCTTACTTTTGTAGCTTTATTTTTCGGAGATGATAATACGCCTTAACTGGACATCAAGCTTTATAAAACTCTACTGTCGTACCAGCCATATCAGCAACCTTATCGATTAACTTCTGACGTTCATCCTCTTTCATTCCATTGAATTTCTTGGCTAAATCAATTTTCTCTTTCATTTGTTCAGCGTTATCCGGTCCAGTAACAAGAGTACTCACTGGAAATGACCAGACAAACCGGATGGCTTCAGATATACTTACCCTATTTGGAACGACTCTCGGATTCGGACCATGTCTTCCGTGTCTTGTTCCTCCGAAAAAGCCCCCATTTGCCAAGGATTTCATGCCAATTACACCTATATTTCGTTCTACGAGTGTAGGTATTATCTTTTCAATAAAACTCTCATAATTAATATCGGCTAAATTCACTGGTAACTGACAAGCGTCAAAAATATCAGAATGATGCATCACACGTTGATGAGCAGAAGGACTTGTATGTCCTGTAAAACCAATAAATCTTGTTTTACCTGAATTCTTTGCTTCCTCCATGACATCAAATACACCACCATTGACCCTCCCATCAACATCCTCAGGATTACGAACAGCGTGTACTTGCCAGAGGTCTATCTGGTCGGTATTAAGACGTTTTAGAGTTCCTTCAAGATGTTTTCTCGCTGTATCTGCATCACGTGCAGTTGTTTTTGACATTATAAAAACATCGTCACGATATTTCGGGATTAAAAGCTTACCTAAACGTTTTTCACTACCACCGGCTTGGTAGGATTCTGCCGAATCAAAAAAGCGAACACCACCTTCAAGGGCAGTTTCAAGGGTCTTTTGTGCCTCTTTTTCGGACATATCACCGATATGCCAACCACCCACTCCCAACATCGTTACAGTTTCATTCGTTCTACCAAATTTTCGCAAAGGAAGAAGTGTACCTAACCTATCGCTTGATTGTGGCTCTTGACCCTCAGAATTGGATGAAGATAGTAGTATACCTGTTGTCAATCCTGCCAAAGTTTTTAAAAATCCACGTCGATCAATCATGTAATCACCTCCGTATCCATAATACATTGATTGATATTTATAGTCAACAATTAAATTCTATTGTAACGTGTGTTTGATAATTAACTGGACAGAGGTAAATTGAACTGAGTCAGGTATATCATCACGCAGTTTCACTACAAGCCAGCACTGTTGATCGCACGGTTCGCGACGCATACATTCTATAGCTTTTATGCAAGTTTTGTAAAGTGTATAACATAAACTCGTCTCATCCATCATTCCATCTTTCCAAACATACCCTTTTCTCTACGTAATCTGTGTAATCTACGAAATCCGTGATTCAGACCACTTCCACCCTCACATCCTCCATCCACAACTCGACAATTCATAACTGTAGAAAGGATGAATTTTACATATAGAAAATATACTAAGAATATAATAACCAAAAAAAATGAAAAATATTGAAGAAAACCAAACCATAACACAACTAAAGATATATAATAATCGAAATTATACTAAAAACAAAATGACAATAGTTAATAAATTCTAAAATAATATCACATAAAATAACTTTTTGATTGACATCTGTATTTTTATTGTGTTACTATTTAAATTACAGTTTTTATTACAGTAAAACAAATCTTGAAATTGTCATGAAATTGTTGTTATATAACTTTCACAACAGTTGTGAAAAGAAAATCGAAATCTAATACCCTTACAAACCTATACCAGAACAGGGTTTAGAACACTTCAAACAAAAACAAAGTATGAATTTTCTAAAAAAGTTAAAAAAACTAACATTTATTTAGATATATCTACAAACTCTTTCTGGGATTGACTTTAGAGCAGTTTATTACATACTCTTGGAAAAAATGTGTTGTGAAAATACTACTAAGGATTAGACTCTTCTGTAGGAGGGGATTCCGATCCCAGATCTTACATTATAATAAATCTTCCAAATATATGATTTATGAGATAAACTTGAATATCTTTTCAAAATGGATTGAGAAGATATTTCACATTCATGCGATCCCAATTCAATGGATGAGAAGAATAGGAAACGACACAAAATTCATCATATTTTGTAATTGGGACAAATTCTTGTAACCTTAAAAAAGTGACTGTAAACCCAGTGTAGTACTAACGGGAGATGGATTTTATCAATGTCACACCATGTGACAAAAAGTGTAACAATTCTAAACATGTAAATAGTAATTATGTTACTATTGTGAACAATTAACAACTAAAAACTATATGGTCCGTGATAAGCATGTCAAAAACTTTACACACACCGATTCAAGAAATCAATTGACTTTTCAAGTCAATTTTGCTATTCTTAATATATGAAATAGCACTAATTTAGATTAGATTGAATCTAAGTTTTCATCTCTATAAAGAAATATTCGCTAAATAAGAATTATTATATAATTCAAGGAGTAATATGTACTACTATATACATAACACAAGAAAACGTGTTGGATACATAATCGGTTTGTCTATCTTAATGTTTTCATTCCTAATCCTCTCTGAAATAACAAATGCAGAAGATCTTGTTTTACACTTGTCATTTGATGAGCTTAATGGAAAGGTATCCAAAGATTCATCTGAATATCGGAATGATGTAACTTTCACGGGATCCCCCAAACTTGTTGAAGGTAAATTTGGAAAAGCAATTGATTTCGACGGAAAAACACATGGCGAAGTTCCTGACCATTCCAGTATTGATATAGTTGATGGAATTACAATTGAATTCTGGGCAAAATTAAGAGCCGGAGCTGATGTACAAACAGGGGTTGAAAAAGGTCCCGCATGGGGGGCAGGTTTATATACCCTCGCTGCTTTCTATCGTGGTGGTTCTATTCTACAATTCTTTGATTTACCCGATAATTGTGATGATGAAAATGTTGGTGGAAGTATACTTGATGGAAATTGGCATTTTATGGCAGGTACTTGGGACGGGAATACCATAAAACTTTACATTGATGGTGTCTTGAATAAACAATTAGATTGTAAAGGGGAACTTGTTCCAAACAATGGAGCATTATATATCGGTGCAAGGGGTGGAAAGGAAAGGTATGTCACCGGCGCACTTGATGAAATAAAGATGTATAACTATGCTCTAACTGAGGATGAGTTGCTAACTGATATGGACAATCCATTACTTCTAAACGTAGAATCCCAAGGAAAACTCGCTACTACTTGGGCACGTCTTAAAGGTAAATAAGGCTAAGTCATGAAGAAATTTGTTTACATCTTACCACTATTATTAATTCTAAACTATTTTACTGCATGTTCTCTCCTTCCAGGTGCTAATCAATCCAGAGAAAAAGTTGCTGTGCTTAAGACTGAAAGAGGCACCGTAGTAATTGAGTTCTATGACGAATCCGCACCTGTGGCTGTTGAAAACTTCAAAAAACTAATCAGTATGAAATTCTATGATGGATTAACATTCCATCGAATTGTCAACCAACCAGGATTAAATATTATTCAGGGAGGGTGTCCGAAAGGAGATGGAACTGGTGACCCGGGTTGGAAAATTGTTGATGAATATACCAATCCAAATCAACGGAAACACATAAGAGGAACTGTTGCTATGGCTCGAGCAAACATGCCAAACTCCTCTGGATGTCAGTTCTACATCTGTCTACAACCACAGCCTCATCTTGATGGACAATATACTACCTTTGGTGGTGTAATTCAAGGGATGCACGTCGTCGATATGTTAGCAATAGGCGACAGAATCACCACAATTCGTTTGGAGGCTAAGTCGAAATATGTTAAGGCAGCAGAGAATTAATGGATATAATTACATCTTTTGGTCCATACTATGTGTATTTCTTATTGGTATTTCCGGATGTACACAACAAGATAAACAATCATCTTCAACTACTGATACAAGTGAGACAACTCAACAATCCGATACTTCACAAGAAGTATCCAAACCAGAAACACAGGTTGAGAAACCCACGCCTCAAGCTAAACCTGCAATTGACCCAGCGAATGCAATTGCTGTGATAGAAACGGAAAAAGGAAATATTGAGTTTGAATTCTTTGCATCTGATGCACCAATCACAGCAAAGGCATTTATCAAACATGCAAATCTAAATTATTATAAGAACGAGAAATTTCATCGGGTAGAAGAACTAATCGTTCAGGCTGGTTCAGCTTTTGTGGATGACACTCTACCCATAGAAAAAGGGGATCATCAACTCGTTAAGGGTGTCATATTGATGGCGAAAGTAGAAGGGGAATCCGTCTCAGATGCAGATGAATTCTTTATCTGTAAATCGCCTATTATATTAGATGATGACTTTACGACGCTTGGGAAAGTTGTTAAAGGACTTGATGTATTAGATAATCTTGTAAAAGATGATAAAATTATTAATATCTCAATTCGAGAACGTGATAAAGAATGAATTCGGGTAATTAGTTAAATAGAATAAACCATACCCTACAAATAAGGAGTGTTGAATGGCATTATCTGTTATTCGGACCGCGCGTCCGAGTCCAGTTTGGCAAGAAAGTTATGTTAGAGTTGAAAAGGGACAAAGAATTGTAATTGATGCGGATGGTGCATGGTCACCGGATTTACAAAATCGTACTGGATGGTGTGGGGCTGACGGGGTTGCAAAGACTCCTGCAGGAGATGGATATTTACTCCCAGGAACAAATATTGGCGCATTGATTGCAAAAATTGGAAGTGATGTTTTTGCTGTCGGATCACGTTACGATAATCCTGCTCCAGCAGAAGGTGTAATTTTTCTCGCTATGAACGAGAACCCAAATAACAACAACCAAGCTGGAAGTTTACAAGCACAAATTATCGTTCTTGATACATAATATTCAATACCTTATACTGTATTATAAAACTGTGATATCAATGCCTTCAGTTGTTAAGTTTTAGGAGAAATGACATGGATGATAACACAATCCAAGAAGATTCCCAGCTACCACCGGTGAGTTTTACTACTTACCTGCAAGATCTTGTCACAACTGCTCATCTCTATTTGGAAGGATTCAAAGATCCTGAGACAGAACAAATAATTGTAAATCTTGGGTTAGTAAAAAGGGTAATAGATACAATAGAGATGTTAGATGAGAAAACTAAAGGGAATCTAACCGCACCAGAATCTAATTTCTTAGCGAACTCACTATACGAATTGAGAATGAATTACGTCAGGGCAATTAATAACCAGCAAGAGTTATCTAAAGAAACGGAAACAATTGAATCTGAAGAAAATATATCTACACCTGACTCACCTACCGGTACCGATGAAACTTCAAAGCAAGAAACATCAGATAATGATACCGATGAAGTCCATCCACCTATAGATGGTGAAGAAGAAAAAGAAGAACTTTAAATTTCTTACCATCCATTTCCATTTGACAATTGTAACCGAACCAAAAGTAAAATGACCTTTGTTATATTAGGTTAAAGAATAAAATAACGAGGAGGGCAACAAAACGTAGGATAATGAATTATCAACCCAAGATAATTATCGCGTTCTCGCTATTGATCGGACTATTAATTCTCGGATCCATCGGTTATACAATCACTGAAAGTAACAATCCAACCAAAGATTGGAGCTTACTTGATGCAGTTTTTATGACTGTTATAACTCTGACAACAGCGGGACACACCCTTATGGGGATGAGCGAAGGTGGACGTATATTCACCATGTTTCTACTCATCGGTGGATACGGTGTTTTTGTCTATAGCGTAACAATCGCAATTGCTTTTCTAATTGAAGGACAACTCCTTAGTATTTTTAAACAAAGAAAAATGATACGAACCGTAGAAAAACTATCAGATCATTATATTATTTGTGGACTTGGTGACACAGGGATACATGTTCTTGAAGAAATGTTAAAATCCGACGTAAATTTTGTTGGGATAGAAGTAGAAGAAGAACGTTTAGTACATCTTGAGGAAACCTTAGAATTTCTGTATGTTGAGGGTGATGCAACAGATGATGATGTACTCATACGTGCAGGAGTAAAACAGGCAAAAGGTTTAGTCACTTGTTTGAGTCGAGACCAGGATAATCTCTTTGTCGTGATTTCTGCAAAAAACCTTAATCCAAAAATACGGATTGTTTCAAAGGCTGTTGAAAACAACTCTCCTGACAAACTTATCACCGCAGGGGCGGATGAAGTTGTATTGCCAGACCATATCGGTGGAATTAGGCTCGCATCAGGCATACTCGAACCACATCTAATTGACTTCATATCAAAAATGCAACAAAGCCGTCAAACAACTCGGTTTGCTGAATCCATCGTACAAGATGATTCAAAACTCGCAGGTATACCATTACGAGAATCAAATATACAAGGAGAAACAGGTCTGGTTGTAATTGCCCTAAGAAGTAAGGATGGACAATATATCTATAACCCTTCAGGAGAGTGGATAATTGATGCTGGAGATGCACTGTTTGTTATCGCTGATCCCAGACAACTGCAACTATTAAATAAACTCACTGGTGATCCTCATTAAGTTAAACACCGCACTCCAAGGAGTGCTATGTATTGTTATCTACATGCTACTCACTGGAGCAAAATAGAATTCATTTTATATGTTGCGTCAGATTTAAAACCATTAGCGTCAATTTTAGGTTATGTTGCTCTTGGTTTGGTAAATTGAGTCCCGTAGGGACGGAATGTTTATAAAACACGTTATCACCAATAACCTAAGCCTCAGCGGGGCGAAAGGTGTATCCCTAAATCGATACCTATAGTTGCGTCAGAATTAAGAAACATATAAAGTAAACAGATTTTTATATTAAACTCACCCATGAAAGTGTCTAAAAAATAATGGATTTAAATATATAAAAAGAAATTATGCTTAAGAATAATCAAGAAGAGGAATTCATATATGCTTGCAACAGTCCTTAGTAGTGCTGTGCTGGGTATTGACGCTTATATTGTAAAAGTCGAAGTGGACGTTGCAGAAGGACTGCCTTCATTCAGTACAGTCGGTTTACCGGACAGTGCAATCAAGGAAAGTAAGGATAGAGTTACTGCAGCAATAAAGAATTCAGGTTTTTACTTCCCACCAAGTCGGATAACTGCAAATTTAGCCCCAGCAGATATACGAAAAGCTGGATCTGCTTTTGATCTACCCATCGCCATAGGTGTAATGGCAGCAACGAATCAAATAAATCTTAGTGGACTTGAAAATACTATGATATTAGGGGAATTGGCACTTGATGGTACAATTAGAAATATACAAGGTGGGTTACCAATAGCAATTGCAGCAAAAGATAACGGTATTCAGAATGTAATCCTCCCAGCAGAAAATTCAAAGGAAGCCGCAATTGTTGAGGAGTTAAATGTCTATCCAATTGAAAGTCTTACGGATGCAGCATCGTTTCTCAATGAAAGTAAGCAAATTACACCTGAATCACATACTCTAAGTTCCATTACTGAAGACAAAGATAATAATACATATCTTGATCTAATTGATGTAAAGGGACAAGAGCATGTTAAACGGTCTATTGAAGTAGCAGCTGCTGGATCACACAACATTATAATGATTGGACCACCAGGTTCAGGTAAGACAATGATAGCAAAACGGATACCTTCAATATTGCCAACATTGTCAACAGAAGAATCTTTGGAAACGACAAAAATCCAAAGCATAGTTGGGATTTTACCAAGTGATACACCCTTAGTCTCAACACGACCATTTCGATCCCCACATCATACCATCTCTGATGCAGGTCTGATTGGTGGAGGAAATATTCCGCGTCCAGGTGAAGTCAGTCTCTCACATAACGGTGTACTATTCCTTGATGAACTACCCGAATTCCGGAGAAATGTACTTGAAGTGATGCGACAACCTTTAGAAGATGGTCATGTTACTATTTCACGCGCTGCAGCATCACTTACATATCCAGCTAATTTCATGCTGGTTGCTGCAATGAACCCTTGTCCATGTGGTTTCTTCAGCGATCCAAATCGGGAATGTAAATGTACTGACAACCAAATACAAAACTATGTTTCACGGATTTCTGGTCCCCTGTTAGATAGGATTGATATCCAAGTCGAAGTTCCAGCAGTAAAATATGCGGAACTCTCTGCAGAGGTTACTGGTGAACAATCTGATGAAGTTCGTAATAGAGTCGAAAAGGCAAGACGTTTACAACATCAAAGATTCGAAGGGACGACAATACATTCTAATGCCAATATGCAATCTAAGCAGATTCGAGAGTATTGTAAAATCGAATCACAAGCACAAGATCTATTACGAGTAGCAATTAACCAATTAGGATTGAGTGCCAGAGCTTATGACCGTATTTTGAAAGTATCCCGAACCATTGCTGATTTGGATGGATGTCCTAATATCGAAAGTGGGCATGTCTCTGAAGCTATACAATACCGAAGTCTGGATCGGAGCTTTTGGAAAAAGTGATTAATTCAAAAGATGATTCATCTTTCATTGATGAGTTTTAGGAGAAAGCATGCAAACCAATTTTATTATCTTTCTTACTGATGACCAAGGATATGGTGATTTATCCTGTATGGGGGCAACAGATTTTAAGACACCTCATATAGATAGAATGGCATCTGAAGGTATCCGCTCTACAGATTGGTACTCTAATTCACCTGTCTGTTCACCATCTCGTGCTTCAGTATTAACAGGTAGATATCCTGCACATGCAGGTGTAAGATCAATTTTATCTGGTCATAGAACTGCTACCGGATTACCACCATCCGTTCCAACAATTTCCACAGCTCTTAAGGAACTTGGATATTATACCGCGATGACAGGTAAATGGCATTTAGGTCTCGCTGAAGGTTCAAGACCGGAAGATCACGGGTTTGATGATTGGTTCGGTTTCATGGCTGGATGTATAGATTTCTACTCTCACATCTTTTATTGGGGATTGGGAAGACCAGATTTTGACCAAACACATGATCTTTGGGAAAATAGTGAGGAAATATATCGAAATGGCGAGTATTTTACTGAATTAATTACCGAATATGCCATCAAATATATACGGAGATCTGTTGAAATCGGAAAACCATTTTTCCTCTACGTTCCTTATAACGCACCACACTATCCAATGCATGCTCCTCAAGAATATATAGTTAGATTTCCAGATCTACCTTGGGATAGACAAATTATGGCTGCCATGTTGAGTGCAGTTGATGACAGTGTAGGCGCGATCTTTGCCGAACTTGAACGTCAGGGCATCGCGGAGAATACATTCTCATATTTCCAAAGTGACAATGGACCCTCTCGGGAAACTCGAAACTGGTTAGATGGAACACAAGACCCTTATTATGGCGGAAGTGCAGGTAAACTAAAAGGACATAAGTTCAGTTTATATGAAGGAGGAATTCGTTCACCAGGGATAATGCATTGGCCAAAGGAAATTCCACCCGGAAATGTTGTTAACCATTGTGGGGCAGCTATGGATGTGTTTCCTACGTTCCTATCCGCTGCAGACGGAGATTTATCAAAATATCAACTTGATGGAAAAAACCAAATAGGCATGGTGTGTGATGGATGGTATTCACCTCATACGGATATTTTCTGGGAAATGGGAGATCAAACAGCAATGCGGCGAAACGAATGGAAATTAGTCCTTAACGGTAGATTAGTGGAAGGTGCACCTCCTGAAGATGATGTCCACCTTGCAAATCTTAATGAAGATATGGGTGAAACCAAGAATCTAAAAGACGAGTATCCAGATATTACTGATGAGTTAACAGAAGCAGCACAGACATGGCGAAATGGTATCGAAGAATATTGGGAAACACATAAACAAGAACGGAACGGGACAACAGGATATGTGAGACAGTAGTATGTTAACAGACAAACAGGATGCTTATGGACACATCCTTTACGATTACCTGAATGGAATACAAAACCTTGAAATCGTTGAACGAGATGACGGTTACATTACCACAAGTCGTATGGGAGCACTCACCTATTTTTCAGAATATCCTGAGTGGGCAGAACATCAGAAACTTGCTATGGAATATACTTCAGGAAGGATCTTAGATATCGGCTGCGGTGCTGGAAGACACGCTCTCTATCTTCAAAAAAAAGGACATGATGTCTTGGCAACCGACAATTCGCCACTAGCAATTCAAGTCTGTAAAAAGAGAGATGTCAAAAACGCTATACTTGTACCGATTACCCAACTCAATACCAAGTTCGGTACGTTCAACACGATAACCATGATGGGACACAATTTCGGATTATTTGCCAGTTATAAGAGAGCAAAATGGTTATTGAAGCGATTTGCTGGTATGACAACAGAAGATGGTAAGATTGTGGCTGAGACAATGGACCCATACCAAACAGAAGACCTTACACATCTTGCATATCATCAATCTAATAGAGAACGGGACAGAATGAGTGGACAACTGAGAATTCGTATACGATACAAACAATATGCTACACCATGGTTCGACTACCTATTCGTCTCAAAATCTGAACTGGAAGATATACTTGTTGATACCGATTGGACAGTTGAACACTATATTGACTCAGACAAACCCAGTTATATTATGATTTTAGGAAAACGAGCTAATTTATGACACCTCTTAAATTCGCTTTTATTACGGATACACATCTCTATCCAAATGCTCCACAGAACTTTGCAGGTGGATTGCAGCAACAGATGAACAGTCTCGCTCTTTATGAAAGAGTTATTGAACAGATAAATGACTTTGATCCTGCATTCGTCGTTCATGGGGGAGATATTGTTTGTGGTGGGAATAGTTTTGATATGTCCTCGGAAAAATATATAGAAGCTCTCAAAACCGCACATTCACTTGGGGAAAAACTAACTGCTCCAATTTATTATATACCTGGAAATCACGATCTTGATCCAGAGACTGGTTCAAAAGTTTCATATCTTGAATGTTTCGGTATCAACAACATGGGTTCAACAAGTTTCGCGAAAGACAACGTTAGGTTTATATTAATGGATACCCAAGAAGTTCCAGAAGATCTTACACACGGTTATGTCAGTACAAATCAGCTTGCCTGGGTGGAACGTGAACTAAAAAAAGCTGCTGATTATGGAGAAGAAATCATCATCTTTACCCACCAACTCCCCTTCCCAAGCGTGGAATTTCAAGGGGTGGGTTCAAGAATCGCAAATTCTGCAGAGATTCTTGAAGTCGTCGCTCCATTTGAACGACAAATTATAGGATTCTTTTGTGGCCACCTACATTTAAACCGGGTATTTAGAGAACAAGGTCTATTATGTATCATTACATCCGGTGTAATATGTTATCCGATGATGTGGCGACAGGTCTTTGTATATCCTGATAGAGTTGAGGTAGTGTCGGTTCCAGTTGATTTACCTGAGGTCTATGCAGATTCAGAGGCTGTTAACCCAGACAATAACCCGTATTTGTCTGGCAGGCAAAGAGATCAGGAATTTACGATCACACGAATAAACAACCAAGATAACAATTAGGGATAATCCTATAATTGTATTCATTCTTTGATGATGTAGATTCTTTCATCAACACCCCACAATATAAATGATTGAAGTACAAAACCTCTGCAAAAACTATGGTTCTTTTCAAGCGTTGAATGATATATCATTTTCTGTAGAAAAGGGACAAATAGTAGGATTTCTTGGTCCAAATGGTGCAGGTAAAACTACCACAATGCGCATACTCACCTGTTTTATGCCTGCGAGTAGTGGAAAGGTTTCAGTAGCTGGATACGATGTCTTTAAAGAATCTAAACAAGTAAGAGATCGAATTGGCTACCTACCAGAGAACATACCTCTCTACACCGAAATGACCGTAACAAAATATTTATCATACATGGCAAAAATACGAAATGTACCACGGAAGCAGCTTAGGAAACGATTAGATTCGGTTATAGAATCATGCGGATTAATTGAACGACGAAATCAGATCATCGGTCAACTCTCACGAGGATACAGACAACGGGTTGGTTTGGCACAAGCCTTAGTCCATGACCCAGAGGTGTTAATCCTTGACGAACCTACATCCGGGTTAGATCCTCGACAAATTGTGGAAATACGGGATTTAATAAAAAGCCTTGGTCAGGATCGAACGATACTCTTTAGTACACATATACTTCCTGAAGCGAGGAATACTTGTGAACGGTTATTGGTTATTAGTAATGGACAAATTACTGGTGATATAGAACTATCAAATGGACGTGCATTCACAGAAACAGAAAAAAACACTGATGGGAATTTCTCATCTGATCAGAATAAGGTTATCGAGAAGACATTAACACTCGTGGTTACAGGGGCAGCAAATGACGAAATATTATCGACTCTTAGAAATATACCTGATGTGATTAAGGCAGAAGATTCAATTGAAAAATTAAGAAATACATATAATATCCGCTATAGTACTGATAAAGATATTCGTTCAGAAATCGCAAAAACTATAGTTGAACATGACTGGAAGTTATTAGAGATGTATACTAACGAAATGAGTTTAGAAGAACTATTTCTATCTCTTACGGCTGAAAACCTAACTAAAGAATAGAAAGGAGTCGGTCTATGCAAAAAACAACATTCTGAAATCAACATCACCCAAGTTGATACTTTGTAACTCATTCTGTTAGTTTGTGCATTAGTATGACGCAAACTGGGAGTTTACGGTATAAAAAAATGTATTGAGTTCTACCATATTTTAAATAGATTCTATTAGGAACAATATACAGTCATATAGGGAATTAGGTAATTACAATCGTCATATTACAATCATCATATATTATTTTTAATTCTTGTGATAAGACTTCATATCTCAATTTAGTACATAGAGATAATACTAAATTAAAGTATGAATAGAAGAATACAAATTGCCTAATCACTACAACTTATGAAATGAGGATATAATGCCCTATTATACATTATTGAGACATATGCAGTATAGTCGCAATACTATATTATATTTTATTTGCTGCATATCAATATTAATTATCAGTTGTGGAGATGATGGATCATTACCATTAACTGAAAGTACAAAACCAATTGATGACATATTTACGATAAGTGAGTGGGATCTAATTAAAAGTCTCTCTCCACTACCTGATAACCCACCACCCAGTCCTACAAACCGAGTTGCGGATAACGCTAAAGCATCGAAGTTAGGACAGATGTTTTTCTTTGATGAAAGATTCTCAAAAGACGCAACTGTGGCTTGTGCCACATGTCATTCTCCATTTCATGGATTTGCTGATATTGAGGCAACATCATTAGGAAACGGAAGGGGGACCAGAAATGCTCCAACATTATTAAATGCAGCATACAATAATTGGCAATTTTGGGATGGACGTGCAGATTCACTTTGGGCACAAACTATATTTGCATTAGAAGGTGAGAAGGAGCAAGCTGGTAATCGTCTGCAGTTTTCACATTTAGTCTATAAACACTATAAGGAAGATTATGAATCAGTTTTCGGGTCTTTACCAGATTTAACTAATACAAATCGTTTTCCTAAAGATGGTAAACCAGGAGATTATCAGTTTGATAATATGTCAGAAGCTGATAAAATTGCAATCAATACAATCCTTGCTAATATAGGTAAAGCAATCGAAGCATACGAAAGACTATTAATCAGTCGAAATTCACCATTTGACCAATATGTAGCCGGGGATGTCAACGCAATTGGAATTGATGCTAAACAGGGACTAAAGGTTTTTATTAGACAAGGAAGTTGTATTCAATGCCATAACGGACCAACTTTTAGTGACAATAGATTCCACAATGTCGGTCTTCCTCAAGGGAATCTCCCATTAGATTATGGCAGATCTGATGGGATCAAAAAACTCTTAGAGAACCCATTTAATGGACTTGGTATATATAGTGATAATACGGATATACCAAAATTGGTTCTTGACTCATTGTCAGGAACAATTGATACTGATGGGCAATTTAAAACGCCAACATTGAGAAATGTGGCTCTAACAGCTCCATACATGCATACTGGAGATTTTCCTACATTGAAATCCATTCTGAGTTTCAATAGAAATGATGTTACAACAGCAGAATATGTAGGGGTAGCTGAATCTACTCGCAATTCAGGTATTCTAACAGAACAAGAAATGAGTGATTTAGTCGAATTTCTACTAACATTAACGGGTGAATTACCTCCTGAACATCTTCTACAAAAACCTAAACTACCAGAATAAAGTTAGGTTTGTAGTATAGTTTAATGTCATTAATTTAGATTAAATTTAACTAATGATATGAGATTTTTAATTTTTAGTTACATCTATTTTATTTCTATCTTTATATTGTATATAGTCTTTATTGGTTGTAACAGTGAAGATTCTCCAGACTCATTCACTGAGACTAATTTGTTCAATGAAGATTCAATCATAAACACAGAGGAAATGGTCTTCATTCCAGCAGGTGAAGTTACAATAGGAATTGATGAGAAAACAGAGGATTCCTTCGGGAATGAAGTCGATCAACAAACTGTTTTCGTTAAATCATTCTATATTGATAAGTATGAAGTCACCAATGGTCAGTACATGGAATTCCTCTTAGATACAGGACACCGTAAACCAAAGTTTTGGGAGAATCCAAATCTAAATGCACAGAATCAACCTGTTGTAGGTGTTAACTGGGATGATGCTGAGTCCTATGCAAATTGGGCGGGTAAGAGATTACCAACCGATATAGAATGGGAAAAAGCCGCAAGAGGGATAGATGGTCATCTGTATCCATGGGGAAATGAGTACAATACGTCTTTTGGAAACTTTGATGATAATGGTAACATGGATGGAAAATTGGATGGGTATGCATTACAGACTGCTTCTATCGGTAGTTATCCTAAGGGCGTGAGTCCATTTGGAATACATGATATGGCAGGTAATGTTTGGGAATGGGTAATAACAACTATAAATAATAATAAATTGATAGATCTTGCAAATGAAAAAAACAACATTACAAATGGAATAGTCTACTCGATTCGTGGAGGATCATGGACAAATGGTCACGGTGATACCCGTACCACAGTATTCTATATCTACCCCGCACAATGTAGTGACCATAGTAGTTCTGTTGGATTTCGTTGTGCAAAATCTTATTAACCCATCCTATATCATCAGTATGTAGAATTATGAATTATTTTGAGTATACTATAGTTTGGACAGTTTTAAGAATTAAACAGAGACTTGAAAGTCCATTCTTTCTGTTGAGACACATCCCTCACTTCTGGTGCTTAGGATTTAATGTTAGATAGCATTCACCAGACTGTTGTTTGATAAGAACTTATTAATTGATGAGTTAAACCACAACCTGATACCTGCCGAAAAAGATTGCTATTGACTAAATCGGCAGCACCAGCGGTGCGGAATGTGTGTAGAAACGTAAATGCCCCAAGTAACCGAGCACCAGCGGTGCGGAAGGTGTATGTATACAGTTGTTAAAGAAATTACGAAAATTGTCCAAACTATAGTAAATATTATACCAATTCTAATTGAAAATGCGCCTTTATTTTAGCATAAACTTTCAGTTTGGGTTTCCGTTCACGGTTTCATTTCTAATAGTCGGTAATGAAGGAAAATATAATACAAATGGTATTATATACCAATGAGATATAAGGAATTTAGGGGTGACTATATAGTGATAACTATGATTAGTAATTATTTGACATTATTTGCATAAATTGATACAATCATAGAGGTAATCATAGATAATATCTAAATTAGATTTAGATCATTCTATCAGAAGTCAGATGTAGAAATATTGAAGATAGTAGAATTTCATTCGATATTTTAGTGTTATTCTAAAGATTAACCCTTAATGTCAGACTTACCGTATACAGAATTAAATTAACGAATAACTATGTTAGTATCATTCATTAACATAGGAAGTCAAAAAAATCCAATTAATAAAGGAGTATAGAATGAAAAAAATGATATTTATTATGGCTATCATCATAGGGTATTCTCTTACTCTATTAACTACTCCAGTGCCAAGTATAGCGTTACCACTTGGGGAAGTAGCAATTTATACCCAACGAGCTGGCTGGATGGGGCTTGCTGCCGCAGTTGCAGAAGGTAAAGAATTAGCTGACCTGCTAAAGAAACCTTCAAAGGTTGTTAACTTAAATGACCAAGAGATAGGAGATTGGGCAGAAAAACATACTGATAACGGTTTAGCTGATATTATCGTCACTTTTGGCGACTTCCCAGCAGCACTTTACCCACCAGGTAATGCTAAGCCTGATGGCTCTATTGCAGAAAATTTTCTTGAAGGCGGAAATGTCTTCCTCAATACTGCAGATTATATTTTTTATGTGGTAGAAGGTGCTGGGACCAACGGTGAGAATGGCTTGAAAAATATGATGGATATAAATGCTGACATGTGGGGAGACAATACCGCTATTAAACCAACAGCCGATGGTGAAAAATATACACCAACTCTCGCTGCCTTCACTACAGCGCGCCCCTTCAAGACTGCCCAGATTGTTGATCCTTGGGAAGTTGAAGTGGCTTTTGGTGACAATGGATCAGGCTTTCTCGATCCTGCAATTGTTCACGATACCGAAACCGATGGCCGCATAGGAATCCTTTACCAAGCACCTGGTAATGATGCACTCCCACGAGGTAAGGTATTAGCAGAGATGATAGATAATTTCCTTTTTGAAGTACTTGGTGCTCAAGCTGTTGATCCGCAACAGAAAGCTACAACCACATGGGGACATTTAAAATCTGATTTTTAATTGGAAATAGAATATATGAATCATCATGATGATACAATATATTCTCGTATTATAATACTCGAATTTCCTTTCAAAGGAGACTTAATGAATATGAGAAAATTGATATTTGCGTTTTCCATCCTTTTTGTTTTCGTCGCTACTACTTCCAGTTGGGCAGGACTTGGTGATGTTGCTATCTTTAGTGAAGCCGCAGGATGGATTTCAAAAGATAATGCTGACATTCAGCGTGCTATTGTATTTGACAATTTGAAAAACGAAGTGTCTTCTGTTGGTGATGTTGTCTATAAAACCGATGCAGAAATTGGTCCTTGGGCAGAAGATAGAATTGATGATGGTAAGGCAGACATCATCATTGTTTTTGGCTGGTTCCCTACAACACTATATACACCCGGGAATTCACAGGTTGATGATTCAATTGCAGAACGTTTCCTCTACGGTGGAAATATCATCCTTAATTGTGCTGACTATGCATTCTATGTTTCTGCAGATGGTGGCAATGGTGATAGTGGTTTGAAGACCATCATTAATATCAATGCTGATATGTGGGGTGGTGGTACTGCTATTACACCTACTGATGATGGAAAGAAATATACACCAGCGTTGGTGAATTTTACATCTGAACGTCCATTTAAGGCTAATCAGATTGTTGACCCATGGAGTGTTGAAGTGAAATTCGGTGATAACGGTGCTGACTTCTTCGATCCAGGTATCATTAAGTTGAATGATAGCAGTGGTCGTGTTGGAATCTGCATGCAAGAACCAAATAGAGGCGACTTGCCACGCGGTCAAGTTTTAATTGAAATGATCAGTTTCATTTCAATGCAAGATGACGTAGCTACCCCAGTTGAACCAAATGGAAAAACATCAACGACATGGGGTACACTTAAAGCTGCTTGGTAATGTCAATCATTCCATCCAAGTAAATCATTTGATAGAAAAAGCGTATCTCCCGTAAGGGAGATACGCTTTTTCTTTATAGAGAGTTATTACCAGAAATATAAACTTATACCAATTCTATTTATTATTCTGCCATTCTTCGTAGGTCGGGTAGAGGTACGAAACCCGCCAAATGCCATACGCGCATTTGGCGTTGATTTGGACACGTGTTGATTGGGTCAATCCTATCGGGTTTCATGCCTCTACCGGAACTACCGAATAATGTTATATTCGAATAATGTTATATTATCAATTAGAAATGGTATTAGATTAATTCTATTTATTTTCAATAATTCGTATAGTAAATGCAAAACCGTACAACGATATTATCGTTGTATTTAAAATTGATTTTAGATTCTATCTATGATATAAAATACATAGCTAAAAAGGAGAAAAACTTGTGAAACTTGTCTCATTTAAATTGGCATCTCATGACCAACATACCAGAATTGGTGCGTTAATTGATGGTGAACGAATTGTAGATCTAAATTTAGATACATCAGATATGACCGAATTTTTTGAACAAAATCTAAGTGAGGATACACAAAAACGTATTGTTACAATTCAAAAACAAATTGATGAAGGATCAGATGTTGCTGAGTCTGTATTCAGTATTAGTGATATTGAACTCCTTGCGCCATTTCCACGACCTACAAGTTTAAGAGATTTCGGTGTATTCAAAACGCATATGGATGCAGCATCCCGAATCACCGGAAAACCAATTTCGGAAGAATGGTATAAACTCCCTAACTACTATCGGGGAAGTGCAAGTCCTGGGTCAATTGCTGGACACGAGGCGATTGTTACATGGCCAAACTATACAGAAAAGCTGGATTTTGAACTTGAATGGGGTGTTTATATAGGCAAAACGGGTAAGAATATACCTATAGAGGAAGCTCATGATTACATCGCAGGATTCACGATCTTCAATGATGTCAGTGCACGGGATATACAATTTCGCCATATGACACTATCTCTCGGTCCAGCTAAAGGTAAGGACTTTGATAATAGTAATATAATGGGGCCCTGTCTTGTATCACCAGAGGATATCGGTGATCCATATAACCTGAAAATGACTGCAAAAGTAAATGGAGAACTCTGGTCTGAGGGAACTACTGCAGATATGTACTATTCATTTGCAGAAATGATTTCATTTGTATCCCAGTCAGAGACTATCTTTCCAGGTGAATTCTTAGGTTCAGGAACTGTGGGTATGGGATGTGGTTGGGAACTTGATAGATGGATAAAACCCGGTGATGTGATTGAGCTTGAAGTAGAAAATATCGGTATACTTCGGAACACAATTGGTGAACCAGAAGTGAATCCGGCTGCTTGGAAGGAAAAAGTCTAACTGTGCGACTTAATGAGAAGGTGGCTATCATTACCGGTGCAGCGTCTGGAATAGGTAAAGCTACTGCCAAACTATTCGCAGAACATGGGGCGAAAATAGTTGTCGCTGATATTGATACTGAAGGTGGGGAGTTAACTGTAACAGAGATTAAGAATAAAGAACACCAAGGTAGTTTTATCCAAACCGATGTGTCGATTCATGAAAAAACACAAAAGATGGTAGACCATACTATTAATCTATATGGTAAACTTGACATTCTCGTCAATAGTGCTGGTATTGCAATGCGTCTACCGGTAGAGGAATTACCTGAGGATGATTGGCATCATTGTTTAGGTGTTAACCTAACTGGTGTCTTTCTTTGTTCTAAAGCTGCAATCCCCGCAATGAGGAAGAATGGTGGAGGATCTATAATTAATCTTTCCTCAATATACGGATTAGTTGGTGCTGAAGTTCGTGCTGCTTATGTTGCATCAAAAGGTGCTGTAACCAATCTTACACGGGGTATGGCGCTTGATTATGCTGAAGATAACATACGTGTCAACTGCATCTGCCCAGGATTTGTAGAAACACCTTTGGTAGCAGGGGTTGTGAAAAATCCTGATGAGTATCAGAAATTGGCAAATAAGCACCCTTTACGTAGATTGGGACAACCCACAGAAATTGCGTATGGTGCATTATATCTTGCTTCAGATGAATCTGCTTTTGTAACCGGTATTGCTTTACCTATTGACGGTGGATATACTGCTGGTTAGACAGATAGAGATTAATATATGATCTGAAGACAATTCTATTATTCATTGAAAAGAAATAACTTAATTTGGTTGAGGTAAAACACCTCAGCTTTTTTATTCATGACACACATTCGTAGATTACCTCTTTATGCTTTTCTTTTACTATTACTAAATAGTTCATACCTATTTAGTTTTGGTGAACCAACCCTCTTCTATATTCTAAATGTACTCATCCATATTGGACTTGGAAGTCTTCTTATAATACTCTTCTGCTATTATTTAGTTAAAAATATTAGAACAATGTCGGTTTTTGGAAGAGTAGGTGTAGTTGTCCTTACAATAGGTGCTGTTAGTGGTGGTTATTTGATGGTAGTAGGGGCATCAACACCATATCGTTGGCTTCTAATAGCTCATATTATTAGCATTACAATAGGTAGTCTTCTATTTAGTCTACACCTACTGAAGAACACTAATGATATTACTGGGAAGTTTCAAAAAATATTTATCAGTGTGTTGGTAGGTGTGCTTTTCTTTCCGATAGGTGCTAAATTATCGCAGCATTTCTTCCCAAATAGAACATATTTTGTCGAAAATCCAGCATTTCCTCCAAGTAGTATGTATGATGAAGGAGGAGGTACAACAGGACATTTCTTCCCAGCATCTGTAGAGACAGATAGTGGTAATCTTATACACACAGACTTTTTTCTAAATTCTGAAACATGTGGCTCAAGTAAATGTCATCCAGATATATACAAACAGTGGAACGAATCCGCACACCATTTTTCATCCTTTAACAACCAGTGGTATCGTAAATCTATAATTTATATGCAGGAAGTGAATGGGATAGAACCATCAAAATGGTGTGGTGGTTGTCACGATCCTGCCATTCTACTCAACGGTGTAATGGATAAACCTATTCGTGAGAATTTACATACTCCTGCAGCTCAAGCTGGATTGGCTTGTACAGCCTGTCATTCAATTGATCGTGTTAAAGATACAATGGGAAATAGTGGATATGTAATTAAATATCCACCACTTCATAATCTCGCATCAAGCAATAATCGTTTGATCCGTAGTATGCATAACTACTTAATTAGACTTGATCCAGAACCACATAAAAAAAGCTTCATTAAGCCGTTTCATCGAGAGAATACTGCTGAATTTTGCTCTACATGTCATAAGGTTCATCTTGATTATCCAGTCAATAATTACAGATGGATACGAGGTTTCAATGACTATGATCAATGGCAGAAAAGTGGTGTCTCACTTCAAGGTGCTCTATCATTCTACTATCCAGAAAAAGCAAAGAAATGTGTAGATTGCCATATGCCTTTGGTAGATTCAAAGGATGCAGGAAACATTAAAGGTAAGGTACACAGTCACAGATTTCCTGCTGCAAATACAGCCCTTCCATACGTAAATAAACACGACGAACAACTAAAAACGGTCACCGATTTTCTACAAAATGATGTAATTACACTTGATATATTTGCCGATGGATCTCCAATACCTGACAATGGCTCAACAATTTTCAGGAACGAAAGTACTTTGATTGAGGTAGTAGTTCGTACAAGAGGGGTAGGACACCATTTTCCAACTGGAACAATTGATGCTTTTGACATTTGGCTTGAATTGAAGATTACCGATGAAAACGGGAAGATTATTTTCTGGAATGGCAGGATTTCTGAACCAGATGGAAATGGTCCTGTTGATCCAAGTGCACATTTTTACCGAAGTTATATGCTTGATGAACATGCTAACTTAATCAACAAACGGAATGTTTGGGCAATGCGAAAAGTGTTATATTCAAATACTATCCCTCCCGGGGCTGCCGATACTGTCCGTTATCGATTAGAAATTCCATCAGACAGTGGAAATACTCTTAGTGTAGAAGCAAAACTTAATTACCGAAAATTTAACTGGTGGCATACACAGTGGGCTTATGCTGGTGTCCGCGATCCAGAGGACACGGATTTTAAGGTCGATAAGGGTTATGACAATGGGAAATGGATTTGGACTGGGGATACAACTGATGTTGCAGGAAAAATCAAGACTATTCCAAACCTACCCATTGTGGTGATGGCTGAAGCAAAGACCCAACTACATGTACAATCCGATAAGAACAATTCACAAATTACAGAATCAACACAGAATCATCTCTTAAATACAGGCAATTTACGAGAACGTTGGAATGATTACGGAATTGGTTTGTTTCTACAAGGAGATTTAAGAAAAGCGGAATCTGTTTTTCTTAAAGTGACTGAAATTGAACCGAGTTATCTTGATGGATGGGTTAATGTTGCCAGATGTCGTATAAAAGAAGGTGATATGTCTGGAGCAGAAACAGTGTTAAATCAAGCCTTAGAATTACTGAAATCACTTTCACCGACAGATCCGAATCGGGCAAAGGTTCATTATTTTTATGGACTCATACAGGAATCTTATGGCAATTACGATTTAGCAATACAACATGTTGAGCAAGCTATAGAGCAATTTCCACGAGACACGAGAGTAAGTAATCTATTAGGACGATTGCATTTTCTAAAGAGGAATTTTCTGGTCGCTATATCTTATTTTCAGAAGAGTTTGAAGGTTGATCCAGAAGATTTAGATGCACACTACAATATGATGCGGTGTTACCGGGCCCTTAAAAATCACTCTATGGCTGCAAAATCCAGTAAACTTTATAAACGATTCAAAGCAGATGAATCAGTTGACGATATAACCGGTATTGCGCGACGTGCCGATCCACATGCAAATATTGAACGACAACCGATTCATGAGCATGTGAATAGTTATGAATCAGAATAGTTAGTCAATAGACGGATAACAATAGAGATGATTTCATCTCTGTACTTGCCAATTATACTGTGTTGTGTTATTATCACAACAGCGTAACACACATAAAAATCACTAAATAGGAGTTTTTCATGGCAGTTTTTTTACATACACGTGTTCGTGTGAGTGATCTTGATAATTCGATAGATTGGTATTGTGATCACTTAGGATTTAAAGTTCTTAGTCGTAGTGATAAATCACCAGCAGGAAATCAGATTGTTCATCTTGAGTTACCTGGGAATGCACATACATTGGAACTTACTTATTCACCTGATTTTGACCTTCAAGTTCAAGAAGATCTAATGCATTTTGCTATTGGTGTACCAGACATTGTTGATTTCTGTGATGGGTTGGAGAAAGCTGGATTAGAAATTTGGCCAGATGAGTGGCGGAAGCAATTTACATCCGGTGGAATGAAGATGGCATTTATTACAGATCCCGACGGGTATGAAGTAGAGATTTTGGAAAGGGCAGATACATCTGGGGATCCGCTTGATGTATTGGATGAATCTAATTAATATTACAGAATTCGGGTTTCTAATTATAATTAACGGTGTGTGGTGTCTTTATCTCAACGATCTAATAGATACCACACCTTTGCTTCGATGTATTCTGATTAATTGAAGTGATTACACAAATGGCCAGAATTGATTCCATGCAGCCATCCAATCCATAGCCTGACTTTCAACAGTGACCGGACCGGTAAGTTCTACACCTGGACGTCCTTTGAATGTAGACATTTTATCTACACTTGAGAGTTCAATTTTAATAGTTGTTGGTTTATCTGGTATATATGGTTTGACTTTTGATAGATCGGATAGTGCATTTTTCGTTGCCTCTTCAATCATTTCACGGGCTCTAACAGGTGGTATGTGTTTTGCGCTATATTTACTTAGACCTTTTTTGACTGCTACTATAGGAAGATCATTACCGAGTAATTCTTTTGCCTCTCTGCAAACAGCTGTATCCCCAGTCACAAGAGCAATTGGAACACCGTAATGACCATTGAGTGCTGCATTAACACCGGTTTCTCCAACCAGGTCGTCGTTAAACCATAGGTTATGATATTGTACCGTAGAGATTGTATGACATAGAACACCATCAGGTGTGTTGTTTCTTGCATGCATACCAATAAGGAGACAAGCATCACATCCCTCTTTCCACATCTCATCGTATCTGCCCCAACCGTGATGAGCAACCCATTCACAATTTGGATCAATTTTTTCAGGAATCAGAGAATTAAATGTCCATCCTCGTCCAGCACCGTGACAGTCAACTACAACAATCTCAGTAGCACCAGCGGCTTTTGCACCTCGGACAGCTGCATTAATCTCTTCGGTATAAAGGAGTCTCCCTTCCTCAAACATTGCAGCACCACCATCAACTTGGTCCCAGACAACGATTCCACTAACTCCTTCCATATCAGACATTATCAGTACTTTCATAACTTATTCTCTTCCTTTTTTTGATTATATATTCTGCTAAGTTTAAATCAACTTAGATTAAATAGCAAGTTGAAATTATTTCATTCTTTAAAATGGGAATTAAAATTAAGAATTAGGTAGTTAATGAAACAGACTCGAGAAGATTTGACAGAAGGAAGTTTAATCCGTCATCTCATTAAACTTGCAGTTCCTATTACTTTTGGTTACATCCTTCAGGATGCCTTTAATGTTGTAGATATGATTTTTGTAGGAAGACTTGGTCCTGCATCAATTGCAGCAGTAGGAATGAGTGGGAATTTGCTGCGATTAATAGGTGTATTTTCACTCGGTATCTCAACTGGTTCAGGTATTTTGGTTGCACAATACCTCGGTGCAAGAAACTATGCTCAAGCTGGACATGTAGCTATGCAAGCTATCCTTTTAGCAATTTTCGCTTCGATTGGGGTAGGAGTAATCGGTTATCCATTATCAGAATTTGGGCTGCGTTCATTAAGAATCGAAGATCAAGAGGTGATAAAACTTGGTACGACCTATATGCACATTATACTGGTAGGAATTAGCACTATGTTCCTATCTATGACACTTGGTTCTATTTTCCGTGCCGGTGGAGATGCTGTTACACCTACGGTTGTGTTAATTTTCTCTACTGTAATTAATATCGCATTAGACCCTTTCTTGATTTTTGGCATTTGGATATTTCCTGAATTGGGTGTAGCTGGATCAGCATACGCAACGATAATTGGAAGAGGTTTTGGAGTAGTAGTACTTCTGATTCTAATCTGGATAGGAAAATCTCCATTATCATTAAGACATGTCCAATTACAACCAGATATAATCGAAATGCTTGACATTTTTAGGTTAGGCATTTATAGTTCTATGCAGGGATTCTGGCGACATTTGTCACGTCTTGTATTTCTTTGGGTAATTGGACCGTATGGCAAATTCGCTGTTGCTGCTTATACGATCTGTATGCGATTACGTATTCTGGTTATGAATCCTGGCTTCGGGATTGCAAATGCTGTTGCACCTGTAGTAGGTCAGAATATTGGTGCGAATCAGATTGAACGAGCCGAATCAACCACACGTATAGGTAATATTATTGGTACAATTCTTATGTCGGGAATAGGAATTTTATTTCTTCTATTTCCAGAAGTGTTTGTAACAGTATTCAACGATGATCCTGAGGTAGTAAGAATTGGATCAATGTATCTTCAATTTCTCTCACTTACATTTGGTTTTATAGCATTTTCATTAGTATTAGGGAAAGCACTAAATGGTGCAGGGGATACATTTTCTCCTATGATTATTACATTAGGATCACAAATGGGAGTAGGATTGTTGCTTGTAATTCTGTTTTCACGTATTATAGGACTAAATGGAGTATGGATTGGAATATCACTTTCCAATGTTGTCCAAGGAATCTCCATGTGGTTTTGGTATCGTACTGGGAAATGGAAAACAATCAAATTAACAAATAAGCAAAGGTAGTATAATATACCTGAAAGAAGGGATTAAATGGGGGATAAAGGGTATACAAACCCTGAACTTGTAGTTTCTGCAGAGGCATTAATAAAGGATATAGATGATGAATCACTCTGTATTGTAGATACGCGACCTACACATGAATATATTATGGGACATATACCTGGTGCACTACACCTCGATCTTTTTGGTTTGAGTCTAATTGATACAAGGAAAGAGATGTTTGACACTTTTATGTGGATGATCGCATATTTATTCCAACAAAGAGGAATTGATTCATCCAAAACGATCATTTGGTATGAGGATATATCCGGTACACGTGCATCACGCGGATTTTGGTTCTGCGAATATTTAGGTCACCCTAACACAAAGTTACTTGACGGAGGATTCAAAGCATGGGTGGTTGCTGATGGTCAGGTTTGTTTAGAAGGGGTTGAACCGCCTGAAGTGTCAGAATTTCCTATCAATGCCAAACCGAGTACACACCTGGATGCAGATGGGATTAATGATTTGCTTAACCGAGAGGATTTTGTCGCTCTGGATACCAGAACGGATGATGAACATTATGGGAGAGTTGCTCGTGCTGAGCGTCCGGGGGCTATTCCTGGGTCTGTACATATTGAATGGTTAAATAATCTTGATGAAAACGGTGCATTCAAACCTGCAGATGAACTACGCCAGATGTATGAAGATGTAGGTGTGACACCTGAAAAACAGGTGATGTGTTACTGACAAGGTGGATACCGTTCTTCCCAGTCCTATTTAGCTTTGCGTCTCTTGGGTTATCCAAAAGTTGCCAACTATATAGGTTCTTGGAAAGAGTGGGGAGACCGGCTGGACTTGCCGGTTGAAATACCTGGCGAATAGATACAGTTACTGTGAGATACACCTCTATCATAGAATTTCTAAGCATAGATACTATGATAGAGGTGTTCTATTTAATTGTATAACACTATCAATATATGTACTGGTTATATAAAGATGATTCCGATTATACCCATCCCTGTCATAAGAACACCATAAATTATATAGATTGGAACTATGGAACTTTTCTTCTGATCTTTTGGCATAATTAACATTGACCATGCAGTGATTGCAATTCCACTGACAAACACCAAGGGTATAAATTGAGGACCTGGTGTATTAATCGTCTTTTCATATACAACTTCATTTAAAAGTAGATATGTGTACCAACCTAAGGAATATACTCCTACTACAGAAGAGATCGTTACCCCCAATTTAACTCCACGGGTTTTTATTATTGGACTTTCATTCATAAAAACTTTCAGACAAGCTAAGAATGCGATACTGAATAAGACCATACTCAATAGGGATATCCAGTAAGGTTTAGGAAATATTTGAACACTCGTCACTATACCTAAAAACACAATGCAACACCCTGATACTATCATAGTAGAATTCAATAGGCGTGATTGTTTGGATATGCTGTCACCTGATAACGTGGAAAAGCTTAATGTAATCAAATGTAAACCTAATAAAACAAAGACAATTCCTAAAAGTATAGCATATTTCGAATGTATATAATATCCCGATAGAAACACCATTATAAGACAAATTGAGGGGTCTGAGGAATGACTAAACCATGTATTCTGTTTTTTGAATATATGGTTTCTCAGATAAGTAATAATCATTGTATATCCAGTGATGGTGTTTTCTGCTGTGGAGTTGAACCGAATTCATGTATAGAATTCGTCAAAAAGATACAACTACCAGTTTGTGGGATATAAATATATTCTAAAACTATTACGAGATAAACGCAAATTAAATGTCCAATATCGTTGAAATCATAAGGTTAATTGTTCTATTAGAATGGGATCAATTGCCTTGCATAGATTAGGCAAATTACACAGAGAATTGCGGTTAATGTACGTTTTTCACTGTTTAACGCTCGTTTCCAAGAAAAGTCGTGGGATGATCGAGTAGGATATGGATGTAATTGTGGAAACAAACGAGGAACATGGTCATAATAAGATTGGTACACTGATCCACAGGAGTCCAACAGATAGGACTCTTCAACTGAGATGATTGGTAGATATTGTACGAAATATCCAATAACCAAAATAGGTATGACCCATAACACATTGGCAATAACACATACACCAGAACTTAGTATGAAATTACCAAGATATAAGGGATTACGGACATGACTGTACGGACCAGTTGTAACCAAATCCCGTGCAGCCCCGAGTGCTGTTGCGCGAGTTGTTCCACCAGCATAACCAACCGCCCACATTCTTATACACTCACCCAATAGTATAAAAAACGAACCGATAGAAACGGAATACCATGTTGGATCTGCAAAATAGAACATTAAGAAAATAATAGGAATTGGCGTATAACTACGTACTTTGAAAAAGAAATTACCTGTTTTTGATGATGTCATTCGGTAGGATTATACAGAACAATATTGAGTAATTTATCGGGTGGAGTAATTCACAGTTCGAAATAATGATCTATGGAACAACTTTACTATTTTGGTGTACGCCACATCAGGATACAACCAACGATTCCGTAAATGATATTTGTCCCCCAACATGCTAAGAATGGGTGTAGTTTTCCATTCTCACTCAATCCTTCAAAAGTAGCAAAAGAAAGTGCCCAATATATAAAGACGAGGAAAAAGGCGATGACTAATCCAGCAAAGAATCCTGCCTTTCCAAAACGAATGGCAATTGGTGCGCCTAACAAAACAACCACTACGGCAGCATACGGATACGCTCTTTTATGATGTAATTTAACCTGTTCAATGCGCGTAATTTGTCCAGCATCCTTTTTGTACGCAATCTGCTCTTTCAGTTCACTAATCGTCATACCTCTGGGATCTTTGTTATTTCCTATGAACCGTTCTGGATCTTCGTGTCGTTCTAATGACATATCCGTAAAGGTTTCAAACCCAACTTCAGTATTATTTTCAAATAATCGTATGTTCCCGTCTTTGAGTTCCCAGTGGTTAGGTGTCCATGTTGCATGTTTGGCATAAATGGTCCGTTCAAGTTCCCCCTCAGAATCTGATTCCCAAATAGTAAGTTTGTATATAGTTTTCTCTTTTAAATTGATACTGTGGGAATAGAATATACGATTTTCTTTTCCTTTAAACAGGAGATTCCTTCCGAATCTCCTTGTAACTTTTTTCTGTAGGACATTGGCTTCATGGTAGGCTGGTGAAGCAAAACGGTCATAAAACACTGAGAAACCGATACAAAGTAGCAGGGTTACAATTATAACAGGTGCTAAAATTCTATATACACTTATTCCACCTGCCTTCATTGCAACGAATTCATTTCGTTTCACCATCCGTCCAAGCACAAAAAAGATTGCCACAAACCCGGAAACCGGAACGATTTCCATTATCCTTCTTGGTGCTTGATATAATACAATTTTTACTGCTGTAAGGTATGAAATCCCTTCGTCAAAGTGTTTTATATCCTTATCCAATAAACGGACTATGATAACAAGAGCACTAAAAAAGATGAATCCAATTAAGAAGGATTTAAGATATTCTCTGATAAGATATTTGTCAATTATCTTCAAACCAAATACCCTATTCTACCTTATGATTCCGCATTTCTATTCACGACAATAGGTAATTTCCTGTCTTTTTTTCGCCAGGTTTTTAATATACCTTCAGTTAGCATATTAGCTGTGAATACAATTCCAATTACCCCAATGACAAGATTAGGTAACCACATAGCTAATGCTGGATGGAATCGTCCAGTCATACCTGTATTTTGTCCAACTTGCAAGAGAAGGTAATACAACAGAATAACCCCTAAGCCGATGCCGAAACCGATCATCCTTCCGTTATGTTTAACAATGAATCCAAGTGGTATACCTATTAATCCGAATGCTAAGCAAGCGAATGGGAGGGCGAATTTCTTATAGTATTCGACTCTTGCATACCGTAATCGGTTCACAGCAATTTCAGATTTTCTTTCTCGTTTTATCGCATCTTCGATATTTTGAATATGTGATTTTAGTTCACCAATCCGCATTGTTTGAGGATGTTGGGTTTTATATTCCGATCTTTTTAAATCACGATTAAAATCAAGTGCGATCTGTTGCTGTTGAAAATGTGTTATCCTATATCCATCCGATCCATCCGTATCAGGTTCGTATGTTTCACCATCGTATAGAGTTAACTTTGCATTTCCATCCTCATAGCCAAGACTTGCAGATTTGGCTAATGTATAACGGGGTTGTCCTTTATTATACTCATCCCAAATTTTTATATTCTGTAGTCTTTCTGATTTTTCGTCAGTAGATTCATACATCCAAAGTTTACCTTCTGATTCAAGCTCTTTCATTACTATCCCTTCTTCTAAAACTACAGCAGGATTATGTCTTTGTATAGCGCGTTTAAGTGATACAGAGGCGAGGGTAGCTCGAGGTAATACCAACTCCATTAACAATAAATCAACACAACTTAAAAGCACTGTAACACATAATAATGGAATCATAAGTTGATTGAATGAAATACCATGTGCCCTCATTGCAGTAATTTCATTATCAGTTGACATACGTCCTAAAGACAAAAGAATTGCCACTAAAACAGCCATTGGAATTGAGAGGACAACCGTCGCAGGCATCACATATAGTAATGATTCAAATAAATATAAAGGACTAACACCTTTTTTTACAAAAAGTTTTACAAGACGAAAAAGTTCGTCAAATAATATGATAAATGTAAAACAGATCAGTGATATTAAGAAGGGTGGTGTGAATTCCTTTAGACAATATCGTGAAATTATTTTCATGCTTCTTATGCTTCTGTTATATCAAGAATTCTTTTTATATGGATAATTTATTCTTATTGGACTATACAGTTAATCTTATTTATTATCTTTATTTCTAATCTATATTAACGAATTAAACGACAATCATATATATTAGTTGTATATATTAGTTGTAGGTTTTCGGATTTTCTTCATTTTATTTTATGTTTTTATTAGAAATTGTATGGTTGACATGTTATCATGAAAGTTATGAATATATCTTTGGACGCAATTCAATTAACAGAGACAGACTTGTCTGAGTATTCGGTGTATCACTCCTCGGCACAAGAACTTTATTCACTAACAGCACCTGCTAAACCGGTTGCTTTGTTCGGTTGGCGAGATCGTTGGTGGTTATATAATTCTGCTGCAAAACAAGTCAACTTGAATTATTGGTTATTTGAATCTACTGATGATGCTCAAACTGCTGCAGATAATGGTCGTGTTCGTATATCAGCACAAACAATTAGCAAAATAGGTGGACTTCAATCAATATATCAACCCGTACCAAAAGAAGAATCTGAACTTGGGGATATGGTGTGGCAGGCTGGAGCGAATTGGCTTTTTGTCCACGGAACTATTGTTGTATTAGTTGCAGAAGTTGGTGGACAAGTTTCTGCTGAAACTACCCTTGCAATCGCAAAAAAGATCATTAATAAAATAGAGGCGATTCAGTAACAACCATTTATAATTAGTTTTTGGATGGATAAACCTGACAGTGGGTTAAACTCATTGTTGGTGTGTATCCATCCTTTTTACTTATAAGTCAATCTCACTTAATAATCTTGAATCCAATTTTCTGATTGATGTTCAAGCTGAATGCTTTCTACGCCACCATAATGTCTATGGTCAAACCATGGTAAAGCGGATTCAGCGGCAGCATTGGCATTTTTGAAATTTGTTGTTGCCTCGTTTTCCAAAAACTGTGTTACAGCCGCCATATCAGGGAAGTAGTCCACAGCATCTTTCCATATTGCACGTCCACATAAGAATCCACTTGCACCTGCTGCTGCTGCGAGTTTTACGTTTTCTATGAACTCCTCAATATCTACTCCCGCACTAAGTATTACCCACGGGAGTGTTGAAGCCTCGTCAAGCTTTTTACAGATTTCTTTAACTTCTCTTAAGCTATATGCAGTGTCCCCAGCATAGAAAGAACTATCCTTATATTCTTCTGTATATTTGAGATCTGCGGGGAACTCTAATTTAAGTATATCAACTTTATAGGATGGATCGGTAAATTCTTCGACGCTGCGTATAACTAAATCAGGTTTCTGTTTAGCAAATTCAACACTTTTTGTAGTTCCTTCCAATGCATAACAAACAAGTTCGAGTAGGAATGGAATATCCTGTTTTTCGCATTCATCTCCAACATGTCGAACAAATTCTTGCTGGTGTTTTAATGCTGGTACTGATGCATCTGGATGATAATATGCCAATAGTTTGATTGCATCTGCCCCCGCCCGTTGTGCTTTGGCAATAGTCCAATTATCAATAGGATTGGATAACCGTTCATTTTCTCCTACCCCTTCACTAACATAACCAGATTCTTCATAAGCTAATAGGAGTGCGACATCCCTTGGTATTTCTGTGATTGAATACGGATGTCCATAAATTGGATCGGTTAAGACTGCTGTGGAATTAGGTGCAAGTAGTCTTGTGATTAAAGTTTTAATTGCTGCAACATCTTGGTATTTTACATCTGTTTTTTCAATATTGAGAACTTCTGAAAGTTTTGTGACCATTGATCCTCGTTGGTCGATAGCCATCATTTTGAATTTTCCACTTACATCTGCAAGTTTCATTATTCCTCTCAATTTTCCAGATGAAATAACAGTAGCCATTTAGTTGTTTTCTCCTTACTAATATTCGCGTTCAACGAAAAAATGGATAAGTGATAAAAATAGATTTTTTGCTTTATTATCAGGTAGGTGTCCAAAATTATGAGTAAACAGTTCTGCTGCCTCTTTGAGTAAAGTTTTTGAGTGCTGTTGTGCATATTCGATTGAATTATATTTATGCATTAATTTCAGTACTTTCGCAATGTCTTCTTCTGTTTTTTCAGATCGAGACCGAGCCATAATTTCAGTTACAGTATCTGATTCACTTGATGTACAGGAGTTGAAAAGGTGAATGAGGACAAGTGTTCGTTTACCTTCACTAATGTCTCCGGCAATCTCTTTCCCATATCTACCGACATCCCCGATCAAATTTAATACATCGTCCTGAATTTGGAATGCTATGCCTAAAGACTTGCCAATCTCAATAAATACATCGGTTTCTTGATTTGAAGCCCCAGCGATAATTGCTCCGACACGACATGGTGTAATACATGTGTACCAAGCGGTTTTCTGAATACACATCGTCAAGTAATCGTTTTCATTCAAATTCCACTGATTATTTCGTACCCAACTGAGTTCGATGTGTTGTCCTTGAACAACTTGATTACTGAGTTGAATGAATTCGGAAAGGATTTGGAAGGAAAGCTTATGTCCAAGGATGTCAGTATTTTGATGGAGTAGTTCCCACATCTTACAATGTAAAGCATCTCCAACATTGATAGCCATTGGGATACCATGTTTCTGATGTAGACAAGGTTCACCGCGTCGGAGTTCAGATCCATCTTCTATATCGTCATGAATCAGGAGCCAATTTTGTAGCAGTTCAAGAGCAGCTGCAGTGATTATAGCACGGTTAGCATCGCCTTCAAGCGCTTCACAGATAAGAAGACACAGAGCAGGACGTAAGCCTTTCCCAGCACGGCGTGGATAGTCCAACATCATCTGATAAAGTTGGTGTATATCCTTATGTTCATGTGTATTGGGAAGAAAGTCAAAGATACATGCGTCTACTTTTTCTTTGACTTCATTGAGATAAGCATTGACGTGTTCTTTGGTTGGTGTGGGTTCACACCCAGGTTTAGGCATTGGTCTCTTTGTGTTTCCTGTCCTTCTCCTTTGCAGCATGTATCGTTAAATTATATCACAATACAGGGTTAAAATCAAATTTATTGAATTCTAAGGGTGGGTAAGGATTTTGGCTTTAATTTGTAGTTAAGATCGGGGATCGGAATCCCTCCCACAGAAGATACGTTCTGCTACAGCACAATTTAGTCTTGTCTTTTAATTTTACCCCATGTAGATGTCAATAAATGTTCATCAGGCTTAACAGAGAGAGATGATGCACCCGGATCATACCACACAGGATCAATATTAACCCCCTCCTGAGTAAGCTGCACAGTCTTACCAGTTGCTATATCTACAGTGAAGATTTGAGGTATACCTTTCACTGACTTACTATATACAAGGTGTTTCCCATTCGGTGCCCATGCCAAAGAATAAACTCTTGCTTGTTCTGTTGGAGTTATTAGTTTAGTAGGTGTCCCATCACTATTAGAAATATATATACCGTTCTCTATATCATTCCCACTCCAAGTAAAAGCAATTTTCTGACTATTTGGTGACCATCGAGGTAGTGTAAACCAAGGTTGCTTATGAAGAATTAGCCTTCTATTGGTATTGGATTCAAGATCATATATGTATATCTCTCTTTTCTTAACATTTGAAATGACATAGGCGATCTTCGTACCATCAGCAGACCAGGATGGATCTCCCCCCATTCTATGTGTTTGGATGGTCGGCTCAATATTATGTCCATCTGCTGAAGCTATATGGATATTCCAGTTTTTAGCAATTTTTGAGTATGCTACAAAAGCAATTTGTTTTCCATCAGGAGACCATACTGGTTCACGTTTATACTTCATTTCTTCAAACACAGGTTTTACGTTTGAACCATCCGCGTCCATAATATAAATATCATGGGTTCCACTTCGTTTAGTACAAAATAGTATTTTTTCACCATCGGGTGACCATGCCAATTGGTTTATTTTTTCTGATCGTCTGAGAAGGATTTGATGATCTCCACCATCTGGATTCATTAACTCTATTGACGAGGTGCCATTTTGCCAACTTACATAAGCAATTTTCTCCGATTCAGGGGCTGCTGCTAACACTGGATACACTAACAACAAACATATACAACATACAAGAATAAAACGTAGGGTTTTCACAGGATTCCTCCAATTATTACATTTTATTTATTATTATTTGAGATACATTGCGGGTTGTCTGAATAATCAGCATTATTGGTTAATTCCGTTCGAGACATTCTCAGTTACGTAGGTTGGGTTGAACCGCAGGTGAAACCCAACATTTCCTGTATGTCCAGCGTTCCATGTTAGGTTACGTTCCTCAACCCAACCTACAGGTAGTCGCTGTTGACCTATTCAATAGAAATCCTTACTGTATTAGATTCAAGTGATGTTTTGCCACGTAAAGATTTTATAGGCAAATATATATCCTGTAGTTGATCCTTATATTTTTCTCTCAGGAAATCAATTTGATCTTGCGTGTAACTAATTGCTTCTTTCTTAGCTTCCGGTGTGAACTGTGGACTTGTGTTTTTCTGTATATTCATTATCTCGCGTTCTAACTCGATAATCTGAGGGTGTTGATCTTGGACGGATTCTTTATATACCTCCATTACGGTTGTTACTTTGATGGTATATGTGCCGGGATTAAGTTGAAAGTGTGCAGACAGATCTTCTAAGGAGATGGTCTGTGTTTGAGCTGCTTTAAAATCATAACCCTTAACACACCTCATAGATTTTCCACCTTTGTAAAGTGTCTTTAAAGGAACTGAAGGAGCAACCGGTTTTGCCATCCTTAAGACCTGTCCATTACTATCTGTTACGGACAACTGTTTGAATACATTTGCTGTTGCAACGACTGAAAATGGTACCAACAGATCGAATTTTCCATTTTGTATTTTCAGTTCAAGAGGTATTGATTCCTCCGATGTATAGGATGTTTTCGATGGTGTAAGTTCCAGAATTGCCAGGGCATTGGATGTCCCATTATCGGATGTAGATGCCTCTTCGGCAGGGGTTTGGGTTTCTGTTTGCATACCCCCCAGACATCCAAGTATACAAAAAACAATCAGAATATTAAGAGTTGAGAGTGATTTCATAAGTTCATATTACCCCAAAAAGATATATAGTGTCAAGATAAGAAATCAAAAGAAACATAAGCATGAACTTCATTGATTCAAGGTTATACCTAAGCCGGGAAGATAGGAAACATTGATAAATCCGTCAGTTATAGTTTCTGGAGGATCAATGAGTGTACTTCTCCAGTCCACCTCTCCCCATGCATATTCAAGGATACCGAAGTTTGGTATCGTTACCATGCTCTGAACACTTGCTGCAGTTGCTACAGGACCGCTTGGGTTGTGTGGCGTGATCTTAACATTGGTAGTTTCAGCTAATGTTGCAATCTTTTTTAATCCAAACAATCCACCAACGTGTTTTACATCCGGTAGGATATAATCAACTTTTCCATGTTTTAGTAGTCTATCAAAATCCTCAAGCGTACGTAGTATTTCTCCTGTTGCGATCGGCATTGTGGTGGATTGACTGACATGTGCTACTGCATCTAAATTAACCATTGGAATTGGATCTTCAATCCAAAATAGGTTCAGATCATCCAATTCTTTTGCAGTTTGAACAATTAACCCTGGATTAAATCGACTGTGGCAATCTACCATCAGATCAATATCTTGTCCAATGCTCTCCCGTATTGTACGTATACGGTCAATCCCTTGACGAATAGCAGAATTGAGCGAGTTCTTAGAGATTTCAGACACAGAAACACCATCAAATGGTGCACATTTTATCGCAGTAAATCCTTCGTCTACTGCCTTTTCTGCATTCTGAGCAAAACCATTTGGACTTCTATCTATCGTTGCCCGATTTATATTGGCATATAACCGAATCTGTGACCGACACCTACCACCCAACAATTGATAGCTTGGAACATCTAACGACTTTCCTGCTAAATCCCAGAGGGATTGTTCTATGGCACTGATTACCGTATGGTCTGTGTGTCCCCCACTGTCTCTGAAGAAACGTCTACGATAGGATTCAATATCGAAAACGTTAAATCCAATCAAGTCTGTTTCAAGGTTTTTGACAATCTGCTCTACACGTTTATCGTCTCTACTGTGAGAGGCTTCCCCGATTCCTATTGTCCCATCTTCAGCATGGACAATCACAAATACCCAATTGCCGCGATGGTTAACATGTATAATTTCTGTTTCAATAGATTTAATCTTGAGGGTCTGCATCACGCAGTATTTCCCAATAAGTTAATACAATGCAGTTATTTTTAAAATAATGTCATTCTTACGATACGGCTGCCCATTTTGCAGCTTGTGTGATGAATTTTTGCATCCCTTCGCGCTCAAATGTACCTGGACCGTGTCCTAATGTTGTGTAAAATACACGTCCGTCCCCATAATTTTTTACCCAAGCCATTGGATGTGATTTGCCGAACCATTCTGCTGTTGCTAATACATGTAGGTTTGGTTCATGTGCCGATACGTATATCTCATCTTCAACATCAAAATCAGAAATACCTTGCGTAGTAGGATGTTCATTATCTTCAATATTTACTGTGAATGTTGATCCGGGTGGATGCCAATTTGAGTGTCCACCAATTAGGTCCACGGAGCGTCCTCCGATCCACCATGCCGTGCCGTGAATGCCGACCAATCCTTTTCCACCCTCTACAAATTGGAACAATCCATCTTCTTGTTCAGTAGATAAATCTGGCACACGTTTGGTTGTTCCATCTTCTTGTCGTTCTGAACGTGTAAATCCAGTGCCGAAAACGCAGGCATCGTAATCATTCAATTCATTCGAAGCTAAAACGGCTTTATCGTCAGTTAAGGTTGCTGAGATTTCTGCATCATCATCAAGAAATCCGTGAATCACACTTGCACTTGCATTAAATCGATGGTTTTCACCTGATAGTACGAGTATTTTTGGCATAATTAACTCCTTTGGATATCGAATATTCTGATAATTTAGGTATATGTTGATAGTTTAGACAATAAACGATTTTCTGTCAATGTATTCTCTGATCTGGATGTGTAAAGTTTTTAGTACTATAGGTGTTAATTTAATCATTAGGTTCTTCTGTAGGAGGGGATTCCGATCCCCGATCTTAACTACAAACGTACTATCCTATGGTCATTTGATACTATTTCAAAATTACCATCTTGCGCAGTTGTGAAATAGAATCTGCCTGCAGTTGATAGAAATAGACACCGCTTGCAATACGTTCCCCTACACTGTTACGACCATCCCAATACGCCGCACGATCTCTGTCCGTGTAATGGCCTGCTGCCTGATGTCCAAGGGCAAGTCTACGAACCACAATGCCTTTCGTATCGTAAATCGTAATCTGAACATTGCTCGCGTTTGCCAAATGATACGGTATCCACGTTTCCGGGTTAAACGGATTTGGATAGTTTGGTAAGAGTGCAGTCGTTTCTGGAAGCATCGTAAGTAAGAGGTATTGTAGCATACGGATACCTCTGCGGAAGGTTGAACTACCATTATCCGCTTGCATTGCTTGCGCGATCCAACTTTGGATCTGGTCGATAGGTGGAAGGGGAACTCCCGGTGCAGCCGGACCTTCCGCTCCGATTTCACTGGCAACGATGACTAAATCCAAGATATTGACAGTGCCATCACCATTGACGTCTGATCTCTCGATTGATATGTCGAACGATGAAATGATAACGAGATCAAGTATGTTGGTCACACCGTCTTCGTTGACATCAGAATCAGCATAGACAGTGCCATCATCCACCTTAAAGCGAACAATTTCCGTAAAGTTTGATCGTCGTATATTCCCCGCTTTATCAAAGATAGTCATCTCAGCAAGTCCCCAAGTCCCCGGAACACTGCCAACAGGTAAAGTAATGTTTAGCTGATAGGGTTTATAGACGGTGGGATCCCCCATGAAATACATGTAATTATGGTCAGGAGCCCCGTGGTTATATTGATGCGTTACACCCTGCGGATCACGGAGAAGTATTTTTGCTGAACTATATCCACTAATGTCATCTTTCGCTCTGAAGGCAATATCAACGTAGGTTTCGCCATTTGGATCTTCAGGACGAGTAGGTTCTGCATTGATCGTAATTTGATTTACGTCCAATACTGGTGGCGTGCTATCCGGAAACCGCGTCTGAATTTCTATTGTGTAAGGACCTTCATCAAGCACAAACTGATCGTATTTGCTCCGTATTACCTGCTCCGATTCTGGTGGAATAAACCAAACAGGACCTATGTTCCCCGAAACATCTGATGTATGGAGATAAGCAAGTGAATAAGTGCCACTTTGTAGATAATCTGGAACGGCTATGTTTGCCAAGACTTCACTCCCTTTTTGCGCGATGGTTTGTTCTACATCGACCACAGCCCCTCCGCCGCCACCTATACCGTAGGTTTCATTATTAGTATCGTTCATTGTAGCAACACAACCCGTAACACCATTATCTTCAGTAACTTCCCAACGCACGTGAACGATTTGAAAAGGATGTCCCATTTCCGTTTTTGCTTGTGATAAAGAGAGTTTCACTGAATTTTTGACATACTCAGGAGGTATACAATCTGCCAACGGGTTGTCAATATAAAGTTTCCATCCGAAGTCGGTTTGAGCTTGGTGCCGCTCGTTTCCGTTGGCATCCCATAGGAGAATCTGATCTGGAGTCCAAAAACCGTTTGGTGCAAAGCGCGATAAGGTGTAATGCGCTCGTAAAATATGACCCGATGGCACCGGGTGTCCATTGGCATCTATTGTTTCAAGAGGAATATGTAGTTCTACTTCGCATTCTTTTTCGAATAGTCGCATGTATCCACTATGTGCAGAATCCAAGTCGCTCTCAGCGTGTATTTCAATCTCAAAGTAGATCTGTTTATCTTCCTTCGGTTCACCATATACCTCAATGTCAACCCGTATAATCTTACCCGGATACACATAGTCAGGATATAGGTTATAGACTTCAAAGGTCAAGTCTTCACGTATCTTTGAGATGTAACGAGTGCCGTGCATCACTCTATTCTGGATAAATTCGTATTTGGCAGGGGAGCGAGAACGCAACTTGTCGGGGTTTACGATATAGAAACTAATACTCTCAGCCATATCTTCATTCGGGTTCACGCCATGGGCATAGGCAGATACGAACTCAATTTGTTTTGTAGTTGACCAACCGTCTTTATCGTCAGGGTTTTCATACCATCCACCGAGTTCAATCCAATCCTGTTTGAGTTGTTCGTCAAAAAGGTATGCCCATAGGAAATGTGCTTTTTCATGCAAGATTAGGCGGTGTATAGAGTCGAGTCCTTGCATTTTAAACGCAATTTCCATAAATTCGATATAACCAGCACCCGTCCATGCGATTGCGGATGCTCCTGGATAAAGCGGATGTTCCGTTCCATCTAACCGTCTAACCAGATATTTCAGTCCAGGGGTTTTTAGCATGCCTTGCGGAAACTCTTCAAGCATTGCGACGATAGCCATCAGTTCTTCGTTTTTAAATTCGCCGAATCGCCCAGCGTGTTCTTGCGTTGTATGACGTGTCAGTTCGGTATAATCAGGAACTTCTATACTGACATCGTAACGGTCTTTCAATATACGTATAAATCCGTATCTAAACGTTCCATTATCTGTTACATACCGAACGACCACACGGTGTAGCCTTTTAGAGAAATATCTACCCCGTACCCCTTCGATTTCAGCAAATAGAGGTTTGGTATAGGTAAATGCTTCTTTGGCAATCGTGACAATCTTCGTATCACCCTCATATTCAATCTCAATGTCATCTTGGATGTGTCTATCAGTGAGTTTCCATAGCGAGTTCGGTACCTGATTTTCCGTTTCACGGATGTTATTTTTTGGCTGCGGAACAGATTCAAAGGTTTGTAGTAGTTTGTATGCGTGTTCAGCAGTCCATTCAGTACCGAGATGAACAGAATACCGATGCATCAACCATAAAGATGCGCTATTAGATGATATTTCTATCTGTTCATCTAATATGGTTACTTCTATGGGTTCAATAACGGTAGCACTTTCTTGTCCTACGGGTGTTTCATCTATTTCCCAAGAAAATTCAAAGGCTTTGGAATCATTGAGAATCAAAAACAGTATGGATAAAATGAATACAGTTATAATTATTCTTCGTAATTTCATGGGAGGGATGTTTATCTCCTTATAATCTATCCATTGAAAATGGTATGTTTGTTCATACAATTAAGGAATGATTTCAATCTCTACTGATGAAATACTATTAGGTAATTAGCTCAAAGTTCATTTAGTAGATTCTATCATAAGATAAACAATATAAAGTCATAGTGTACATTATATGTTTATTAATACTATAACAAGTCTAAATATTATTTTAAATATATGGAATATGAAACTAAATGTCAAATAGAATTATGAGATTAGGGAGCGTAAATAATTTGTCACGATAGGTGTCAATTTAAACATTAGAATCATAGTAGGAGTGAATTCCGATCCCCAATCTAATAACATTTTTGATAATTAATGTCCCTTAAATGAAAATAAACCTTCAGTTTGTGCAGTATTTCAAGTCCCACATAACAACTGTTCATGGGATAAACATTTATAGAAATGGTTTCAAATAATACCTAAAGATATATACTGCCTACACTGTAGTTAAATATTTATTAACATATGTGATTCACGGAGAATTGGTATAGTCAAAATTATAAACCCTTATAGAATAAGGTTTCGTAGAATTGCTCCGTGAAGGTTTCCGTGAAATTGCAATCATTTCAAAACGATAAATATTAACACTTTACCACTCACATAATCCATACAACTAACATAATTATGTATTTTATGTCACTTTGAAAGTATGAGAAGCGTTTTTCTATTCCTCTTCTGTAGGAAGGGATTCCGATTCCCCATCTTAACTAAAACGTAACATGATTCAAAGAACATGCTTCCAGTGCTTTATTGTCCATAATTTTACACACCAACCCCTATTTCCAATCTTGAAAATATCAGACATATCTGCTAAAATACACTGAACTAAGCATATACGCTATAGAATATTCAGCAATTGGATCAATTACACAAAATGCTAAGACAACATTACAAAATAACACTTATACTGCTCTATATATTTATATTCTGCCAATCAACTGCGACTGCAGAACTCATCGATCCCAGTACATATTGGTTGATGGTGGATACATCGCAAGATGAACGAGCAACGACGCGATTGCATAAACTAAGCAAATTAATTGTGGATGTCGGTAAAGTTCCAAAGTATAAGATACAACACATCAAGGGTGAAGATGCATCCTCTGACGGGATACGAAACACGTTAAGTAATATTGCCGATAATCCTGCTACAATAGAAACAGTCGTCTTTCTCTATCATGGGGATGTATCAAAACCACTCGGTAGTACTGCGATGCTACTCACCGCATTTTCTGATGAAATCGTTCAGGATGCGGAACTGAATAGGTGGTTAAAGCAGACAAAGAAAAACCGTATACTCGTAATTGTTGACGGTTATGCAGTCGATGAGAATATGGGTATCTATTATGGAAATAGAGAAACGCTGGGATCTGGTGCACTCAATGTTATTCACCCAGTAGATTCTGTACAAACCACTGGAAAGAATTCCTTCATACAGGTATTGATTGACACCTTATCCAACGAAAAAACAGATGCTGATGAAAACAGACAAATCAGTATCATTGAAATATATCAACAACTCCAAGAAAACAATACTTTTGAACAATCTATTCTTGCCCCTACAGGTGATGTTGAAGCGACAATCCTAAAACTCAGTCCGGCTATAAGAGTAGCGTCTTTTCCTGATGGTGCTACAATATCTCTAAATGAAATCGAAAGGGGTGAAACACCTAAACTTATTACAACTGATATTAAAAAAGGAACATATAACGTCTCAATTAAGAAGGTTGGATATACCATACCAGAACCAAAAACAGCTGAGTTGAAGTTCACACAAGGGGAAGTCATGAATTTAGCATGGGTGCTAAAACCTATTTCTGTTATCGGAAGAGTAACAGCACCGAAAGATGAATCAGTTGTTGGGACAAAAGTCTCTATTCCTGAAACAGACTATGAAACCATGGTAGGGGATGATGGAACATATTCTTTCGGTGAATGGGGAACAACGGGTCTACTCACACCGGACAAGGAATACACCCTCTATGCTAAACAGGGTGACTTTTTATACGGATCAGCGACATTTAAGTTTGAAGGCTATGAAACAATTCAACAACCCATTACCTTAACTAAGAAGTCTTGGTTTGAAATTGCAGAATATGAATTTAGCAGGAATGAACATCAGGAAGCAGTAAACGCCTTTCAAAATGGTATTGAAGAAACGACTGATTTTCCTCCTATGTCCTCAGAGTTAACGATAATGTTGTTAAGTGCTTTCAGTGATGTAATTGATAGTGGCAAAATTACAAATATAAAATATACAGTCGTGACTGCAAAGTTAGCTGAAGCATATCAACGTCCAGAACTCGCCAAAAAGTATTGGAGGCAAGTCAAGTTGAAAGCTGCAAAAGGAACTTCTGCAGCAGAATTAGCACGAGAACGGTTGTGGCAAATGAGTCCTTGGCGGAACATCGTTTCCATAGGGGCAGTAGTCATCCTCATAGTTGCAGTTGCCTCTGCCATTTGGACATTATTCCGTTATCGCAAATTAAAACAAACAGAAGTTTAGAACTCCAACAATTCTGCTATTACAACCACTGTAAATTTGGTTTTATGTGCACTTGACATAACATAGATACAGTACGACGAACATCTGTATGGAAACATACTAAATAAAAATCTCGTCCATATACGATTCAATATAATTTATATTGGGTGATATACCATTACTCAATACAAATTCCATAACAATTAGTTATATCATTTCTATTAATTTTTATACCATTACCGATTGTTAGAGATAAAGCAGAATGCAGTACAAACTGCCAGTTTATGCTACGAAAGAGAGATAATATATCAGTAATGGTATTATATTGATTACACCACACACATGAAATTAACTTATCAAAAGGGGAAATCACATGTATAACAGAACTTCGAGACTTATACTATTAATTGTGATGATGACAAGCGGGTTAATGGTTGGAAGAATATCACATTCTGCTCAAGCGATTACTGATGGATTGGTGAGTTATTGGTCATTTAATAAGAACACGGTCCCAGACAAAACGGTTAAAGATATTGTTGCCGGTAATGATGGAACCATAAATGGAAATGTTGAGGTTGTAAACGGTCATATCAAAGAGGCACTTAAGTTTAGTGGGGGTCATGTTGACTGTGGGTCGGATAAGAGTTTAATTGCCATTGGCAATGAGGTAACATTAGAAATGTGGATAAAACCTGAAAAACCTGGATGGGCAATTATCGCAGGAGTGTCAAGGTCAGGAAATAATTCCTATGTGGTTGCTTGGTCAGATACAAGCCGACTTGATTTTAATCTTTGGAATGGTGCGTTAGAGACGTGGCCGTTTCATAGTGCATCACAACTCGCATTAAATGAATGGCATCACGTGGCAGGTGTGTATGATAGTACGGAAGCATTAATCTATATCAATGGTGAGTTGGACAATCAGAAGAAATTCGAAGGTGAAATCAAACACAATGGTGAGAATTTCTGGATGGGTGCAAGAAAAGTGGGTGGATTACAATACCACGGTCTTCTTGATGAATTACGACTCTATAATCGTGGTTTATCTCAAGCAGAAATTGAGAAGAATATGAAAGCAGAAGGTCTTGCGGTTGAACCAAACCAAAAATTAACGCTTACTTGGGGTACAATCAAGGTTACAAGGTAAAGTAAACATTAGATTTAATTTGACTCTTTACCTGTAGGAGCGACCTCCTGGTCGCGACCAGGAGGTCGCTCCTACAGAAAAGGTGTGGACGTAAACGTAAACTGTAGAGTAAATTTCATTTCTACACCAAGTTATTTGCTGCACGAACTGGTCTAAACAGAGTCTGCCGTTTTGGGGGCATTTCCTCAAGCAACTTCGGATGTGGATTCCAGTCGTGCCACTTAGCATTTACAGTATTATAACAACTGAAAATCGCCAACCGATCATTCTCTTCGTTTGTCCATTGATGTGTGCTATGCGTCAATGCTTCAGTGAAGAACAGCAATGAACCCGCTGGACATTCATAGGTATCCCAAATCTGTGAATCCGGACTTTGAATAGTATCCGGAGCAGTATAGACCGCTTTATGGCTTCCTGTTATAAAGAGTGTCCCTCCCTGACGATACTTTACTGGATTTAGTTCCCATACGATACGGGTTAAGCCACTATATCCTTTGCCGGGGATACAGCGATAAAGGTGAGAATCCCCCGGAAAACGGAGCAAACCATTACCGTTGTGTGGTCCAAAATGACCGTCTCCAACTGTACGATAGAATAGACTACAGGACTCCATTCGAAATCCATAACATTCTTGATTTGACAAGGCAGGATGTGCAAGAAATTCGTTTAGAAAACCGACAACGTTCGGATGATCAGCTAATTTCTCCATCGGTCCACCAAGAGGCGTTCGATGATATTCTGGAATGGACTCTGGATCTGTTCGTAGACGCATACAGAAGTCTTGCATCTCTTCCAGTTCATCACCCTTTAACACCCCGGGCATTAATATCCATCCCCTCATATCAAACAGATATTTCTGTTCCTGTGTTGGGACAACAACCGGTGTACCATCTGAAGTTGTTTGTGGTAGTTCAGCATTATCTTCATCAAGTGCTGCCCCCAAATTCTTGTCAACAATAAACGGCTTTGTGTAATGTGTAGTTTCTGCCATAATAATACTTCCTATTCTCATTCATTAAAAGAATAAATATACCTAACCATGGTGATAAAATCAACTGTTTACGACTTGGATTTTGCCAACTTCAATGCATCTTCAGAGACATTCAGTGTCTTATCTATGTCTTCATCTGTATGTGATATAGACATAAACCAAATATGTCCTGGTGGAAGATATAATCCACCATCTAATGTTGCTTCATAAAAGTTTTGACGAAATTTACTTTGTTCATCATTCTCTGAACTCAAACCGAAAAACGGCATTGGTCCAATTCCACCGATACTTGCTTGGTCAATACCTAACCGTTCTGTCATTTCACGGTAACCATCTAATAGTTTAGTCCCCTGTTTCCACATGAATTCGACACCATCTTTCGCTTCTAATTCTGCAATTGTAGCAATAGCAGCAGCAACGAGAGACACCTCACCATGGAAAGTAGCGGCTACCCATACATTGGACACCTCATCCATAATTTCGTCTCGACCGACAACCACAGCGGTAGCAAAACCATTTGCCAATGCTTTGCCAAAGACTGACATATCAGGTGTAATCCCGAAGTATTCCTGTGCACCACCCAATGCATATCGAAAACCGGTTTTCACCTCATCAAATATCAGCAATGCATTATGTGAATTAACAAGCTTTTTCACATTTGCCAGATACCCATCTTCAGGGAGACTGCTTCCGGAGGGTTCCATAATTAAACAGGCTATCTCACCCGGATGCTCTTTAAACAGATCATCAAGTGCTTCTATATCATTGAACCCAACCGAAAGGGTTGATTCTGCACTTGCAGGTAAATGTCCACGTGTGTTATGACACCAATCGTGCCATCCGTGATATCCACATCGGATGACCTTCTCTTTTTCGGTGTAAGCACGTGCAAACTTTAATGCACCTGTTGTTGCATCGGAACCCCCAACAAAGTATGCCACTCTATCAGCTGAAGGAATAATCTCGACAAGTTTTTCTGCCAGTTCGATTTCTAATGTATGTCCAAAATTATAGACATTCCCGCGTTCTAAAGCATTCGCAACGGCTTCGATTACAGTAGGATATGCATGCCCAAGAATCATCGGACCATATCCCATCAAATAATCGATATAATCATTTCCATCTGCATCCCAAAAATGTGCTCCTTTTCCACCAGCAACCATAACAGGTTCAGGTGGTTGACTCTGTTTATGCGGTTGTCCACCACCGACTAATGCAGCTTTTGCACGATCCCTCCATGCAAATGACTTTTCAAAAGATCTACCCATTCTTTGACCCTCAATAAAATTTGATAGATAGTATACCATACTTTATATTTGGTTGAACGTATTTTGTTGTCATACGTATATAATTATGACATACTATACTATCATTTAAATTGGAAACAGAAGATTGAATTCGATTCATGGAGGGTACGAAAATGGCAGAAAACCTATTATCAGATGAACAGATGAAACAATTTATCGTGAATGGCTTTGTCACCGTTACAACCTCGTTATCCCCTGAGTTCCACGAGGAAGTCTTTAATAAGACTGCCACCGTATTTGATAAAGAAGGGAATCCTGGTAACAATCTATTACCACGGATACCTGAAATTCAAAGGGTTTTTGACGATGCGAATGTAAAGGGGGCACTGACAAGTCTTTTGGGACCGGATCCCTATATGCAACCGCACCGTCATCCGCATTACAATCCACCCGGTAGTAATGGACAGGGAATGCACCAAGATGGTGGTAAACGGTGGTCACATCATACACGCAGGTTGTTGGTTTTCTACTATCCACAAGACACACCCGTAGAAAGAGGTCCTACCGGTGTTGTTCCCATAAGTCATTACTTTAGTACACAAGAAGGATCGCAGATTTCACCTGAAACACCTATCTCTGGCAAAGCGGGAACAGTTGCATTTGCAAATTACGATTTATGGCACCGTGCTATGCCTAATCAGACAGAATACAGACGTTATATGATGAAATTTCTCTATGCACGGATGACTGAACCACAGGAACCAACCTGGGATAACAGAGACGTAAAATGGGAGAATGGAACAACGTGTGGTCCAGCAGATCATCAAGAGATGTTCAAACATCTGTGGAATTGGCATCTCGGTTCGAAGGGGAATCAAACATCAGATTCACCAAATAGGAAATTGTTGTCTGAACTTATTACAGAAGTTAACAGTGAAACAGAATCAAACGGATTAAAGGCTGCCTATGAAGTGTCTAAATTTGGTGAAGAAGCAGTGAAACCCTTGATCCGTTGTCTTCATGAGGAATCTGATATGACACGCAGAAATGCATGTTATGCCCTCAATGCTGTTGGTAGTCCTGCTGTTGAAGCATTAGAGAACACCTTAAAAGATGCTCCTGATCATACCCGTGCAAATGCTGCCGAAGCGTTGGGTGATCTGGGTTTGAAATCTGAATCTGCCGTTCCAGCTCTGGTAGAAGCCTTACAGGATGGAAATCCGTCAGTACGCTCCTTTGCTATCGAAGCATTAGGGACGACAAGTCAATCAAGTTCAACCGCTGTACCGGGATTAATTGAAGCATTAGAGAGTGAAAATGGTGGGATTAAACGTAATGCTGTATTCGCTTTAGCTCGAATCGGTAAAAATGCTGCAGATGCTGTTGAAGATTTGGAAAACCTACTTCTTGATGAAAATAGGTATATTAGGGGTGACGCATTCCATGCTTTATACAGAATTGGTACACCAGAAGCAAAGAGTGTGTTACTACGTTATCTTAATACTACCCGTTGGTGTCCATTAACGAATCGTGATAGTACATTTTAATATAATCAAACAAACATTCAATGGTTGTATGATTTAGGATTTTTTAGATAATTCCACATCTCATCAAGCTCTAAAACAACAGCAGAATCTTGCGCTGGTTATGGGGTTGTGCGTTTTGCATCCCAAACTGTCGTATCCATTATAAGATAGTAGGAGTGGATACAGATAACATTATCGCAATCACATTCATTGATAACCCGTGGCAATACAGAAATACAGATAAAACACGCAATTGAAGTGGATTCCCTTTTGGGTGAGTCGTGTAAATTGGAACCCACAACTTTTACATTAGTCGTGTAAAATCCTCCTTTATTTTGCTAATTAATTTGCCTCACCTTACAATAACTAACAGACTGCTAAGGTATGGTAACCAAAAGTAATCAGAAAGTTACACCCCGCACAAGTGTAACCATCAACTTCTATCTTATCGATAGGAGGATAGTTTCATGAAACGCAATAAATCTTTTTGTGAAAGACATTTTGCAAAAATAATTGGAAGTGTTTTAGTTATTGCTTTTTTTGGAACCCTGGCGATATTAAGATTCCATCAAAATCGAAAACATATACAAGTATTCCGTGACCAACTAACAATGTTTAAAAAACCGCCACCAGACGCTGTAAAAGGTGGACATTGGCATAGTGACGGCACATGGCACAATGAACTACATTCTGAAACGCAAAAGCATATTACCATACACAAGCCGAAAACAATCGAAAAACCCACAATACTACATCCTCATGGTCTTTTAACAGACGAGGAACAGGCTGAAGTCCACAGAGAAGAGCAAGAAGACCGAGAAAAAGCATTGAAGTACCTCGCTGATTCAAAAAGGAGACTGGCAGCATCAAAAGCAATGCTAAGTGAAGAAGAGCAAGCCTACATGGAACAGCAGGAATTCATACGGATAATTCCTAACTTCCAAAAGCAAATCCTTGAATACGAGGATTATGATTTTATCCTCACATATCCAACCCCAGTTGAAATAATTGAGAAGTTTCCAATCCCTGAATCTCTCGATGCATTCTGCAAACGTTTAAAAGAGTTTCAATCTCTCATAATTCAGGTTTCAGATGAAATATATATACGACCTGCTTTCGCCAGAAGAATGCATACAAGGTACCCTGACTTTATGAAAAAAATAATTAGAGTTTCAGAATTAGAGATTCCACAACTCAACTCACATCAAAGTCTATATCCTGATGATGAGGGAAACACAGGTCCGAATGATGACGAAGGAGGTCCAAACACAAATGACGATGATCTAACCCCGAATTGTGATGACTGCACAGACGGAAGCGATAATTGTCCCAACGCAAGCGCGCATTAACAACCTTTTCTAACATCTTTGTATATGAAAAGACAGGTAACGTCAATCATTACCTGTCTTATGTAGTGTAGTAAAATCAATACTATATGCTTATGTCACACCATGCATCGCCTTGTTGATTACTTGCGTCACCATGAGCTTCAATTTCGATTCTACTTACACCTCCAGTTGATTTAAATTGAGCGACATCCATCTCGTTTACCCAAAGTTCACCTTTATAAGATCCGCACTCGTCTAAATTTACACCACCCTCAACATCCAAAGAGCCGATATATAATTTCACCCAATAATAACCTTCACTTCTTTCAGTTTTAGCTTCATCAATAAATTCGTCTGTCTCTGCGGTACCATACCCGAACCCGGTAACGTAAGCTTGGCTGTCATAATTAAACTCATACTTAGTTGCGTATGCTTGACTTCTTACAGTATTATGCTCATAATGAGTATCTGAACGAGTCTCTTTTACCTTAGTAGGAGTAACCATTACACCGTAGCGTTCGGAATTATGTGAAAAAGCAAAGCCGATGCACACAAAAAACAAGCAAATATAAAAAAACCTATGAATCAACATTTTGTCTCCTTTTTATTATAATCCTAAATATTCAAACGGATCAATCCCTACGTCTGGGGAGTCCATATCTATTAACGTGACCCCTTGAGGCATTTTACCTTCTATTATTTCCTCGGGTGAAATTGGTAGTTTTTGACCTGAAAGGACAGATGAAATATACCTTAAGTGTTTTCCAGTAGGAAATGTTACTTCTCGAAATCTAACATAAAATGTGTCTGGGTAATTCAAATAAATCTTACCGCGAGTAAACACACCACCCTTGAACGCTCTATCCCCATCAATCCATTTTTTTATCTGAACACGTTCAATCAGTTCTATATCTCGTGTGAGTGATGTTGATCGTTTATCTGTTGGTCTTAACCATACTGGATTTCCATGTTTCTCTATAAAGTCTTGGGGAACTTCTGGATATGGTCCAAAACCAAAGGGTGATTCAGTTGGTACTTCTACGTGTTCTGCTTCAACAATTGTTGATACCTCAAACGGTTCAGATTTATTTTGAGGCGTTATATCACTATCTTGTGTTGTAATTGTTGTGGGTTTCTCTGCGTTTTGGATTTCCACAGGGGTTTGGGTTAACGGGTTTTCTGTTTTCTCTGTATTAGTTGTGGATTCTTCATGTTTCGATTCATTTGACCTTTCTTTTATCACAAATATTTTTATGGGATCTGCTGTTTCTTTTTGGGTCAGGTTAACCTGATATAAAACAGCACCGATTACTATGATTAAGAAAATAGTTAATCCCCAGTAAATTCTACGGTTCATAATAATCCCTTTACCACGACGAAATATCGCAGTTGTTAAATCATTTTTGATTGATAAAATTGCATTCCTGAATTTGTAAGAGTACCGTAAAAAATATAAAAATCATGACGTTTTGTAATTGAAAATTGGACGATTTTACACGACTAATGATTTGTACATGCTGTAAGATACCACTATGATTTACATAACTTGCACCAAACTTTAGAATAGAATAACATTATGCAAAAAAAATGCAAGTGGTATTTGTCTCTTAACCATATATGTTATTGAAGACCAATTTTAAATAATGATTATTGATTATTAATTCAAGAAACTCCATATATCCCTTATCATCGGGATTATTAAGAGTATTCGCAATGGAAGTTATACCATTTCTATGAAATGATGTCGTATTACAGGTTAATGTAGGATGTCACCTCATACTGCACAACCTAAAATTATGTGATACAGCTTAACCTAAAGGTTATGCATAAAAAAGAGACATTTCATTTAGAAATAAGATTAGAATTCATAGTTGTAAATTGAACATTTAATCCTAATATCCAGACAAACTATTAGGGTGCAAAAACAGACCTTTAATCCTAAATTCTTAGACAATAAATCGTGAAAATGTTGACTTTTCCCTGTGCCGAAACAGTGTAGAAAAAATGAAAAAAGTTACACTTTTTGACACATTCTGTGACATTGAAATTGGTGTAAATTACCCCTCTAACCTCTGTCATAGACTGACTTTACCCCACTTTGAATTGACATTATAAGAATTTCCAAAAAGCGTGATTTTGTGTTTTTCAACCTGCATATTAAAGCTGATTTTTTGACATAAAGCTCTTTTGTATAATGGTTTTTATTTAGGATCGTTTTTATAGATAGTCATCATTTATTCTTTAATTATATACTTCCCATAAAAGTTAAGGTTTTAAGTAGGATTTACTCATGTCATCTAAATACCTTTAATCAATTTTGTGCTTCGTAATATTAGGTATGTTAATCTAAGTCGCTACTAACAAGATTTAGACCCAGCAGACCATGTGTTTCACTGAAAAAAGTCGATTATCCAACATTTGTAGCACGAGGAATTCCATTAAGGTATTCATACCCGGGGAATGACTTAATGTCATTCATTCCGTTGTTTCTTGTTTTCTTGATTTCATTCTTAATTTGCGTCAAGAAGATGTACAAACTGGATGTTTATGCTAAAAAAGTAGCTCTTGGTAATGTTAGTTGTTAGCTATTGATATTTTATTCATTTTATTTCCAATTTTATTGAAAAAAGTATGTAATCAGCATTTGGCAAGGTATTGTCAGGTAGATTTGGTAACCACCTAAGGATAAAATTGGTACATTGTTGTGTTAGTAATTACATTTAATATACTCCATGTTGTACCCATGAGATAATCACCAAGGACCAATCCAAGAAAAAAAGGGACAACACGACGATAACTTTGGATACCACCATGTCGTAATATCAACCATTTAAGCGTTAATGCAATCAACAAAGGTATCCATAAGTCAGACATCTCCTGATTGCTTGCCATGACATATCCAAGAGGATGTAACGGTAACCAGAAGAATTTGACACGCAAATAGGTCAATACCATCATCACACTAAACCCTATCCCCATAAATATTACACCTATCCAATCAGTATCCACAGGATAGTTAATCTTCTAAAATATTGCCTACCATATCCCAATGCCCATGGTCCATAATAACCAGTATCCGCACCAAACTGATAGTACATATGGAGTTGTACCCAAAATGCAACAAGTCCTCCCATGACTGTTGCAATTAAGATTGAATACAGCATTTTACGTTGGTTAATATTAGCCACTTCAGAGATTTTATATGCTTCAAGTTGGTGTGGCATCTGCTGTGGACGGTAATCCCTATTAAAAAAGCAAACAGATAATGCTGTTAAATTTTGTGCACCGATTCTGTGGGTTCCTATGATTGTATTTAAGATGTACCGAGGCGCTTGCCAGTGATACGCATGGACGAAAATTCCTGATTCAGCACGGATTCGTGTTGTAACCAATGGGGTGATTAGAAAGAGAAATGCGAAAGATAATGCTAACCAAATTGCCATACCTGCTTTGTAGAGTAGAAAAGCAAATATTAATAAACCTATAACAAAACCCCAAACAGCAGTCCGATATGACATTGGATGCGTAGATGCCAACTCGGGTGGTTCTCTTCCTCTATTAAATGCACTCTTCAATACTTCTTTGAAATGCCTTTTACCTGTCCACCAAAAGAAGAAACATAATCCGATAAATGCCCCAATAGTTTGTTCGTTCAGGTACGGGAAACGTGGAATACTCTTCCAACCAACTGCCCCAGCTAAAGCAACTTCGTTTCGATAAAGAAAATAGAAGAAGGTTGTGGAGAAGAGTACATCCAACGGCATAAGGAACATAATTCCAATTGCAAATGGATAGAATGCAGTTATGATTGTGCCATAGTAGCTTAATGGAGGTTCACTAAATCTGAAAAAACGTCGTGTTACTGGTATATGAGGAATAACGGGATAGAGATGACTTAATCCATTAAACAGACTGATACCTGCAGCAATCGAGAAACCGATCCACATCCTTTTATTACGAAAAAAGTTCGTTTTGGGATTTGTCATTGCAAGTGGCAGTTGAATGACAGGGAATGTCAACCTTTCACGTTGTGACCACTGTTGTCTTAAAATAGTATTAAGACATAAGAAGATAAAACCGATTACAGTGAATAATAACAACCAACCACCAACGACAGGTATCCACACACGTAAATGCTGTGGTAGGTATAGGGATGAATCACCTTGATAGTAGCCACGCAACACATCATGATCTGAGACGGTTAACCAATTTGGTAGATGATGCCAGAAGAGCGTCTGCCATTCATTTTCTTCTGTTGCGAACCATGTACTATGTCCGAGAACTGATAAGACAGCTTGTAAAATATCACAACCTGCTAAAGATGTAGCGACACTTAAGGAAACATATAGAAATAGAAACTCACCTTGCCCCAGAGCAAAAACCGGTGTTAAGTATTTTAAAATACTATTAATGATGAGGATAACTATAAGAATGAAAATGACATTGGAGAGTGGAACAACCCATGTCGGGAAGGTATACCGAACCAACTCCATTTGGATGAGGAAATAACAGTTTATCGGTGAGAGAATTGTGAAGATGAGTAATACGCGCCAAGTGAGGATACGCTGTTGCGGGAGGGATACCAATTCGCCTACCTCTGTCACTTCGGTTTAAAGTGATATTAGCAGAGATACGCAAGTGTTTCAAGTAAATTGCCGTACGAAAAACTACAATTTACTCCATTAATACAATACTTTCGTACCGATATAGTTCCTCTTCGTAGGGGCGGGGGTTCCCCGCCCGTTGGTTCAATATAAAGCATAATACAAAGACAATAAACCCTTACATATATATGGTTTATGAGATAGGTTCTAATAAGAATGGTTACGTATCTACAATTTACCACTTACCATGAACTGGTTTTTCACTTGCCTTATCATAAAGATCTGACCATTCTTTCGTTCCATCATCATAAGTTAATTCGAGACGGGCCCCTTCAACATAAGCCTCACCATTTCCAGCATTAAAATAACTTAATCCATCACCAGCCATGTGGATACAACTACCATCTGGATATACTGCTGTTTTAATCAATCGTGGATGGTCGTGAATGGTATAACCATCAGAATCTAATTCCTCAGATGGGACACGGTATTGTTCTATAGCGTCTTCATCCACCTCAATACCCAAGCCGGGAGCATTAGGGACTGTATGACAACCACCTTTTACAACTATAGGGTGCTTCAAGAGATGATGGCTATACAGGTTAAGGCAAGTAATAGCTGGCCAGGTCGCATGTGTAAGTACACTACCAAGGTGTGCTGCCCATGTCGATGTAATTCCATTACCTACAATTTGGAGCCAGAACGGCATATCCGCTGCTGCACTCTGATAACCTTGATTCATCACTGTTGATTTACCACCACCAATAACAAATCCATTACACACGTCTTCTCGAACACAAGTCGTATAGGGTGGTGAACCGAAATGCATAGCAATAGGACAATCAACCTTCTGCCGTATCTCTTTATTTCCTTCAACATCTCCCTGTGGAATTGGAGATTCAAAGATAGCCACGTTCGGATGTGCAGCGAGTTTTTGCAATATCGGTATGGCAGTTTCTGCATCACGCAAGCAACCGTTTGGGTCCAGATCCAATTTAAAATCTGTCGGCACAACTTCTGCGATTGCTTCAACCTGATCCACAATATCCCACCATGGACGGGGTTTGTTTTTGAAGCTTGTATATCCATTTGCAACTGCATCTGCTGCTTCTGCAGCCCAATTCTCTGGTGAAGAGTCAATACTCCACCATGAAATAGGAACATCTTCTCGACACTGTGAACCAAGAAGTTTATATACTGGAACTTCGATAATTTTTCCAACTACATCAAAGAGGGCAATCTGTAGACCTGCACCAAGTGAATCTTCATTCATATATTCAGCAGGACTTTCTCCAAGTACGCGTTCCACACTACCTTCACTCACACGACTATATGTATAATGTATAACTGTTTCACCCCAACCAATATGTCCTGTATCCGTGGTAACTTTGATAAGTTCAAGTAATGACCAGTTATATACAGTTGAAACACTTTCTCTGGTAATATCATGTTGACGTGGTGTAAAAGGTACATCAACAAGAATACGTTCGATGTTAGTGACTTTCATGGATGGACTCCTTTAATAATGATTTTAATAGTTAGGACTTACGTACGTCTAAGGTAGAAAAGGGCAGAAAATTCTATTAACTTCCTGCCCTCAAATTGCAATTATGAAAAGTAATTAATTATTCTCTGCTCCTTCATTAATCCAATCAACAAATAGTTGTATCTGCTCAGCGTTAAGTGGAACACCACCGATCGGCATTTGAGGTTGCATTTCACCGTTTATATACTTTACAACCAAACTATCGTCACCATTCCCAGCAACAAAGGCTGCACCTCTATTCCCACCTGCTTTGAAGGTATCATATTCTCTCAAGTCAAGTCCACCACCACCAATTCCATCATGACAATTTGCAACGGCACATGTTTCAGCAAGAATTGGATTAATATCATCCTTAAATGAGACCTTCGGCTCTTCCGGGACAACCGGTGGTGGATCGGGTTGATCTGGTGGTACGGTGGGTTCAGTCATATCACCTTCACCGGTTACCATTTCGGTTGGTGAATCACCTTCATCACCACAACCCATGATAAATCCAAAAGAAAGTACTAATGAAAAAGAGAATAGTAGAAGTATTAAGAATCGAAACCCAGTTATATTTAATTGCACTAACAATTCCTCCGTTATGTTATTATAACCTATATTGCTACATATAAGTATTAGATAAATATTCTATAGAATTCCAAAAAATGTAATTTTCGGTCCCGTGGAGTGGTATGTAGTAGTCAAAGCATTACATACATATACAATCATGTAATTCACATTAATTGTAGCAGCTTGAGTAATTATAATAGCTTGAGTAATTATAATTACTTAAGTCGTATAATGTAAAAAGAATACCATTACAACTTGGAGAAGTCAATATGAAAATACTAATAACAGCAGAGATTACTTCAGATCAACAGAAGCAAATTGAATCAATTTCAGATGATTTGAATGTCGTAAATCCCAATAGCTCAGATGAAACTTTACGAGAAATTGAGAATACCGATATAGTTTTTGGAGGATTCAACCGTTCTCTATTTGAAAATGCCAAACAACTCAAATGGGTACAAGTGTGGGCTGCAGGTGTTGACGGAATTTTGTTTAAAGAATTTGTTGATAGTGATATCATCCTAACCAGTGCAAAAGGATATGTTGGAACACATTTAGCGGATCAAGCATGGGCATTAATCTTAGGGTTAATTCGCGGTATAGGCAGGTCTGTCAGAGAACGTACTTGGGTCAATAAAATGTCTATCCGAAATCAAACATGGGAATTGTGTGATCGTACACTCGGTATTGTCGGTTTAGGTGGTACCGGTATTGAAGTCGCACGACGGGCAGAGGCTTTTGATATGCGAGTTGTTGCAGTAGATCCTGAAACAGTTGAACCCCCTACATTCATCCATGAAGTATGGAAAATGGACAAATTCAACGAACTACTTTCTGAGTCTGACATAGTCTGTATCTGTGCACCATTGACACCTGAAACAGAAGAGATGTTTAACGATTCTGCGTTTGAAATGATGAAAGCAAACGCTTTAATCATCAACGTTACACGCGGTAAAATCATTGATGAGCAGGCATTACTTCGAGCATTAAAGAATGGACTCATCGGAGGGGCAGGATTGGATGTAACACCCGTTGAACCCCTACCCCAAGACAGTCCATTGTGGGATATGCCAAATGTAATTATTACCCCACATGTTGCAGGAGGTTCTCCAATTCGAATGGATCGAACAGTAGACCTATTCTGTGATAACTTAGAGCGATATCTTGTTGGAAAACCATTGCTCAGTGTAATAGATAAGCAGAAAGGATATTAGCCTAATTTGTAATATAATGCTAATCTAAATCTGCTATTTTCACTAATTGTTTACCAATGTTACCACCCTTGAGCATACTAATAAAGGCTGCAGGAGCACTTTCGATTCCACCTTCATTAATTGTCTCGCGGTATTTTAATTTCCCTTCTCGTAGCCATTCTGCGATTTGAGTTAAACCTTCTGGGTGTCTATCGGAAAAATCGGAGACAAGCATTCCTTCAATCCGGGCGCGTTTTGTAATGCAATACCACAAAAAACGTGGTCCTGTCTCCGGTTTTTCAAGATTATATTGCGAAATCTGACCACAAATAACAACACGACCTTTAACACGCAAATTTGGAAAGACTGCATCTGTTATCTCTCCACCAACATTATCAAAATAAACATCTATCCCATCAGGATACAGTTCGGATAACTTCTCTTGATAATTCGATTCCTTTTTGTAGTTGAAACCGTCATCAAAACCCAATTCGTCTGTAATATAGGAAACCTTCTCATCAGATCCTGCTGAACCAACAACATAACACCCTTTAATCTTCGATATTTGTCCAACAACTGATCCTACAGCGCCGGCTGCACCAGAAACAAATACTGTTTCGCCCTCTTGTAGTTTACCCACTTCAAGTATACCGAAATATGCGGTTAATCCTGGCATCCCAAGTATCCCTATACCTGTAGAAATAGGTGCAATATCAGGATCTATCTTCCTTAAACTTTCCCCATCAGCTACACCATACTCCTGCCATCCAATATGAGTATTTACAATATCCCCATTGTTATAATCTGAATGTTTAGATGCAATAACTTGCGCAATTCCTCCACCAATCATGACTTCATTGAATTCCACATTGGGAGCATAAGAACGTGTCTCGTTCATTCGTCCTCTCATATACGGGTCAACGGAAAGATAGATGGTCTTTACAAGGACTTGGTCGTCTTCAGGTTCAGGTATAGGTGTTTCAACAAGTTTGAAATCTGTTTCTTTTGGGTAACCTTTAGGTCGCGCTGCTAATGTTATTTGTCGATTCATCTTAACTCCTTTTATTAAATTGGACTCGGTCTTGACCATTAATAACAATGAGTTCATGTTTTGGTGAATCCCAATCAAAAACTTTGACTATCGGTACGATTACCCTAACAGCCAATCCAATTCTGCGTTTATCAGAACGGTTGGCTTCAGAATGATGCATAGTCCGTTCATTAAACAGTACAAATTCTCCCGGTTGCATTTCAAGATTGACAATATTGGAAGTGTCAATGTAATTCAGATCCCCCATCTGATTAAATGCCATATCTGATGTTGCTTTTATATGAGGTATCACTTTACGATGAGATCCAGGTATAATCTGTAGGCAACTGTTCTCAAGTGTTGCAGAATCAATTGCAATCCAAGCGGATATAATAATTGGGGGTTCCACAGGCCAATAATTGAAATCTTGGTGCCACGGTATCTCTTTTGCCCCTGGCTCTTTGACGAAAAAATTGGTCCTCCATAATAAAAGGTCTGGACCATAAATTGATGCCATTCGATTCACAATAGTTGGATGGGTTGCAAGCTTATATATCAAGGGATAATCAAGATGTCGATTATGCACCGTAACTTTATGGTCAGGGGCATCAGTTTCAAGAATCTCCTCAATTTCTGGTTGCATATTAATCATATCTTCTGGACTACATAGAGAATAAGGCCCAAGGTATCCCTTTTCCCAAAAATGTCTTTTCTCATCTTCACTTAATTGATGCTTTATGTTTGACATATATTCCTCCAAAATTCATCTCTATATTTAAAAGTTAATATTATTGACATACATGCACTTTTACTACCCCAGAGGTCTTATCTGCTGAAATACGAAAAGCTTCCTGGATTTCTTCAAGTGGATAGTAATGTGTGACTAATTTCGTTGCATCTACTTTTCCAGAATCAATCAACTCAATTGCAGCTTCAAAATCAGTTTCCATACCACTATATCCATAACAGTTTGACCCTATTATAGCCGCTTCAGACCACACAATAGTAGATAGATTTACTTCAAGGGGTTTATAGTATCCAGCAACAAGCACTACTGTTCCCTGTTTTCTAACAATTGTTGTTGCTGTGTTGAAATTCTCTGCCCCACCCACAGTTTCTATAACCGCATCAAAGCCAATTCCACTCGAAACATCTTTTACATAGTCATTTACATCGGTATTACTAATGTTAACTACATGGTCTGCACCAAGTTCCTTAGCAAGTTTCTCCTGTTGTTCGTATTTAACTGTAATCAAGGTTTCTTTAACACCAGAAGCGACAGCATCTGCCAAACAAAATTGACCAATTGTACCACCCCCAATAATAGCAATCGTATCCCTTGAATTTACTCCAGATCGCGCTACAGCACGGTGTGATACTGCTAATGGTTCGACAAGTGCCCCTTCCTCAAATGTCATTGTATTAGGTAACTTAAAGAGACCGGTATGATGTGTTGATGTGAATTCCGCAAACCCACCATGCATATTCGGTGAAATCCATTGTCTATGAATACACAGATTATATTGTCCGGTTTCACAGAATTTACATGATCCGCAATGTGAAAAACACTCTACTGCGACTTTATCGCCAATTTCAAATTCTGTCACACCCTCCCCAAGTGCAGCAACCGTTCCGCAGGTTTCATGTCCAGCTGCATGCTCGTGGGATTGTCCCCAATGACCAAAATAACTGTGCAGATCACTACCACAAATTCCCGTCTGTTTGGTATCCACAAGGACATATCCGGGTGGTGGAATATCCCTTTCTACTTCACGCACCTCAATCCCTTCTATTCCTGTATATATCGCAGCTTTCATTTTCATAGAAAACTCCTTACAGTATATAATTATTGTCTCAAAACCATAATTATCAAGAATCTTTATCCATATTCGTTAAAATCTGTCGTATTGCCTGCTTATCTGTTTTTCCAACACCACTTTTGGGTATCTCTTCAACAACTAAGAATCTATCTGGTATCCAGAATTTCGGAAATTCTTCAGAAAGATAATCATTCATTAGAAGTGAAATCTCATCAACTGGTTCATTTAACACAAGGATAGCAATTGGACGTTCCCCCCAAGTGTCATCAGCTATACCTACAACAGAAGCATCCGTGACAGATGGATGTGAGATTATGGATTTCTCTAATGCTACTGATGAGATCGATTCTCCTCCACTCCGTATAATTGATTTTGTCCGATCAACAATGTTCATATAACCATCAGCATTAATCGTTGCCAAATCTCCAGTACGTAACCATTCATCATGTGTTAAATCATCATTAGGTTTACCATTTTTGTAATACGCATGTGCAGTCCAATGGCTTCTTACTTGAACTTCACCGATTGAAGCACCATCCCACGGAAGTTCTATATTCTTTTCATCAACAATCCGAATCTGTACCCCAGGAATAGGACGACCCTGCAACGATTTAATTGTCCATTGTTCATTATCTGACAAGGATTGGTGGGAACGATTCAGGTTGCAGATAGTTCCCGTGGGTGACATTTCTGTCATACCCCATGCATGACGGATTTCGATACCTAAATCTTTCTCAAACTTTTCAATATGTTTTGGGGCAATGACTTCACCCCCAACAATTATTCTTCTCAATGAGGAAATCTTATCTCTTTTTTTGAGGAATTCAGGTAGTAATCTTGTCCAGACTGTAGGAACTCCAGCAGCAATAGTTACTCCTGTTTTGGATATCAAATCTATGATATTTTCTATGTTCTTGCCGGGGAGAACAATGTCTGCACCAGCAAACATTGCTGCATAAGGGATGCCCCATCCTAATGCGTGGAACATTGGCACAACAGGCATGACAACATCATTCTCTGTAATACCAAATCCATCTGCTTGATTCGCTGCTAAAGTATGGAGAAACATGGATCTATGTGTATAAATAACACCACGAGGATGACCAGACGTACCACTTGTGTAACATAATGCCATCCCCCAGTTTTCGTCTTGGATATCCATTCTTACCTTACAATTATTTGCCATTAGACTTTCATATTCTAATTCGTACCTATCTTTATAGTGTCTACATTCTGTATATGTATTGATTATTACCGAAGTGATAGGACAAATTTCTTGTTCAAACTTAGAATATCCATCCAACAAATCACTATCAATAAAGATGAGCCTATCTTCAGCTTCATTTACAATTGTTGCAAGTTGTAGTGGTGAAAATCGTATATTTAATGGATGTATGATACCACCAACCAACGGTATAGCATAATATAACTCAAGATGTTGGTATGAATTAAAAGCGTATGTAGCAATCCTATCTCCCTGTTGAAGACCAAATTCACTTAATGAATGTGTTAACGAATTAACACGATCATAAAGATCCGTATAACTATATCTATGGATTTCTCCATCATGAAGTTGGGTGTAGACCTGTTTATCTCCATGAATTTTGTATGAATGATCCAAGATCTGATCAAGTGTCATCGGATAATTCATCATTGTACCATTCATAATCTAACCTACACACACGAATTAGATTCAATTGCTGTTCATACTTGACTAAGGATAAGACCTATTTTAGTTTATCATAAACACATAGTTTTTAGATAGATTAATGTGCATAAAACCACATTATATCTCATTCGATTCAAACGTTAATTCTACAGGCAGTTAAATTTAGATTTGCATTCTCAATTAGAATAAGTCATAATATCCTTAGTAACAGTACATCTTATTTGATAATCTGTTCTTAAGATGTGACTCTATCTATAAAGATGTACCGAATAATGAGTTATGTAAACTATTACTTACAAACAGATTGAGAAGTCCTAAGGAGAGATATATGTTGATTTCAGATAATTATAGGTATTTTAGTCTTGCAATACTTGTTTTTGCAATTTTTGTAATATTACCTATAACAGCAAATGCAGAGACACTAAAAGTAATCATAAAAGATCAAGATGGGAATGCAATCTCATCAGCTAAGGTAATGATTGGTGGAGAAGAGAAAACAACGGATAACGATGGAACAGTAGAGTTTAGTGATGTGTCAGGGGTTGATTCAGTTCAGATTACTGCAATCGGTTATGCTGGTAAACGAGTGAATACCACATCTGGCCAAACAGAACTTATGGTTGCACTTGCCCCAATACAGACGATGGAATCTATTGTTGTAGTCGGTACAAGAAGTATTGGTAGAAGAGCATTACAAGCACCTGTCCCAATTGAAGTGGTAGAAAGAGAACAACTAAGTTTGACAGGACAATCTGAAACTGGCAGGATTCTTCAAATGTTGATTCCATCATTCAACTTTTCCAGTTCATCTATTAGTGATGGAACAGATGCTTTACGTCCTGCAACCCTCCGGGGTTTAGGTCCAGATCAAACATTAGTTCTTATTAACGGAAAACGTCGCCACAAAAGCGCGTTACTTCACATCAACACCTCTGTAGGACGCGGAACATCTGGAACCGATTTCAATGCTATTCCATCATCAGCGATCAAGAGAATTGAAGTTCTTCGGGATGGGGCTGCTGCACAATACGGCTCAGATGCTATTGCCGGTGTCATTAATATTGTATTGAAAGATGATGTTGATACGGGTGATGCAAACCTATATTGGGGACAAACCTACGAAGGTGATGGAGATACATGGATTGGGAACGCAAATTACGGTATGAGAGTTGGAGTATCGGGTTATATTAACCTTACTGCCGAATGGCGTGATAGATACCGCACAAACCGTGCTGGACTCTCAGGTACACGGCAATATGATTGGGTAGAAGAAGATCCCGGTAGACCAGCAGACAGCATACTTGAAATAGAAAATGATGATGGCACTGTTACAGAAAAACCTGTCTGGTATGATTCAAGAGAATATACTTTTGATAGACAGAACTTCCGTATCGGGGATGCTGATTCATCACAAAAGGTTGGTTTTTACAACTTAGGCTTACCACTCGCATCTGGTATTGAACTCTATTCATTTGGTGGTTATTCAACACGCCAGAATAATAGTGCCGGTTTTTATCGTAGAGCCAACCAAGCAGAAAGAACAATTACTGAGATATATCCAGATGGATTCTTACCTGAAATCAATACTGGTATTGAAGATGTTTCATTAGCATTAGGTATGGACTGGACACATGAATCTACTGACTTGAATGTTGATGTCAGTGTGAATCATGGACAAAATATATTCGACTTCTTCATTTCTAACTCACTTAATGCATCATACGGAATCGGAAGTCCTACTTCAGCTGATGCCGGTGGATTTGAACTCTCACAAACAGCATTTAATTTGGATGTCTCATATCCGTTGGAATATCAGTCATCTTTAGTTAATTTGGCTGGTGGTTTGGAATTTCGTCGTGAAGGATATGGTATCAATGCTGGTGAACCTGCTTCATGGATTAATGCTGGTCTCGGTCCTGATGGTGCTGCATCTGGAATACAGGTCTTTCCCGGATTCAGACCTAACCAAGAAACGGATGAGAATCGTACAAATATCGCTGCTTATGCTGATTTTGAATCATACCTGAGTGGTCAACCTGGGAGTGGACTACTCGTCGGGGCAGCCATTCGGGGTGAACAGTACAGTGATTTTGGATCCACTATTACTGGAAAAGCTACCACACGATATGACCTAAGTAAGCAAATTGCTATACGTGCTGCAGGAAGTACTGGTTTCCGAGCTCCATCACTCCAGCAACTCTATTTTAACAACATCAGTACACAGTTTAAGATTGATACAGATGATATAAATGGTAATGGTGACACAGAGGAATTAATACCACTTGAGGTAGGTACATTCAGAAATGATAGTGAGGCAGCCCGCGCATTGGGTATTCCTGAATTGAAAGAGGAAACAGCATTTAATGTCTCTGGGGGTGTCATTTTAAAACCCGTTGATAGACTGTGGTTGACAGTTGACGGATTTCTTATCCAAATTGATGACCGTATAGTGTTGAGTGGAAGTTTCAGTGCTGATAAGGTTCCAGGTTTAGCAGAAGCCGGTGCCAATAGTGCCCAAGTCTTCACGAATGTAGCTCAAACTCGTACACAAGGTGTAGATGTAGCTGCGGGTTATCTCTATGCATTTGAGAATGAATCACTTCTGAATCTAAAAGTTGCCTTCACACTTGCAGATACTACCGTAATAGGTGATGTCGAAGCGCCTGAAATCCTTATTGGGTTAGAGGACACACTCTTCCCCTCACAAGAACGTTCCATGATAGAAGAATGGCAACCCAATACTCGTATCAATATCAGTGCTGACTATATAGTTGGTGAAATCACATTGGGTGGTGCCTTACGCTACTTCGGTGAATATACTGTTCAGGAAGGCAGTGGTGATGATCCTGCACGCCAAATTTATGGTGGAAAATGGCTAACAGACATTCAAGGTAATTACCGTCTGAATGAAGGTGTCTCCCTCACCATCGGTGCAAACAACTTGTTAGATCAAGTTCCTGATGAAAACGAAATTGGACAATCCCGCGGTGGAAAACTTGTAGATGGAAATGGTGAAGTTTTAGTAGACTCACCAGGAGTCTTTACATATTCCAGAAGAGCTGCTCCATTCGGTTTCAACGGTGGACTTTACTACGCGAAACTATCCTATAGATTCTAAAATGAATAACTAAAAAGAAAAAGCGTTATATTGGTAACTGTTTTACCGGTATAACGCTTTCTATTTTTTGACCGATCCTCTCCTCTGTAGGATTGGATTTCGATCCCAAATCTTAATTTTTATGCTTTTGTTTACTTACCAAAATCCTGGGAAATCCGCACTAAGTCTAAAATGTTTATCTCACCATCATTATTGACATCTACACTTGCATTTTCGTCTGATACAGGTTCACCGAAATAGGAAGCAACGCGTACCAAATCTAAGATGTTAACCATACCATCACCATTCACATCCGTCGAAAGACTTTGATCGACCAGTGGAACTAGGTTGTTTAAAACCATCTTTTTAATTGTGACGGGTAGAGGTCTATCAAAGGAATCCCAAAGCGTCAGTTCTGGTAAAGCAAAAAGTGCGGGTTTAGCCGTGTCAATAACTTCAAATGTAAGGGATACAAGTGTCCCATTACCATCTGTTTCAATGGGTAGGGTATCCGAACCAAGTGGGGCTGAACCAAGTATTGAGATACCCCAGTATTCCGCCTTCGGAAGCGCGAATTCAGGGGGTACTTCAGGAATTTCAAAAAAGTAATCTGACAGTAAAAGCCCTTGTTCTCCGAAATTTTCTGGGTTACCATCCTCTGTCGGATCACCAATATCAATCAAGAGGGTATAACTATCATCTTCACCAAGGATCGGACGGATGAAAACACCTCCACTCTCCAGGTAATTTCCTTGTGTAGCAGAGATATATTTCAATACCGTTGCATCGAATACGAACAAACCACCATATCCCGCAACATCTTTACCATTATTCACTTGAACATCTATTTTTCTATATTGTATGTTCTTTGTGGGTTTCTGTTCAAGAGACACCTCCATCAAAGGGATTTCCGATTTCGGATCTAATAAGTTGTAATCCTGTAATTCGTATACGACATCTTGATCATTTAGAAATTTGACGGGACCGATGTCAGATGCTAACCATTGGTAGGAAGTTTTTCGGAGGACAATATTCTCTGTGACATCCTTCTGCTTAATCTCCAACTTAACACAATCCTTAAACACACCGAGTGACGTATCGACATCCTCAATTGCAACAACTGTAATAGTGGTCGTACTGTTAACTTCACCTACCAGTTGAAGTTCGGTTTCTGCCAAAATCTGCCATGTCTGTCCGAGCGGTAATTCAGCTGGAAAAAATGTGACTGGTGGATCGTATGTTACTTCTGCAATGCCAAAGACACCTTCATCAGTCAAACTATGATGTAATAATAGACCACCATCATTTTCAACCGTAATGTCGTATAGGTCCGTGCTGGGTGCTAAATCCGCTCCAATCCCCTCACTCGTAATCTTTAACACGATAAGTCCTTCAACATCGGTATTTTTTGGTGGTTCTATTGTATAGGTGAGTTTCTCACCGCCGTCGGCACTCAAAAATACCCAAGTGTTTCCGATCTCAGATGGATAATAGTTTGCCGCGGAAACTGTCATTGTAAAACAACAGATTAAGCATAAAACTAAAAGTGCCTTGTGATAAGACACATTACTGGTAAACCCCATACTCTAATTCTCCTTTGTTCTATTGAAATTGTTGGAATGGCAATTATTCATCGGATGAATCCGTTTCGAATGAAATATAATAATACCCAACTATAATACACATTTCGTCTTCAGAAGTAAATCCAAACTCCAGCGGAACATCTCGATCATAGTTGCTATAGGTACACTGAAAACTAAGACCATCCCTTGCATCAAGCACAAGTGGAGGATCATAGAACGTGATAGGGGCATCGTCATAAGCAATGCTCCTATGTAGCAACTCATTTGTTGACATCTGAGTAATTTCAAACAATTCACCATGTCGATGCATGTGAGAAGTCAGTGTCATTACATTCACGACAGCATCCGGGGCAATTCCTCGGAGTTGAAGTTCATCTTCTATGTACCAGTCCATTTTAGCAATACGTGTGAGTCCTGGAGGAACATTAATACTTGTGTTGGAGATAAAGATTTCAACTGCTTCATGTTTGACTTCTTCAGGTGGTAACGTATAGAGATTAATATATACCTCACCTATGAGGGTCTCTTTGCCTAACAAATTAATGTAGTGAGAATTCAAATCGAATATAGTATCACCAGGGAGTCGAAGAGCAACGCCCTCTGGAAATCTAAATGAAAAATCATCTGTTTGTGTTCCTCCAACGAAATACCTATGTGTCCCAACATTTCCAAGAGCTTGTGGATCGTCTGGATTAAGTTCACGGAAAACATGATTCGGGTTAACTCCTATTCCCGGGGTGATACCGGTTTGGAGAATGTCTTCTTCTAAACCCGCATCGGTCATTCGGTATAAAATAAAATGATGGCTTCCTGTTGGATAGAAAATTTCGTACCTGTTGATGAAAATATCCTCTTCTACCAAATTACCATTTTCATCACGGATCTGTGTGGCATAAAAAACCTCGCGTTCGGTCCCCGGTTCGATTGTATAAGGTGGTAAATGTAGCTGATACCCCTGTCCAGGTAGGGGTGCTGGGGGTGGAACAAATGTTTCTTCAGGATCTCGAAGCACACCAAGATCACCAATTCCTTCTACTTTGCCTGTCTGTGGCGCACCAGCAGCAATCCATTTCCGAATCGCATCTATTTTGCCGTCGTGAAGAACACTACTCCCAAGTGGCATTCTTGTCCCATGCTCTGGGGATATGGGGGAGATCAGCTTCGTTAATAAGAAACTATTTTCAGGATTGCCCGGATCAACAAGTTTCATTCCTGAAGCCAATGCCGCTGGGTTCTCTGGTGCTTGACCAACTAACTCCTCATAGGAAGACGTATAGGTAAGGTTTAATCCAGCAACATTTGACGGTGCCGCATGGCATGCACTATTTGCACAACTCTTATCAAAAACATACTCTTGAATTGTGTGATAAGTTGAATGCTCACCCGGTACTGTATCTCCAAAACGATTGCTAACCCGAACAAGATCAAGTATATTGATAACATCATCGCGATTAACATCAGGGTCATGTAAAACCGTGCGATCTCTCGTCTGTCCAATAGCGGCAGCCACAAGTACTAAGTCTTGAATATTTACAACACCGTCTTTGTTCACATCCTCTAACAAACTCGGCGTATCGCTGTGTCCAAACACAGCACAAGGTACAGTCACCATAAGCACAAAAAACACAAACAAATAAACTATTTTTTTCAACATCATTAACATCCCAACCTTCTATAGTTGTGTCAAGTATTGTAACGAATATATATTAACCTGAGTTGGTATAAGCAAAGCTCTGATAAATAGAAAACTCCTATGGTATAAAGAAATAATACATAAATCAATATCATAAGAAATTCTCTATGTCTATTATACAACTTTTCTGTGGTATTATTGACTTTGAAACAAATTCCCGATCATTCTTACATTCTATAAGATGGATTCCGATCCCCGATAATACAAAGGTCACGATTCGGAGATCGCTCCTACAGAAGAATCCACTATAATTCTAATCTAAACTCTAAGGCACATGTAAAAAGTATATACTTTTTACATATGTCTATTCTTTTTATTATTGAGAAAAAGAAAATAAATTCATGGAATTAACTGCTTGAATCAATGCAATAATATATCCAAATTGGTATGCCCACGCTTGACGAACACGACCAGAAACACCTTCAGGTGATTTATCATCTGGATGTGATGGGGCATGGTCAGGCATTAACATGTATGGATATTCTACATCACGCAATGTTTTTGCAACCCGAAACATATCAACATCTCCCTCATCTGGCCATACCTCTTGGAAATTATGTAAGCCTCCTTTAATATTACGAAAATGGATATTGAATAGCTTTTTACGTTGACCAAAATAATCTATGATCTCATACAATTCTGTTCCAGGATCGTCTAATCCTTCTGAAACAACACCACAGCAAAAGTTAAACCCGTTGTAAGGACTATCCACTATCTCACTATACCGTTTTAATCCGTCAAATATCGGATAATTCCATCTTTCAACACCCCGTAATATTGGTGCAGGTGGATCATTAGGATGACATGCCATTTGGATATTGTTTTCTTCAGCAACAGGTATTACTCTCTCAAGAAAATAACCTATCCTGTCAAATGCTTCCGCACGGCTTACTTCACCAGCCTCGGACAAAGTCTTATTGTCGTATTTCGATATGTCGAATGTACTATAACTCGAACCACCCCGGCCTTTTGTACTCTCGGTTCGTTGATGATTTAGAATACAGAAATTATAGTTTAATCCTCGTAAACCTGCTTTTGCAGCGTTTTCTATAGTCTTACATACACCATCAAGATCCTTGTCTCGTTGTGGATCTTGTGCAAGAGTAATACTTCTTGGCAATCCGATATGAATCATCTCAAGACTGACACCTGCTGCCTCTGCTTCAGCTTTGTGTTCCATCAGTGTTTCTGGATCGTTTCCTCTTACTGATGCATCCATATGTGTAACCCCGTGCCGCACCAGAAATTCTAATTCTTTCTTTGAAGTTCCAATACCTTGAACACCGACATGCATATCTGCTTTTTTATCATTAGTTTTCAATGTTCTTCTCCTATGAAGTACGAACTACATCCACTGTAATTACACAACCAATTGGTACACATTCTATCATTCATTGAATATCTGGTCAAATCCTCAATAGGGTCAGCAGGATAATTTTCAATATATCTCATACATAGAGTATCTTTCAAACCCATATAATTCCTCTTCTTAGAGGTGGTTCCTCGTCCTTTGTATCAATCTATAGGACAAGGTATACCATAAAACACTGGAAATATAGGATTTATGAGATTGACTGTAAAAACATAACAACGAAAAATAATTGAAGAAAAACCAACCATAGTCCAACTAATGACATAAATAATGGTATATTACTGTATCACATAATAAACAAAAATAAATAAAATATAGAAATATATCACATAATATAGTTTTTTACTTGACTATTATTTTATATTATGTTACTATGTATATCACAATAGAATTATATGATCGAAAGATGATATGTGCAGATCCTACTTCAAAAAATCATAACCTTAATGGGAAATACATAATTAGAGAATAATGATGACTATCTATAAAAATGATCCTAAATTCGAAATTTTCTTTATGCCAAAAAATAACCCATTTTTGCAGGTATTATGCAGTTTGGGATTGTCAAAATCCGCAAGGACTACAAAAATACAAAATCACACTTTTTGCAAATTCTTAAAAAGTTAATTCAGAGTGGAGTAAAGTCAGTCTGTGACAGAGGTTAGAGGGGTAATTTGCACCAATTTCAATGTCACACAATGTGTCAAAAAGTGTAACTTTTTTCGTTTTTTCGACGCATGGATAAATTCAACATATTCACGATTTATTATGTTGGTATTTAGGATTAAAGGTCTGTTTTTGCACCCTATTAGTTTGTACATATATTAGGATTAAAAGTTAAAGCTACGACTATAAATTCTAATACTATTTCTAAATGAAATTGTCTCTTTTTTTTTTGCATAACCTTATCTTGAAATGCAACATCATTCTAAGAAATGGTATTATTTAACGTTATTTTCATAGATGATGAAGTCTGTGAATTTTTATTGATATATATTATTTGGTGCATGTATCAATGTTGGGTTTCCCAATAGTTGTATCCGACCTACAAGTATTGGTTTTACCAGTGTAATGAATTAGATTAGAAAAATTGAATATTGATACACCTGACCACAATTTGTATTGAATTGTCTATGTCAAATAGATATGCTATAATTTTAATGTAGAATGAAGTAACCCGAATAACAATTATCGTTATAATATGTAGTATCTAAAATAATATGAAGTACCAAAAAGTCCAATACTTTATCCTTTTCTGTTTCAAATCACTTATATAATATGAGAGAAATAAAAACAGACCTATATCTTGGTGATTGCTTAGATATCCTTCAAGACTTTGATGCCGATTCAATTGATCTAATTGTTACCTCTCCACCTTATGCCGATAGTCGATCTAATACTTATGGTGGAATCAAACCTGAAGAATATGTAAACTGGTTTATGCCTCGAGCTGAACAATTTCTAAGAGTCCTTAAGCCATCTGGTACATTCATCCTTAATATAAAAGAGAAGGCTGTTAATGGAGAACGACACACTTACGTGATCGAACTAATTCTTGAGATGAAAGAGCAAGGATGGTTATGGACAGAAGAATTTATCTGGCATAAAAAGAATAGTTACCCAGGGAAATGGCCAAATCGCTTCAGAGATGCGTGGGAAAGATGTATACAATTTAACAAAGACAAGAACTTCAATATGTACCAGGATGAAGTTATGGTTCCGATGGGAGATTGGGCAGAGAAGAGATTAAAAAAACTAAGTAAGACAGACCAAACAAGGGACACCTCAAAGGTTGGGAGTGGATTCGGCAAAAATGTCTCAAATTGATTAGACCGAAAGATGGCATATCCGACGAATGTATTACACTTAGCTACAGAAACTGGCAATCGCAATCATAGTGCTGTCTTTCCTAAGACCTTACCTGAATGGTTCATTAAACTTTTCACAAAAGAAAATGACTGGGTATTAGATCCGTTTGCAGGTTCTGGAACCTCGTGTCAGGTTGCTCAAAAGTTATTAAGGAATTCTGTCGGTATTGAGTTAATGCCTGAGTATTATACGGTTGCGAAAGAGAATATTACACCAACACAATATTTCCTTTTTGAAGAAAATGAAACCCATTGCACAACAGGAAATCACTAATACGTTTTGTGACTCTGAGGGAAACATACTCTGGGAAGATATCGTTAAGTTTAGTTCAGTAACAAATCAGGCAGAGTAGGAAATCGTAGTAAAATTTCATTTCGACAAATCGGACGGGATGAATCCCGTCCGTTTGCTTTTTATCAGCCTATTATCTGGACACACAGCGAATTCTCTGCTATGCTAAAAGACATAAATCTCATATACATAATGCATAGGAGAAACTATGGCAAACGAAGACTTTACCTCTAAAGTTCCACATTATACATATTCAGAAACACTGGAAGAACAGGAAAAAGAATTAGAAACAAACCCCTTATTACAACGGATGAACGATGCACGGAAAGCATTTGAAGGTGATCCACATCGTCCAATCTACCACTATATCAACCCAGAAGCCATGCTTAATGATCCAAACGGTCTCTGTTTCTGGAAGGGACGGTGGCACCTATTTTATCAAGCGTATCCACCAGAGGATACACGTCAACACTGGGGACATGCAATTAGTGACGACTTGATCCACTGGCGTGATCTACCTTATGCTATCTATCCTAATCCTGAACGTTGCTGTTTCTCAGGTTCAACTTATGTTGAAGAAGACCGTGTTATAGCAATGTACCACGGTACAGTTGTCGGGAACATGGTAGCAGTTTCAAGTGATCCGCTTCTACTCAATTGGGAAAAAGTATCCGGTAAAGCAGTCATTCCATCAAGACACGCGGATGGCACAACGCCTGTATATCGTGTATTTGATCCATGTATTTGGAAAAAGGATGACATGTACTATTCTTTATCTGGTGGAACACTTCCTCACGGTCCGGGTAGGAAACCTGTTCGTGCTAATTTCCTACTCCGTTCAGCAGATTTAGCAAACTGGGTATACCTGCATCCCTTCGTTGAGGATGATCAATTTACACTGGTTGGTGATGATGGAGCATGTCCCTATTTCTGGCCAATTGGGGATCGACACATTCTACTCTTCTTCAGCCATATGAGTGGTGGACAATATCTACTGGGTGATTACGACAAAGCACGGGACAAGTTCGTTGTCACAGGAGGGGCAAAAAACAACTTTGGCGCTGCTTCTCCAGCTGGGGTACACGCACCCTCCGCAACACCTGATGGTAATGGTGGTGTTATCGTTATTTACAACATGAACCCTGCAAAGCCGACTAAGGGTTGGAACCAGATAATGACCTTACCACGTCGTTTAACACTACTCTCCAGGGATGATTTAGGTGTAGAACCAGCAGGGGATATAGAATCGTTGCGTTATGATCATCAGCATGTAGATACAACTACACTACCAGCAAATGAAGAAGTTGTTATCGATGGTATAAACGGTAATGCTATGGAACTTCACTTAGAAATTGATGTAAAAGGTGCTCCTATGGTTGAACTTAATGTACTCCGTTCTCCCAACAAAGAGGAATTCACCAGAATCGCATTCTTCAGAGAACGTGGCATGAATAACCACAATTCAGAAAGAAATGTACGTGAAAGCCTACTTACCATTGATTCCTCGTATTCGTCCATTGCTCCAGATGTACGTTCACGTGCACCGGAAACCGGTGGTTTATCTATTTTTGGTGATGAAACACTCAAATTACGCGTCTTTGTTGACAAAAGTGTAGTAGAGGTATTCGCCAATGGTCGCCAATGTGTAGCAATGCGTGTGTATCCGGATAGAGGAGATAGTGTTGGTGTCTCTCTTCGTTCTCAAGGTCAAGACAGTCAACTTGTATCGTTAGATGCTTGGCAGATGCAGAATGTATATGCGTAATTATCTGTTTTCTTGTCTGTTTTCTGTTGTAGGTGTTTATCCATCCAAATATGATCACATTGGTATTACCTTTATTTAACAGTGTGTGCATTGTAGGTATGTTGAATGTTTGCAGATATATTCTTTCTGGGTAGAAAAAATTACTCGTTGAGATGAATAGATAGAGATGAATCCACCTTTTGAAAAAGTCTCTTCCTTTATAACACAAAAAAGGAATGATATATTTTCTCTACTTGTATTCAGACACCCCACTGCAGGCATCCAAATCCCTGCAGGAAGCGTGGAACCGGGTGAAAACATTGAGACTACTGCAATTCGTGAAACCTATGAAGAAACTGGACTACAACATGTAAAGATTGAAGCATATCTTGGTTGTATGGAGAATGAACTGGACGAACATCAACGAATAATCACACATACCACCAGAGTCTATCTACAACCAGACTTAAACGCTGTACCTTACAAGAAAAAACTCACAAGAGGACTCACTGCAGATTATCATGCTACCGACAAAGACTTTACACATGTTACATATATTGAATATGAGTTTGACGAACATTTCAAACCTAAATGCATCGACTACATCATTGACGGATGGGTACCGAATGAAAATTTAAGTGATCAGAAAAGGCGACATTTTTTTCATTTATCCACAGATGAGATTACTGCGGATGCTTGGGAATTGAAAAGTGATAGAGATTACATCTTTAAGCCTTACTGGACACCGCTTATACCAAAACCCCAACTTATACCACCACAAGATAAATGGCTGGATTTTGTCTATGAGAAATTACTTGATCAATAACAGCGAGACAACATTTTACGAAGGAGATTAACATGTCAACATATCGTGCAGGTGTAATCGGTTTAGGACGAATGGGAAGTACTTTTGATGATGAAATCACACAAGGAGGATCGCTATTTCTACCTTATTGTCACGGTCCAAGTTATGTAGCCTCACCCAAAACGGAATTGGTAGCAGGTGCTGATTTACATGAGGAACAAGCATCCATCTTCGGAGAACGTTGGGGACTTGGTTCAGAACATATCTATAATGATTACCGCGAGATGTTAGAAAAGGAAAATCTTGACCTTGTTAGTGTTTGTACAACAGCAAGGGTGCGGTCAACTATCGTCCAAGACATCGCCCGTGCTGGTGTCAAAGGAATTTGGGCAGAAAAGCCAATATCGCTTAGTCTTGCTGAAGCGGATGAGATGGTGAAAGTCTGTAAAGAGAATGATACCGTATTAGCCATAAATTGTGCACGTCGTTGGAATCCTTTCTTCAGTGAAGCACGAAAACTTATAGATGAAGATGAAATTGGCAATGTCCTACAAGTCACTGTCTATGCTCAATGTGGATTATCTCATAACGGCAGTCATGCCATAGATATTCTACGTTATATGGCAGGTGGAAATGTAGAATGGGTTTTCGGTGAAATGCAATCCGATGAAGCTGCTGAAGGTGAAAATGATCTGATGGGTAATGGTTATCTCGTTTTTGGTAACGGTGTTCGAGGCTATCTTCGAAGTACCGCATGTGGAGTGGCATCGTGGGAGGTGGATGTTATCGGTACATCTGGACGGATACGATCCATCAATAACGCAGAAAAGTTTGAGTTAATACGATCTGTTCCTGGAGGTAGACGAGGTCGTGGTGTGCCTGCAACCTGTCCATTTCCTTATCCTGTAAGAATGCAAGGTATGGGTTTGACAATTGTTGATGATATAATTAATTCAATAGAAAATGGTGGATCACCTAAATGTTCTGGTGAAGACGGTTTGGAAGCGTTGGAAGTAGCTATTGCATTACGGGAATCTCACCGTCGTGGAGGCGTGAGGGTGAACTTACCTATTGAAGATCGGAGTCAACGTATTTTATCCTCTGAAATTCATGGTGATGATACACCAGCACGTGTAAGACGGATGCAGGGATGAATATAATGATCAATCAATTGGAGGAAAAGTATGGTAAAATGGGATATAGAGTTCATATTAGCATTTTACCAGCAGAAGAAGGAGGAGGTTATCTAATTGAGTTTCCTGACTTGCCGGGGTGCATTTCTGATGGCGATACAATTGACGAAGCGATTACAAATGGAAAAGACGCTATCTGCTGTTGGATAGAAACTGCCAAACTACATGGCGATGAAATTCCTCAGCGGTGCATAGAGTCTTAATCAGTAGTAGATTGAATTAACATGACCGAACAATACATAACAATTATCCAGATTATAGTTTTATTCTATTTAAGCCAAAGAAATTCTCAATTCATCCTCCGAATTACCACAGAAATCCATAGGGAACAATCTCATGCACAGATATTACAGTATCGACATTGATTTCAATTAACATTCATTTTCTATGCATACGAAGTTCTCTCTACTCGTCTCTCCAACACCTCCATATCCTTAAGAATTGCACTGATTAAATCTACTTTATCAGCGGTATAAGCAGGATTATCCCACTGGTTCACGCGTTCGGAAGGATCATTCTCTAAGTCGTAGAGTTCACCATACGAATGACCACAATACCATGTTAATTTACGGTTGTCTGTAACGATAGTTTTTAATCGTAAACCTTGGGGATCGTCGACACACTCAATTAGGAGTGAATCTCGAACGGAAGTTTGTTCTTGGCTAAGCATAGGCATAGCATCAACACCATCTGTATCTGCAGGAATGGGTAATCCTACCGCACCAAGTATAGTAGGAACAATATCGGCATGACTGAATAGAGCGTTTATCCGTTGTCCAGATGGGATTTCTACGGGGTAACGTATTATCGTAGGAACTCGAACCAACTGTTCATAGTGAAATGGTCCCTTCATCCACAAGCCGTGATCACCTAAAAGTTCTCCATGATCTGTGGTAAATAATACCAATGTATTTTCGCTCAGTCCGTATTTATCAAGACACTCCATTATCCGTCCCATTTGTTGGTCAATGATCTTCACCATATTGTAATAGTATGCTCTTCCGAGACGCGCGTCCTCCTCAGAAACTTTACGAAAATCTGCTCCGCCACCTTGTCCAGCCATAGCAAACTTCCCACGTGTTTCCAATGTGCTTAACTCTCCACATCGTGCAGCAATAAAATGAGGTGGTTTATCTTCTAATTCTCCTTCAACATAATCTGGGAGTGACACTTCATTTGGATCAACACGTTCTTCAAATTCTGTTGGAACACAATGTGGATGATGTGGATCTTGAAAACCGACTGCCAAAAGGAAAGGTTGATCATCATCGTGCTTCTTCAAAAAATCTATAGTACGATCAGCAGTCCACACACTGTTGTGATATTTTAATGGTATGTCCCAATCGTGTGCACCGCCACCGAATCCTGTCTGGGATAATCGTCTTGCTTTACTATAACTCTGAAAAGTTTCTTCTGAAACCTGAGTTTTAACCCATTCCCCATATTGTCCCGCGATACCGTATGTTGCATGACCCAGTGCAAGTTCAACAGTCTCAAACCCATAATAAGGACCGCAAAAGTCGGGGTATTGGTTATTGTTATCATTTCTTGTTTCAATTGATTCTTCAGGGGATGCACCAAAGGGTTGGAAGTGCGCTTTACCTATATAGTGTGTACGATAACCAACATCCGCAAGTCGGTGTGAGATCATCGGTTCATCTTCAGGTACGTTCATACCGACATTCCATGCACCGTGCCGACTGACATATTTACCTGTAAATATAGATGCACGGGCAGGTGTACAGACAGGATTTGTACAATAAGCACGTTCTAAACACACACCCTCAGCAGCGAGTTGGTCAATATGAGGTGTATGGGTAAACGGTGATCCGTAACAACTAAGACTATCTGTACGTTGTTGGTCTGTCGTGATCATAAGTATATTCGGATGTTGTGTTTTCATAGATTGTTCGTTAGTTTGTTTGAATTGCTTTGAAAACTGAATCCATTGCACCGAATAGAACTGGAATATTATCCAAACTAAAATTCGTTCTATTACGAGTAAAGGTGTCTCCAACAAGTCTACCAAATTGCCACAGAATTCCATCTGTTACAATTCCATGAATTGGAAAACTTGTATCGTCATTTATTTTTTGTGCAGCAACCAATTCAGCCAGACATTGTCCCCATCCCTGTTCAAAGTCATTCTTTTTTGCTTCAACTAACATTATCAAGGGCATTCCAACAACTGTTATACCCAAATCAGACTTTGTTGCAATAAGATAATCTGGTGTACCATTCAATGTATCATCATAAGTGATAGACTTCTTTACCCAAAGTCCATAGTGTTCGGCATAATCTTTGTATATCTCTTTTATAGTAGGAAATATAACCACTTCACAACGTGAACCTTCAGATGTAAAAAAGTCTATATGTTCCTGACTAAATTCAAGCTCTTTTAGAAATTGTTCTGAAGGGTTTTTTGGCTCAACATTGAAAAAGTCATTATACGTATATTTGATGTTGAATTTTTCTTGAACTTCAGAAATTGCATTGAAATCACTGAATGCCATTGTAATACCCTCGCATTTCTTGTTAACTTTTAAGGCTTATACCACAATATAGTATTTCACTCACTTGCGAAATTGCTTCAAATAGTCATAACTCTGTTCAGCGGCATCTTCTGGTTCCATAATCTCACGGAATGCTTGATGAACAGTAACATATCCATCGTAACCGATAGCCTCTAAACCTTCAAATACAAGAGGAAAATCAATTCCACCTTCATCTTGTAAACGTATAGGATCATGGGGTACAACACCTTGAATCCATGTTAACAGATGTGTCTTTCCTTCTGGTCTACGGATGTGATTTTGAAGATATACATTGAATAGATAGGGAGAGAACTTTTTTAGTGTTTCGACTCCATAATCCTGAGCACATAGGTCAAGGTTAGCAGGTTCATAAATAATACCGAAATTATCCCTACCAACCCGTTTTAACACATCAATAGATCCATCAACTGTTTCAAACAGACTCTGTGTGTGTGATTGGTGTGCAATTCTGATACCCCGTTCGGAAGCCTCATCAGAAGCACGTTGTGCCCAGACAATATCATCTTCTACCTTCATGGCAATACGAATCAGATCTGATCCAAGAAGTTCCGTAAGATCAAGATATGGTGTGATATTGCGGAGTCCATCTGGTCCTTCAACGTTATTAAGTGGGACAGGAAAATCACCTGTGATCATAGAGATTTCTATGTTTAAGGAATCTGCTTGTTTACGAACAGCCGTTATATCTTCTAAAGGGGAGTGAATGCCAACTTGAGACGCACGCATACACATTGCCTCATACCCAAGGTTCGCTGCAAGTTCAGATAGTTGAACAAATGTGTGTGTTGAATCTGTTTTTGATGATGTTTCTGAAACCCGAACGGATAAAGATAGTTTCATGATAATATATCCAATAGAAGTTGTTAGACTATAGAAGAATATCGGTAATTGAAAGTGCCATTAACACTAAACTAATCATTCCATTCAATGTGAAGAATGCAAGATTAACACGGGAAAGATCATCTGGTTTGACGATTGCATGTTCATAAATAAAAATAAGTACAACAATACTAACCCCAATGTAGTAGAACAGTCCTAATTCTGTAAGGAATGTAACAGTAAAAAGAAGTAATACTGCAATTACATGTAGAACAGAGGATATCCATAATGACCAGCGAATTCCTATTCTGGCAGGAATTGAATGAAGTCCATGTTTTCTGTCGAAATTTACATCTTGACAAGCATAAATAATGTCAAAACCAGCTGTCCACAGTAATACTACACAACACAATACAATCGGTGTCCAGTCAAATCTACCTGTAATAGCAATCCATGCCCCAACGGGAGAAATTGACAGGGCAAGTCCTAACCAGAAATGGGATAGTGATGTAAACCGCTTTGTATAGGAATATCCCATAATTACTATAAGGGCAACAGGAGATAATGCAAAAGCGAGAGGATTCAAACGCCATGCAGCAAACACCAATAATCCTGCAGATACCACTGTAAAAAGCCAAACTGAGCCTTTTGTAATTAGTCCAGCAGGAATTGCACGCATTGAGGTGCGCGGGTTTTGACTATCAATTTTTGAATCAGCAAGTCGGTTAAATGCCATCGCACAACTACGAGCACCCACCATTGCTACGAGAATCCATCCAAGGTTGGGAAGAGGGGGTAGTCCGTTTGAGGCGATGAACGCACTCATGATTGCAAACGGTAGAGCAAACACGGTATGTTCGAATTTAATCATCTCAAGAATAATTCTTAACTTACGTATCAAAACTCTACTCTTTCCACCGTTGCGTTAGTCCTGATTCAATATCAAACTGGTCTAAGATTTTTGTGACAATAAAGTTGATTTGGTCGTCTACAGTTTTTGGGAAATGATAAAAACCTGGCATTGCAGGCAAAACACATACCCCGTTCTGCGATAACTTCAGCATGTTTTCAAGATGTATAGAACTAATCGGTGTTTCTCGTGGCACTATAACAAGTTTCCGTCGTTCCTTAATACACACATCCGCTGCTCGATGAATAAGATTGCGGGATATCCCTGCAGCAATAGAGGCAACAGTTCCCATACTGCATGGTACCACAATCATTCCAGCTGTGCGGAAAGATCCGCTTGCAATTGAAGCACCGATATCGTTTTGGTGATGATATATCAACTGTTTGGTGGGTGAATCTATAAGCGATTCAATCTCGAAATTATCAATATCTACTTCAATCTGTAGTTCTTCCCATAGTGCCCGTGCTCCAGATGAAGAAATTGTGAGATGAACTTCTACATCTTCACGGTGCGATAGCACTTCAAGTAGACGTACACCATAGACTACAGCACTGGCTCCTGTGATACCAACAATCAATCGTTTCAACTACAAATCTCCGATCAGAATGGTAACAGGTTATCTGATGAATCAAACTGTAATGGAAGTGTGTCACCGATAACTTCAAGATTTGAATGTAAATCCACATCCTGCAATAGCACTTCAGATAAATCAAGATCTGTCAATCTCAAAGTACTCTCAATTCGGATAACTCGCGCATTCTCAGGCTTAGTTAAACCGATAGTTTCAAGTGCAACTTCAATCGCTTCTTTATCAGTATCGTAGTAAAATGGAATCTTTGATTTCTGTGGTCCCAGAGCGGTGATACCGTTCATATAGGTGGAATGTCGATCAATCTGATTAACCAGTCGAGTTGTCGTAAAATCAGCGAGTCCAATACCAGTCGCATTGCCATCACTCTCCTCAGTGAGATCACGAACAAATATACGTAGAATAGCAGGTTTGAGAGGTTCAGGTTCAAAGTTCTGCATCATCCTACCTATAACATTTGTATCCATTCCTGTTCCACTGATGTTCTTACCGGACCAATCCACGATTAATAAATCAAGCTCATCAAAGGGCAGTCGTCCCATCATAGATTTTGCTTCCACCAAAAGCTCTCGTTCTGTTCTAAGCATACTCTCAGCTGGCATTGCTACCGCTTTAGCAGTGTCTTCATGGGCGTTTTCGAGTAGTCCAATTCCAAATGCAATCTTTCCTGTATCAAGAATAAATCCACCAACTGCGGTTATGACGTGTTCAAATCCGTATTGAAAAAATGCCCGATGATAGTAATTTGCTCCTTGCTGTTTTCCAAGACCGATTACCATCATTTTTAGAACACCGCTCTCTATGGATCCGTTGAAATCTGTATGTGCTTTAATCCGATTGAGGGGTACAACATGATCTGCTTCAGCTGCGTATCTGTCCATAAACACAGGTAAATCATCAGCATCAGCATTTTCAATACTACCGAGTTGGACTACCTCCATCGTTGCCTTTACAGGGGCACCTACTGTCGATTCTGTAATTCCATAATGCTTCAATACACTTGTCTGACCTTCTGCTGTCGCACCCCCATGACTTCCCATTGCTGGTACAACAAACGGTTTTGCTCCGAGATTCTTTAAGTAATCTACTGTTGCTTTTACAGCAGTTGTTATGTTAGCTACACCGCGACTCCCAGCAGTGATTGCAACAGTATCACCTGATTTAATAATTGATGATGCTTTAATCCGATCTAATTCACTATGAATTGCTTCGGGTAGATCAGTGAGAACGGGGGCGTCAAAATGTTGCTTAACTCTTGCCATATTTGGAAGGGACATTATTTGCCGTCCTTATAGGTTGGAATATGTTAGGTTGGAATCTACGACTATACAGAATTCTATCAAAAATAGAGTGTGAATGCAAGATAAATGAATTGTATATTATGTTCAATTCTAATCATTCTTCAAAATTTCTGAAATGGTACTCTGTAATTCTGCAGAATGTTTTGAAATTCCTGTAATGGTCTTCTCAATTTCTTCAGAATGTTTAGGTATCCCCTCAACACCTTTTTGCAGCTCCTCAGAATGCTTTGATATAATCGCAAGTGCCTCAAGTAAATCTCCTGAATGTCCTGTTACACTCGCAATTGCTTGCCGCAATTCCTCCGAATGTCTTGGGATACCAGCAATAGTTTCTTGTAACTCTCCAAAATGCTTTGGTAAAGTAGCCATAGCTTCTTGGTATGCTTCAAGCTGTTTACGTATACCATCCATACATTCTTGGTATTCTTCAAGTTGTTTTTGAATATCTATACTATTTTTGTTTGTCATTAAAGTATTCCTATTCATTAATCCCATCAAATTGGGAATATAAAGTCATTCGACTAATATAAATTCTTAGATTACACTTCAACTTCAACAGAGAAACTATCTCAATAATGCTTATATATTACTGCTATTTTAGTTGTCCCCATGTAGTTGTAAGCATATTGGGTTGTGGACTAACTGACAACGACACATATGCAGGATCAAACCAGTCGCCACCTGAATTAGCTTGAAAGAAAATACCACCATGTGTCAGTTGCGTCTTCTCCATACTGTTAATGTCCAATTTGAAGATTTGGAGCCGTCCGTTAATCTCCTGTGTATAAATTACTTTTGAACCATCAGGAGATATCTTTGGTGATGCAGCATCTGGACCTGCTTCACCAACGAGTAATCTTAATCCTGAACCGTCTCGATTCACGAGGTAGATACTCCGTTTATCCATCCATGCGTTGTGTAAATCTCTATCTAATATCTTTGGTAAGGGATGTTTGTTTCCTGAAAAAGCAATTTTATCGTTTGTAGAAGACCAAGACGGTTGAGATTGCCAGAGAAGTATCTTATCTTCTATCGGTTGTTCACGCTTACGGGTTCGAATGTTCAAGAATGTAAGTCGTGTCCCGTTGGGATGTCCAACAGAACATGCGATTTCTGAACCATCTGGAGACCAGTCAGGGGAATTGCCCCACGGGAGGATTTCGGAATCTTCTACACCGAAAGTTCCAAGATGAAGACTTGACCTGGGACGTTCACGGTCTGAAGTAATATATGCAAAATTCTTTCCGTCTGGTGACCACGTTGGGCTTGCTCTCCATTCTGTAATTTTCCCCTTAAAAACACGACGAACATTGGTCCCATCAGCATCCATTAGATACAGGTCTCGTACCCGAGTTCCTTGTCGATCTGAGACGAAGAGAATCTGTTCACCCGTTGGAGACCATCGAGCATTCACATCTGAGGAAGGATGTTGTGTCAAGTTTACCTGATCAGAACCATCAGGATTCATCATGTATAATTCATAATTGCCATCACGGGATGATGTAAACAGTATTTTCGGTGTAGTAGGGGCTTCTCCAATTGACCAGCACACTTCCAAACTCATTAACAAAAACAGGATAATAAGAAAGGATTGTATCAATCTCATACATATTTTCATTGCAATGTAATCTCTTGGGGTATATCAAATTGTTTAGATATGGGAGTTATTCCCATTGATTCATGGTATTAATCCTTATTATAGCATACTCAGATAAAAGTATCCATCATGGCAAGTTTGCCCTTGGGATATTTAGTTATGGTATTATCTGCTATATTTTTCACATTTCTATATAAACTACCTGTAGGTTGGGTTGAGGAACGAAACCCAACATGTAACGCTGTCCATCAGGAAATGTTGGGATTCACCAGTGTTTCAACCTAACCCACAAAATAAATTCTCAGTAATACTCAGTGACTAATAATTCTTAAAACTAAATAACCCTAAGTTTGCCCTTGGGATATTTAGTTTTCACTTTTTTTCACAAGTGTATATTTTTTCAGGACTTATGCAATACTTCTTAAAGTCCACTTGATAGGGATTTAGTGGCAAAAAACCGAAATCACGGTTTTTATGTCCAATTTTCAATTTTCTGTTCAATTTGCGTAATTCCTGTTTTATTATGTATAGCAGATATAGTAGATATTTTAATGATTTAATCAATTCTTTTTCACAGATGGTTTTGTCCATCGTCATTCTATAGTTCACCACAGTAACAGACCATTAAACACAGATATATTGAAAAAATTGCTAAAGAATTTTTGACCTGGTTGATATTAATTAAAGCCACTTTCTAAAGATACTTTTGAGAAATTGTAATCTCTACAAGTAAGGTGAACAAAATGCATACGATAACTAAAGAAGAAAACGGTGTTACCATACTAAACCTGACTCGCAGCAATACTTTGTCAGCATTGATTGCTAATACGAATCAAGAAATGAAACCTTCAATGAAACGTTGGGGAATGGGAGATTTCCAAATTAGTGCAGTGATTATTCAAAATTCCCAAAAATCCAAGTTGTTACTGATGAGAAACGTCATTAAGAGTATAAACTCTAATGGGATACTATTAAAAATTCAGAAATGCAATATAACTGATAGAACTGGTATAACAAACTAACCCGCTTCGTTATAATTAAGGAAGCACAATATGAGACACCATTAGAAGGTCTTCTTTCTAACAAAATTGGATCTAAACAAATCCTGCTTGCTGAACGTAGTGAAGCATTGGGATAACTATTTTTCTTAAGGAGTGAAACTCATGAGAAAGAAAATGTATTGGGGAATCGCAACACTCATAATACTAATACTTGGTGCTGGTGTCGCTGCAGTTCTGTTCATGTACAATACAGATACCTAACCAAATGTCATCTATAAATACATCGAACCTGCAAGAAGGACACAAACGGACCTTGCTGAGAATCCGACCGCAAGAGAAGGTATCAAAGATAAAATACCGATTGACGTACAGGACACGGGACATGATGAAACGTCTATCGGTGTTACCGAAAAACCTGCAGCCTTCGGGAAAACCGATCTTTCTGTTTATGAAGGTAAACCACTGGATGAAGATTTTTTCAGAGACAATTATTCAAGAGAACAGCTTGAGTCAAAGATAAAATCTAAGAAAAAGCTTATTGATAGCTTTCGGACAACACACATTCCTCAAGTAGAGGAACTCCGAAACCAGTCTCTAAAGTTTCTTCAAAGTGTTCCTGATAACATGAATGAACATATGAAAAAAGTTCTCGCCAAAAATGAAGCAGTTCTGAATGAATACAAGGGTTTTGTGGAGAGATTGGAAAGACACATTGCAATAATTACTAACGTATTGAATGAGGAGGCGAACAATGTTGAAAAATAGAGTTTATGACAGAAGTCTGATCTCGTTTTTTGTGTTACTCCTTGTGCTAACCTGTTTGGCTGTGGAATCGCAAACAACAACGTTAATGGTAGTCACGTAACATCTGATTACGATGATAGTGAAGTTAGTTTACAAAAGACGTATACCACTGACGATGTAGGCAACCATACTGTCAAGATTATAATCTATTACAGCCAGGATGGACTAACAAGACAGACATCACATACATCGAATATTTCTGTCCAGTAATCTGCGTTCCTAAATCAATTTTCATAGGCAGGTAACCGCATTGGGTATCTGCCTTATTTTTCTTTATATACACCAATCTGTGTACTTTTTAGGTGTGAACACGGCAATTCAAAGGTGATGCATTTCTGACAGTTGACACGGGTAATACTACGCCAATTAGTGAATAATGGAACAGTGCTTCAATTTTAACATTTTATGTTGTATGGATATATAAACATGTTGATAGATAGAAGAATTTTGACAAAATTATTTTTTAATGTCATAATTCTGTAATAGTCGTAATGTAAGAGAGTTTTGTTTTAATCACACCAACTTTTCAAGACCGACTTCTATGCTAAGTTTGTCAACTTAGCATAGACGGGAAGGATGGAATGATATGGAAGCTAATGAATCAGAAACTAAGGAAACTTATCGAGCAACATCTTTTGCGGATTTTAATCCTGAGCATTCAGCACCTGGTGGTACACCAGAACGAATAGAACATTTGAAAGAACACGGATATGTCATCATCAACGATTTTGTTGATAGTCCTTGGATACCAATTCTTCGTGAAGCAGGACGACGAGTAACCCAAGCATGTGCCCCTGAGAACAAATATGATGTCATTGACTGTTCAAAAGGGTTTATTCATCGAACAGGAGAGGAACAACCGTGGGCACTACGTGGGATTATACATCCGGCATTCGGAGAACCGAGTTTTAATGAATTTCACGGTTCAACAGAGTTTTTAGACTTCGTTGCATCTTGGTGTCACGGACTTCAACCTGAAGATCTTACCTTCCGAGGTACACTTCTGTGGGCAAATCCAAGAACCCATGAAAATAAATTGGGGTGGCACAGAGACACAACTTGGTGGGGGACAGGTAAAGGTTACTTTGCCCAAAAAGAGGTTCGTGGCGATGGTCCAGAAGCTTACTCTGAGGAGGTAGAACGTATTCGTTGGAAAGAAATCCAGGAAAATAATGAAAAAAGTATCAAAGAACGTAATGGCGTAGGTATGTTCTTGGCGCTTGCAGATGATGAATGTCATGAGATGATTCCAGGTAGTCACAACAGATGGCGGACACCTTATGAGCATGATGTACTATTACCCAAGTCAATGAAAGATCAAGGTGTTCCATATACACCCAGTTGGAATGGATCAGATCCGTTACCTGGTCAAGTCGCAATTCGTCTTAGAGCTGGAGAAGCACTTATTCGTAATGGAACCGCTATTCACACGGGTCATTGTGTTCCTGAACGTGAGCGAAATACCCTGTCAATTGGTTGGTCAAAATGGGGCGGTGAGTCTACGGATGAACCTTCTGTGGCAGATGTCCGGCATGCATGGCAGCTTGATCCTGCTGTAAGAGAAGCATTACCACACGAATGGATGAAGATCGCTTGGGACCGTTGGGCAGCAACCCAGAAACTCGGTGATACACTTGAAGATCGTTATACAGGTTTTGATATAAATCATATCAGGTCTGGAATGGTACTTGGGTGGAGAGGTGAGTTAGAAAAGAAAGCTGCAGCAGAAGCAGAAGAATCCAAAGATGAAGGTTAAGACTAATTAAGGGTGGGTTACTTAACCCACCCTTATTTTTGTCAACAATGTACTAACAAATTAAATCAATTGTCACTTACAACCGATTGATAAATACCAACCAATTTTTCGCCGATATTTCTCCAATCATAATCTTGTTCCACTCTATTACGTCCATTTTCACCAATTTCCCTTCTTAATGATGGAATTGTAAGTAAATGGACGACCTCTTCAGCAAAAGCGACTGGTTCATCAGCGATGATAATTTCATCACGATTCTGAAGTGATAACCCTTCTGCTCCAACTGTTGTAGAAACTACAGCTTTTCCCATGGCAAGTGCTTCCAAAATTTTCAGACGTGTTCCACTACCAATCCTTAATGGTACAACGAAAATTGTTGCTTCGTTGAAATAGGGTTTTATTTCTGGAACACGACCCGTAACTTCAATTCCTTCCTCATGTGCTAATTGTTGGACCCGTTCAGATGGATTACCACCAACGATTGTAAATTTCACATCTGGCACACTTTTTTGGATTAATGGTAATATATCTTCAGCAAAGAAAGTCACAGCATCCTCGTTAGGGTACCAATCCATACTTCCTATATAGATGAGGTGTGCTAAGGCTTGAGATGTAGTTTCAGGTGAGAAATGTGCAACATCTACACCGTTTGGAATTATTTCAACTCGATTTTCAGAACAATATTGAGAATACACAGCGGCATCAATATCAGAAGTGCATGTTACAACATCGAACTTTGGACTTAATGTTCGTTCAAATCGTTTAAATGCACGGAATTGGATCCAATAAGCAAATTTATAAAATGGGTTCATTGTCTCCTGTTGAAGTCTTCCCCAGATTGCAGAATCTACATTTTGGAGAGAAAGTACACTGGGTAGGTCTGCTTCAACATGAAATTGTGCGGTATGCAACATTTCATAATGGACAACATCATAGATGTGTGTATCCAATAGTTCTCTAAATTTCTGTTTGTAAGAAGAAATATTATAGCGAGTAACGGTAATTGGTTGTCTGTTTATGAGAGATGAAAGGATGGTATTGATTGAAACTTTCGGTGGAATTGTATCATTCTCTACAAGATGAACATTGACCCCCAATTCTTGAATTTTATTAATATTTTCTCTGTCTGTGTCTTGTGTTTCCAAAGCTAATATAGAAACATCATTATCCAGTGCAATCTGTTTAAGGAGATTATATACTCGGATGCGACCACCGTCAGTCAATGGGTATGGTAGGGTGGGAGACAGAATTAGAATCTTCATGGTCTAACCTCATCACATCAACTTATGTATGTTCCTGTGGTGAGTTGGGCGTGAGTAAATCACATATTAAGGAGGTGAACTTCAATTGGACTATAATGTCTGTGATTCAGTCTCATTAGAATTACTCACAATATCTTTAATCTGTGCAAAAAGTGTAAGTAACTTAACCTTTAATTCCTGTCGTGAACTTAACAAAGGTTTTGGAGGTGCATGAATAATACCAGTAATTCGTTGTACCCAACCCTTTAGAGTGTCATTAACTCGTACAAGGAGCCATGCACTATCAAAATCCAGATAAACCTTAAGGGAATTTTCCTCATTGTGTATTCGATATAACTGTTTTCCATCAGTGACTTTCCATTTTAATCCGATTTCTTCAGTACTTAACCTGGCATTAGGGGACAATGGAGCTTTTAGTTCTGAAAAACCATGCCGTATATCGGATGTTAATTCCCCTTTATCTAATGTCTCTAATGATGCTAAATCAACTTTGAATAGATATCTCTGAATAGGATATTTTGATTGTTGAAATACATCTAATTTGTTCTTATTATATCTGATTTCATAAACTTGGGTTGTATCTCTATCATTAATCAACCACTGTTTTTCTACATTTTCTATTGAGAACTCCAAATTGTCGGAGAGAGTAATCTTGTTATTGTTAAATTCCTCTCTCAAATCTGGAAGATAAACATCCAATTGATTATCAACTTTCTCAATAAGATAAATTGCCCCGGTTCTATCAGTTAGTATCCAATCTCTCCCACTTAAGATAACCTTAATGGTAGGTTTTCCAGAACTAAATTTCATATCAGGTGCGGAGTTTAAGAAAGTCTTCTTCCAGTCAAACTCTGTTTGTAATTCTTTATCTAAAAGGTCCGCGCTAAAATTGGTTCTTTGACCCAGAGCAATACTAAACAGCAATTCTCTACTGAGAATTCCACTATTTAAATTACTAAGATGTTTACTATCAATACTGAATATGAAAACATCTTTTGTATATAAGATTGGTCTGGAATTAACAGAAGGTCTACCTCGGAGGGCAGTACGTTTGTGTACCTGTAATTTTGCTTCTCCTTCTTTAGGAATGGCAGGTGCATTGAGAATATAAACACTTACGCAAAATCCAATAATAATGAGAATGAAAATTAGCCAGATTAGACCTTTAAGTAAAGTTTTCATTTGTCAATAATCATATATTTGTAATTGCAATCGTTTCAAATTTACTATTCAAGAATAAAATTAAAATTGGTTGACATAAAGCATATAGGTGAACACAATTACTATATCTATTATGACAGTTTCAATTTGGAACCTACATAACTTTAGTATACACAGAATTAAAAATGATGCAACCCTTAAACCCTATCGCTGAAAAGTTAAATCAAAATATTCAAAGGACATCCTCAGTCGTTTATTCACTGTTTTCCGATTTAGGAAAACGTATATATCTACCGAAAGGCATACTCAGTCAAAGTGCCGAAGCACAAGAAAAAGCGGATCATCTAAATGCAACCCGTGCCATAGCAATAAAAGATAACCATGTGATGCATCTTGATGTTTCACGGCAACTTATACCTGATCTGTCCACTGGTAGTATTTTTGCATATCCTCCAATACTTGGAAATACAGAATTACGTACTGCATGGCAAAATCATCTGAAAAAAGAAAACCCTCTTCTTAGAAATATAAAAATCAACCTGCCAATTATAACCAGTGGAATGACTCAAGGGTTTAGTATACTTGCAGATTTATTTGTCAATAATGGAGATAGGTTGATTCTCCCAGATATGATTTGGGGGAATTACAAACTTTTATTTCAGACGAAAATGGGGGCAGAAATACAAACCTATCAATTTTTCAATAATGAAAAACAATTTAATATCAATGGTTTTACACATACACTTTTAGAACAAAGACCCGAAAAACTCCTGATCTTACTTAATTTTCCACATAATCCAACAGGATACACAATTAACCATTCGGAAGCGAGGAAAATTGTTGATGCAATTATAGATTGTGCTGATTCAGGTTGTCATATTCTTGTAATGGTAGACGATGCCTATGCAGGATTTTGGTTTGACTCTGATGTCATGCAGGAGTCCATTTTTGGATTATTGATTGGATGCCATCCGAATGTAATACCAGTTAAAATTGATGGAGCCACTAAGGAAGAATATGCTTGGGGATTACGTGTCGGATTTCTCACTTTTGCATTCGAAGATGAACTAATGATTGGAATAGAAGAAAAACTAAGCGGCATTATCCGAACAAATACATCTGGCGCTGCACAACTTTCACAATCAGTAATTCTTAAATCAATGAAGACTACTGGTTATGAAGATCAAAAACAACGAAATTATGAAATCCTCAAAGCACGTGCCGAGAAAATAAAACAGATTGTATCAAATAGAAAATATGCTGATTTATGGGAAGTTTACCCAAGTCATGCAGGCTATTTTATCTGTTTGTCACTGAATTCGTCGAATGCCGAAAATGTACGCAAAACACTCCTTACTGAACACGGAATTGGAACGATTGCACTTGGTGAACGGGATCTTCGTATCGCTTATTCATGTTTGGAAGAAGACGAGATTGAAGTAGTTATTAGTGCGATTGCACAGGTGATACAATCGCACTAAATTTGATGTGTTTGTGTAATCTTAGAATTCTAGACTTTTACTGTATAGCCTTTAAATCTCCCCATGTTGTTGCGATTTTACCGCGTGGTTCAACAGGGAGTGTGCCAATAGTGTAACGGAAGTAGATATCGTCTTCTACATCATTTGGTCCACACCAAACCCAATGTGCTTCACAATCTGGATCTTTCAGAAACTGACGCATAGCAGCTGCACCAAATCCCCATATTCCTCCGCCAAATTTCTCATACACCTCAAGTTCATCCTCCCACTTACTATCATCAAAGTTGATCTTTTCCCATCCATCGTTACGTTGTGCTAAAAGTTTTCCCGTATCACAACGCCAACCATCTTCACCTGTACCGATGTATTTTGGTTTATCATCAAGGATAATATCCGCGAGAAACCCACCTTTTCCGGCAGCTCCAGGTTCAGCATCATGGACATATACAGCGATGACTGCAAACCCATCGTCAAGTGTGAAATCGCTAACAGTGACTTGCTGCCAGTTGTTACTTTCAGCAACTTTTTCTCCATTCACAAAAGCAACCCAAGTATTATCGCCACTAACACGTAATGTTCCGTTCCTCGGAGCAGAATTTGCTGTATGAATAAAGAATAGATTACATATGAATACCACAAAAATTGTATACATATAAAAACGTATGTTCATAAAACCCTCCATGTTGTTATGTTTTATATTTTTTAATTAAACTCTTTACTTTAAAAGAGTGAAGGAAAATGTCGATGAGGATCCGCCGGTTCATGAAACAGAATTTTCTGACGATCTGTTAATTCTATATCTTCCGGTTGTGCTACACGTCGAGAAGTCCACGCCATATGTGAGACACAATATTTATATAGAAGTGATCTACGCTGATGTTTACCATTCCATGCAGCGGTACCGTGGGTAAGTGCCTCACTAAACAGAATCGCTGATCCCGCTGGTGCATTTGGTATTATAACACAAGATGCTTGTTCAGGTTCGATAGCAATCTCATGGGGTAATCTATAATTACTCTTATGACTGCCGGGTATACAACAGAATCCGCCATAATCAGGTCCTGTATCTGATAAATTCCATGTTACCACAACAAACCCATTATGAATTTCATTATCTTTGAATGGGAAATATTCTCCTGGTTTAGTATGAGAATTAGGCGAAGACGCACCATAATCTGAATGTAAACCTCCTCTTGCCATACCTTCCCGCATATACATACCATATATCCTGTCTAATCGAAAACAATCCCCTAACCGGAATCGCAGGATGTCCATGATGGTAGGATTATCAAGTAGGCTGCAGAAGGATTTACCCCATTGGAGAAACCCCGGTCCATCTGGAGCACTTCCGAATCTTTGAACTTTCCCCGGTTCAGGAAGTTCTTGTTCATCAATTCGTTCATTCAGTTCCGCAACCTCATCGGAATTTAATACATCTTCAACAACTAAATAACCTTGAATATCAAAGAGGTATTGCAGAGTTTGTAGATCGTACATAAATTTACTCCTGTTGGCAGGAATGTATTTATTGGTTAATCAATACCATTAACTAAACATTATCTTTTAATGCTAACATCTTTTAATGTTAACTTACCCGCAAGATCTGTTATAAATTGATATGCAACTCGTCCAGAACGTCCACTTGATGATGCTTCCCATTCCAATGCTGCTCTGTGTAATTCTGATTTAGGTATAACAAGTCCACGTTTTTGGGCGTAATGGGAAACAATTTTTAAATATGTATTTTGCGCAATACGATAAAATGCCAGTCGTAATCCAAATCGATCACTCAACGATACTTTTTCTTCAGTCGCTTCTCGGGGATACAACTCATCCTCATCGTCCAATGGAAACTTATTCTCACCTACTTGCCGCGGCATCAGATGTCGACGATTTGATGTAGCATAAATTAGTAGATTCTCTGGATGTGCTGAAATACCTCCCTCCAACATTGCTTTTAGTTCACGATATTCTGGATCATCTTCATTAAATGCTAAATCATCGCAAAACAAAATATACTTTTCTGTTCGTTCCCACACTAACTCTGCTATTTCTGGGAGGTGGATAAGTCCTTCTTTTCCAACACTAATCAATCGTAGTCCATCATCAGCATATAACATTAACATTGACTTTACTAAAGAGGATTTCCCAGTCCCTCGGTCACCCCATAGCAGGACATGATTAGCAGGAGCGTTATTAATAAATTGGCGGGTGTTTCTATCTAACGTTTCGAATTGTGTGTCAATCCCGATTAAATCTGTAGAATCTATGAGATCAGGATGTTTAATCGGGATCAGACGACCAATTCCATCTTGTTGCCGCCACTGAAAAGCAATATAATCGTCAAGGATATCTTTAGATGATTGGGTGTTCTCCACTTGTAACCGAGATAGTAGATTATCAACCTTTTCAAGTAAGTGTAAGAATAGTTCTTCTTGATTTCGAGGTGTTTTGGACATTATTAATAAGAAATTTACCAGTTATTGTGTAAGTTGCTTCAACAATCCCCATGTGGTCGTTAATTTACCGGTTGAACTAACATCAAGTGGACCTTCAAACTTTAGTGTTCCCAAATTCGCAGATTCATCAGGATTCAATCCAAACCAATCCATAAAGACTATTGCAGCTTTCTTTTCTGGATTTGCAGTCCCTTCTTCATAACCTGGGGTAAATCCTACTTCAGATCGTATTTAGATTTGCTCTTTAGTTATCAGAGCGAATGGCATTGCTACTTCGTATATCATACCACCCTTTCCTAATTCAGGTGTCGGTTCAATAGCAATATCAGAATTTGGCAAATCAGGATTCTTCTGTGCACTAAAGTCTGACACAAGTGCTTTATTATTTATTCGTGCAAAATTAGGTTTAAATTCTGGCACACCAGCACCAATTTTTTGCCAATCAACATACAAGAAAATGGTATCACCTTCCCATGGCGAACCGGGATTCGCAGCTGGACTAAAGATATCATCCCGAATCGCAGCCGCAAAATAGAAGTTCTTATCATCATACATTGTTGACCAGGTCATGCTCAGGTCATCTTTACCTTTCCAGGCCCCTTTACCCCGAAGAAGCTCCTTTTCGGAATCAAAAGAGACCCAAACAGCATACTTCCAATCATTGAGTTTTCCATCAATTTTCGGTGTACTCGGGGGTATGCCAGCAATAGATTCTCCATATTTCAGCCCAAAAGCATCACTATTGTCTCCTGGTAAGAATTCACTATTTGCGGAATAAGCTAAAGTAAGTGTTATTACCACATATATAAATATTGATTTATTCATTTTGTTCTCCTTAGAGGATAGAATATTTATTTGGAAATGGTTTAAAAGTGAACTTACAATATGAGAATTTAGCATCTATGAACTTAATATTAGGGTTGTAGATACTACAAATTATTCAGGACGATTGAAGATTTGTCTTAGCCATTGTTCTATATCAGGATCCTTTGAAATATCCTTTAATGACCATTTCAATCCCCATCGTATACCCCATGCGACACCTACAGCTAACATGACAACAGCTAAAATAACACCGGAAATATATAAAAATATGATGATAAGTAGTTCAGCAAAACCTGGAACGATTGCCATTTATTATTCTCCTTAGGAGCTGATACAGATTAATTCATAACTAACTTGTGTCAGAAGTATATCATTTATTATATATGTCGTCAAACATAATAGGTTTGAATATGTAGGTTCTTTATTCAATTAGAGAAAAATGGAATAAATAGATTCATTAATAATTTGATATGATATCTTCTGAATGATATACTTAAAATATTGTTTATATTTTAATTCCTTCTTAGACTGTTTAATATTTTAACAATTGGATTCTTAAATATTTGTAACGTAAATTCTTAGGTTCTCGTATATATTATGACGAGGCTAATATCCTACTCTTTTAGTAAAGGAGGACAAGGAGGTCCACTGATGGCACGGCAAGCGAAGAACGACCTATCCGCAACCGAAGATACTTATTTAGCTACTCAAGCCCAACAAGGTGATGAAGCAGCGTTTAGTCAATTATTTGATAAACATTATAACTGGGTCTATAGTAAAGCATATCGGATGCTCGGTGACCATCAAGATACGGAAGAAGTTAGTCTGGATATATTTACAAAAGTCTGGCAGAAGTTGGATAAAGGTAAATGGGATCCTGCAAAGGGTAGTTTCCAAGCATGGTTAAATATAGTTGCAAAAAATACCATAATTGATGCTATTCGAAAAAGAGATCGGATCCGTGAATCGCTTCTTACACTTGAAGAACAGGATGATCTACCGCTGAATGAATACGAAGATGGACGCCCTGGTCCCGATAAGCATATTATCGCAAGAGAAGCACAAGAAATTTTAGAAAATGCTCTTGAACAAGTCACTAAACCAAATCACCGTATCGCATGGATATTACGACATTTAGAAGGATGTAGTGTAGCAGAAATATCTCGAATACTAAATCGAAAAGACGGAACAGTGAAAATCTGGATATTTCGCTGTACTCAAGAATTGCGACAAATCCTTGTTAATAAAGGAATAAGTTGGTTACAATAACCATATTCAGCAAATTGGTAAACATGGAGGAATAACGAATGCGTTTCTTTAGAAAAACGCCAAAGAATGCACGGTACACTGATACCGATAAAAAAGAAGCACAAATATTAGAAGCATATACTTGTTGGTTAAAGAACGAAAAGTTAACCACGAAGCAAAAAAGCCTTCTAAAAAATATTCAGGAATCAACCCAATTCCATAGGTTGAAAGAACTCATTGACTTTGCTCATTATCGTTTTCAGGAGACTGAGAGTGTAACTCCGAACGCGGGTTCAAAAGCACGTGTAGAAGAGAAGTTGATGAAAGCCATCAGGAGTGAGTCTGCAGAAGATGTTCCTGTAAATCTTACGCCCCAGGTTTCATATAGTCCAGATATAGTGGGTAATGTAGATACCGATGTCCTACCGACTTCTGTGACTGCTCCGACGGACGAAGAATTAGCTGACTGGGAGAATTCTGAAGTTGATTCAGATTCTGGTCGTCATACATTAGCACATCTTAATCTTTCGTTTGAGAAGCAGAATGATGAAGTCTCTATAACTGACTTAGGTAGTTCACCAACATATGTTGAAGGTGTTCGTGTGAAGGATTCTGCACCAATAGATGAAGATTCTGAGTTTAAGTGCGGAGAGATCATTTTCAAGGTAGTTGATATTGAGAGTTCTTAATAGTACTTGTGGAACAAAGGGGTGAATCAATCGTGGATTAGATGGTCAAGGCATCTATTCCTAATCCCCTTCGTTCTCACTACTATATAAACAAATTAGTGCGGAATAAGTCTTCACTTGCCTTACCTTTTTTTCAGCAAGCTGCGGCATGTTACCAACAAGCCCGATATGTGGAATCAATCGAGAATTATTTATTGGGTTTAGAGTATGACACAAGTCGTTATTATATTTACGCTGATCTTGCAAAAGCCTATGAAATGGTTGGAAAATGGGAACAGGCTTTAGGGAACTTAGATATTGCCCTCCGTTTATCTCCGAATTCTACCACAATAAAAAGACGTCAATCCCGTATTACTGAAGAACAGGCATACTATCAAGGTGTAATCAAGCAACTTGATTTGGTACGGGAACCCCCATCAATTTTTTCTCCAATAATACAATCTAACGGCTACCCACGTCCACAGATTGAACTCAATACCCCAACATATGAACTTATAGTTGATCCAGCAATTGACCCTACTACCTTTTGGTATGTATACCAACTGATTGAACAAACATATAATGAGGTTGGGAACAATCTGAATCAGTATCCTGAGGAAAAAATAAAAATAACTATTACTAACACTCATGGAGCACAATCTCAAGCAGACCTGCCAAACTGGGTAAGTGGTGTTTATGATGGACAAATTCGTATATACTATTGTTCTGATACTGGACCGGAACTTGGGGTTATATACACATTATTTCGGCATGAATGGACTCATCTTTTAGTTAATCTTATCACACATGGGAACTGTCCAATTTGGCTTAATGAAGGCTTGGCTCAGGTAATTGCTCGCCCCTTAATGTCTTTTGAAAAAAAGTCTTTAGAACAAGCAGATAGGAATGGAAGGCTACCTTCATTATCTGATCTGAACCAACCTTTTTCAGAACTGTCTTCCTCTGGCCGTAAAATCGCATATCTTCAATCAGCAGCGATAGTCGCAGATATGATTGATCAGGCTGGCTATATGTCTATACGAAATCTATTACAGCAATTAGGAAGTGGTATTCCTATTGATACAGCATTAAAACAGACATTCAGAATACCGAAATCACAACCATAATCCCTGTTGCTAATAACGGATTATGACGACTTCAATACAGTTTTCCAGACACTTTCCTCACCCCTGAGGGGTAATATGTCTATAGAAAAAGTTTTATCAACATCCTGCACTCCAGCGGAGTGCTATGTAAGTAAATAGCTCTCAACTTGGGTTATCATAATCAAAGAATACATAAACTATGTCAAAATTAGATATTGCCATTCTCATCTTTGTTGGAATTGCTGGATTTAGTTGTTATCGGGCAGGATTCACACGATCTATTTGGGGGATTTTTGCTATTGGTACAGGTTTGGTAGTTGCCAGCCAATTTTGGCAAAGTCTTTCAATATTAATCCAGAAGGTCATAGCAAGCGAAAGTGTCGTAAAATGGGTTAGTATAATTGTTCTAATTGTCATTACTTCTATCGTCATCGACGCATTATTTGAACGGATTAAAAGACTTTTTGAAAAGGGAATTTTAGGTTGGTTGAATAGTGTGCTTGGGTTAGGAATTGGTATTGCTACCAGCGGCTTGATTATAGCTGTGTTGTTGTTCTTCCTAAATCCATATATGAGCGAATTCTTTATCAATGAAATAGAAAACTCATTTTTCGCAGAACGTCTGATGAATTTTGGTGAACAGGTCTGGGTTTTCGGTAAAGAAAATATTGAGAAACATCTTGATTTAGAATGATAGCTGGGACATTCAATAAGTTATGTCCCAACCTTTATTTATTGATGATTACCAACCTGCCTGCCTCAAGAATTCTAATGCCATGAGAGTATGTCCTTCAGCATTTGGATGAACGCCATCTTGTGTTGTCCATAATGCACCAGGACGTGCTGCAACTGCCGTATCAAATGCTTCGTTTGTTCTGATTAATCGAGCATCAAACTCATCTGCGAGTTTGTGAATGCGTACATTGTATGCATCAACTGCTAACGGACGCGGATTTTCGACATCCTCCTCTATATAGAATATTTCAAATAGGAAAAGAGGCGCACTAAGTTCATTTTTGACACGTATGAGAATTCGTCGATAACACTCTTCCCATTCGGGTAAGTAATCTTCATTTGCAACCTCTTGATTCAACTGACGACTTGCATTGTTAATTCCGATTTTAACGGATACCCAATCTGGTTTTTCTGCAATTACATCGGTATCCCACCGATTTTCCAAACCTTCAACAATATCCCCACCAATCCCCATATTGACGTATTCAATTTGTCTTTCAGGATATTTAGCTGTAATCAACTCAGTAATCTTAAGAACGTATCCCTGTCCCAAGGGTGTGTTTTCGTTTCTTCTACCACAATCTGTTATACTATCCCCAATGAACAGAACTTTCTCGCCTGATTGAAATAATAAATTACTCACAAAGTGTCTCCTTCTATGGTATACTAATAATAGACGTATAGCGAAATGGAATGAATAGAATCTGTAACTTATCTATCGACTAATGCTATTACCTTATCATATATTGGAGAGTATTCCAACATGAAAAAAATTGGATTTCTCCACGTTCTAACTGATACAACACAACAATCCAAATTCACCCATCCTCAAGTTGCTGAACTCGCAATACAAGGTGGCGCAGACACTATTCAATTCCGACATAAAACCGGTTCTACGCGTGAATTGATTAGAATTGCGAAGGAAATGTCAGCAATTTGTACGCAGCATAATATACCGTTGATAGTAAACGATAGGGCAGATGTTGCTTTAGCAGTAGGGGCAAATGGCACCCATTTTGGTCAAGATGATATGCCTGTTGGTATTGGGAGAAGAATACTCACATCAGAGACCATCATTGGTGCATCCGCACGAACTGAAGAGAAGATCCTTAAGGCAATAACCGAAGGGGCTGATTATATTGGATATGGACCTATTTATAGTACGTCTTCAAAAGCCGACGCAGAAAAACCGAAAGGGTTAGATCGCTTACACAAAATGTCTCAAATAGCAGAATGTCCTGTGATTGCAATTGGAGGAATCACTTTGGACACAGCAGCAGATGTAATTCGGGCAGGGGCGCATGGCATTGCTGTAATATCAGCAGTATGCGGACAATCCGATCCTCAAAAAGCAACAGAAGAACTTTACCAAGAAATTATGAAGGCTAAGCAGGAGTAAAGCATTGGAGTCTATAAGAATAAATGAATAAAATCAATCAGGTTGATAGAACTGACATCTATACATACCAATATACACCGGGGGAATTTAGAGAAGTTGATCAGGTATTTGAACCTGATTTTGACAAGATTGATGAAGATTTCGTACAGAAAATTTGGAACGCTCAACGTTTTATCAACCCAAATCTGATTTCTATTTCAGGAAAAGAGATACGGGTATTGAAACCGGGAGTTTGGAACCATGAAGACGGTCCAGACTTTATGCATGCTGAGATTGAAATAGATGGAAAACTACACGTCGGTGATGTGGAAATACATGTAAGATCGTCAGAATGGTATACGCATAAACATCATCTTAACTCAAGATATAATAGGGTTATTCTCCATGCTGTTTTATTTGATGACGATTTCAATCTACGAACACGACTCCAGAATGGGAAGAGAGTGCCTACACTTGAACTCCTGAAATATGTAGATGCACCTATCGGAGATCTATTTGATGAGAATGTAGAATCAGAAACTGCAGCAACTAATACCTGTCGAGTAACAGGAAATCCATTAAACATTGAGAATCTTAAACAGGTCTTTGAGTCTCTGGGAACTGAACGTTTCCTTGAAAAAGCTGATGCGATTAGGCTGTTAAGAACACGATTGAATTTTGAACAGATACTTTATGAGGGGATAATGGAAGCGTTGGGATATTCCCAAAATAGCAAGCAATTCCGTGAGTTAGCACAACGGGTTCCGTTTGGCGAATTGGATACCAAATCAGAACATGAGATGCAGGCAATTCTATTTGGCGTGGCAGGTTTGCTTCCTTCGCAAGTGGATAAACCCTTACCAGAAGAAGATGAAAATGACCCATTAATTGTTTCATTAGAGACTTTATGGGAGGCATCAGATTATTCTTCAAAAGGTGAGCGGATGAATGCCACCCAGTGGCGTTTTGGGAGAACTCGTCCAAGCAATTTCCCTACCCGGCGCATCGCTGCAATGAGTCAATTGCTTTTTAAAAGTAAAGGTAGTTTGATGATGTACTTTCTGGCTACATGTGAAAGGGCAGCTATGGCAGATACATCGAAAGAACTAAGGAGCATTCAAAATGAATTGATTGAGCTATTGATGCTTGAACCTACAGATTATTGGAGTACACATTCTAACTTTGGAAAGGGAATTTCGCAGAGTATAAAACTGATTGGTGAGTCAAGGGCATTAGACATAATGGTTAATAAAATTCTTCCTGTTGCATATATTTGGTCAGTTGAATCAGAAAGTAGTAAGTTGCAGGATGCAATTATAAAGCTATACGGAGAGTTTAAAAAGGTTCAGGAGAATAAACACATAAAACAGGTAAAAAAGCAGATCTATTCTGAAGCACAACCAGCAAAAGTGATAACATACAATGCCAGAATACACCAAGGTATGATACGTCTCTATAAAAACTATTGTGCTGATCAACTCTGTGATCTATGTCCTCTCTTTGAATACAATGCAGTTGTTTTGGAGGAGAGTTAAAAAATGGATTCCGATGCATCCCCATTAACTGATGAAGCTTATTGGACAGACCTTTGGGACGGACAACAGCATAAGGTCCGTCATCTTAGGTGGGTGTATGTAACAAACCGTCAACTGGCAAAATTGTTTAATCGAGGATTATCCGATTTTAAGAATCCGAAATTGATTGAGTTAGGTTGTGCGGATTCTCTGTGGTTGCCATACCTTGCAAAGAATTATGAAAGTGATTGTTACGGAGTAGATTTTTCTGAATTGGGTTGTCAACTTGCCAAACGTAATCTTGTTCTTGCAGGAGTGGATGCAAAGATTCACTGTGAAGATATATTCACATATATAAAATCACACACTTCTGAGTATGATTTTATATATTCAATGGGACTGCTTGAGCATTTTACTGAACCTGGAACGGTTTTGCAGGAGATGAAAAGATTGTTAAAACCGGGAGGAAAAATGCTTACAATTCTGCCAAACCTACGGGGCATGTATACACCAATAGCACGGGTTGCCAGTCCGAAACTCCTTGCAACTCATCAAGTAATTATTCCAACTGCATTGAAAAAACTACATCAATCTGTGGGTCTTGATGTCACAGAATTTGGGTATACGGGTGGTCCATTGAAGTTAAGTGTCGTTGATTATTCCCCGTGGCGTTCTGTAATCGGTAAGATTGGACATGAAGTTCTATGTAAATGTGTTAATCTAACTGATATAACAATAGGGAATCTGTTATCAGCACTTGGAATACCGAACCAACAGCTATCATCCCCCTATGTTTATTCCCTATGTGCAAAACCGAAATAGAGATATCCGTTCCAAATCTTCTCTTCTGTAGGATGGGATTCCGATCCCCGATTCTTACATTTCTTCTGTAGGAGGGATTCCGATCCCCGATCTTAACTACAAACGTATCGTTATTCGAAAAACATACCTTCCAATGTTATTATGTCAAAAACTTACATACCCATAATATAATGACTATTTGACATCAAAGTTAGATTAATTTACCTGTTCTTGTGTGTATTCCTTTTATCATTCATTCCTAATCAATCATCACCAAATCCACGGAATCAACGGTATGAATGCCCTTATGACATTCACCGAGAATTCACTGTAGTTAGAAAGCACACCTACTATGTGGTAGATACAGGAAAATACTTGCATAATAATCCTTGTTAGGGTATTCTTATTAGGTATATGTGTATTTTAGACCTTCGCTAACAAGGTATAGATCATAATTGATGATTAACTGGAGAAATGTGGATGGCATCTAAACTATCCATTGTGATTCCGATTTACAATGAGGCCGAACATTTAGAAGAGATCCTTCGTCAAATTGAAGTTGTTGAAATCGGCATGGAAAAAGAGTTGATTCTGGTAGACGATTGTTCTACTGATGGCACACGTGACATATTAAAGAAACTTGAAGAGTCAACAGAAAATACGGCAAAGATATTCTATCATGAAATAAACCGTGGTAAAGGGGCAACTGTTCGTACAGGTTTTGAACATATATCGGGTGACATTACCCTTGTTCAAGATGCTGATTTGGAATATGATCCAAACGATTACCCTAAACTACTTGAACCGATCTTAGAAGACAGAGCAGATGTTGTATACGGTTCCCGTTTTATGCAGGGTCGACAAGAAGGGTTGTTACGAAGTTATCTTGCCAACCGTTTCCTGACATTCCTTGCTAATGTTGTGAATGGTACAAATTTAACAGATATGGAAACCTGTTATAAGGTCATTAAAACTGATATTCTAAAAGATATATCGCTTAGTTCAGACAGATTTGGTTTTGAGCCTGAAATTACTGCTAAACTCGCAAAACGAAAATGTAAGATTATTGATGTACCGATTAGTTATCGTGGTAGAGATTATGATGAAGGGAAAACTGTTAGTTGGAAAGATGGTATTGCAGCAGTAATTCATATATTTCGGTTTAGATTTTTCTCATAGATTTGTTTCACACCTTTAAGCAATATTAAATAATAATCTTACGATTTTCGATAGGTGTCAAACCCGTAGGGGCGGGGTTTCCCCGCCCGTTATTGACGCACAATGTGAATATTTAATATTCAAAATTGCTTAGGTTGTTTATTTATGAGTAAATTACAAGATCTGCTCAAAGAGGTAGATGAGATCCTGAATACATCTCAAAACGGTAAAGAAGACTATATAACAGATGATGAACTACCCGCAGATGATGAACTTCTCTCCAACCTAAATAAATACTTCTCATATACCGAATTTCGTAAGGGGCAACGTGAAATAATTGATGCCATCTTAGCAGGAGAGAATGTATTTGCAATCTTTCCTACTGGTCATGGTAAATCTTTATGTTATCAACTTCCCGCCTTAATGCTACCGGGATTAACAGTAGTGGTTTCACCGTTAATCTCTCTCATGAAAGACCAAGTTGATGCGTTAAGATCCCGTGGAATAACGGCTGTATCTCTGTTAAACAGTTCTCAAACATGGGATGAATATCGTCATGAGATTACTCGTCTTAGACAAGGTAAGATTAAACTGCTTTATGTTTCTCCAGAAAAGCTTAGAAGCAGACGTTTTTTAGATCTGCTGAATACTGTCCTAATTTCTCTATTTGTAATTGATGAAGCACATTGCATTTCGCAGTGGGGTCGAGATTTTCGCCCTGCATATTTATCTATTTGTGATGCCATCAACACACTCTTTCCAAAGACTATTGCACTCTTTACAGCAACTGCACCACCTGATATAAGGGAAGACATTCTAAGTGTCTTAGATATTTCTGAACCGAAAGTATTAATTCAAGGTATTGAGAGATCCAATCTGAAACTTGCGGTCCATGAAAGCCGAAAGAAAGATGAAAAATATACTTTATTAGAAGAGAATATCGGTTCACTTTCCGGTAAGGGTATAATCTATGCAGGAAGACGGGTGGAGACTGAAGAGATCGCAGCACATCTAAAAGAATATAGAATTAGGGCTGACTATTATCATGCGGGTCGTGAACCTGATGAACGTAGTTATATACAGGATGCATTCTTTGATGATAGTGAGGATGGATTGGATGTTGTTGTTGCTACAAATGCATTTGGAATGGGGATTGATAAGGCGAATATACGGTTTATTATACATTGGACTATGACGGGGACACTTGAGGAGTATTGTCAAGAATTTGGTAGAGCAGGAAGGGATGGTGAGGATTCGGACTGTCTACTCTTCTATTATCATGATGATCGTAAACTACACGAGTATTTTATTCGGGAGAGTTCACCCGATAAACCTGCTCTATTAAAACTGCTTCAAGAGCTTGAGCAGTATAAAGGTGTTGACGGTTATCGGATGATGGCGATGGATGAATTGGAATGGAAAACTGGCATTAAAGAAGCGAAAATTCGCGTTTGTCTATCTTATTTAGAAAAACTGGGTTTTTTGAAAAGATGGTTTAATGTTCCTTCTCGTTTCTCGGTAAGACTAAGGCATGATGCGAATGCTGATCAGACAGCGAATCCTGAATTGTTCTCACAACTCAAAAAGCATCAAAGCACTGATCTGTTGGCATTCAGCCAGAGTATCAATTTGAATCCCCGAATTTTGATGGAACAACTTACAGAGATTCAAAGTGAGGGACATCTTCAGTATTGGGGACAAGACGATCTTATGTTAATTCAGCTTCTATTAGATAGTGATTTGTTTGATTCATTATCTGAAGAGCAAATGGGATTTGGAGATTACGTTGAAACCAGAAAACGTAGGATTGACAGGATGGTGTATTACGCTGCATCTACGGATTGTCGGATGAAGGTTATACGAGAGTATTTTGGGGAGGATGTTCCAGATGATTACCAGTGTGGTACATGTGATAGGTGTCAGATATAAAGTTGTGGAATGTGGGTATTTATTAGCATGAGTTCGGTGTAAACAATTATAATTCCCTGATTGCATCTTGGTATACCGATTGGAATGGTATACCATTTTTTTCTGCAATAGCCTTACAATCTTCATATTCTGGAACGGTTTTAATTAGCTTTCCGTTCAAATATCCTTGTTTCGCTTTGATGACACCCCATTTAGTTTTAATTTCAATAAAATTTCTGTCGAGGATCACACGATCCGACGCATAGAATCGAACTCCGAAGGTTGTAGTTTCAGTCAATAGGAGTTGAATCAGTTGATCACGGATATCCGATGGACAGAGAACGCTTATCTGTATACCAGGTCTCCCTTTTTTCATTTGAATAGGAATAAAGAATACATCCAATGCCCCTTGCTCAAACAGTTTTTCCATGACATATCCAGATATTTCAGGAGACATATCATCAAGGTTCGTCTCAATGATATCTATACTACCATTATCAACAGATGTAGTATCTTGTTCAGTATTTGATGTCTGATTAGAATTCAAACTGACCTGTTTTTTATCTATTAGTGTAGTTTTCTCCCCAATACAGACCCTTAGCAGATTTGGTTGTTCTTCAAGATCCCGTGTACCTGCGCCATAGCCGATAGTTTCGAGTGTCATTTCAGGGATAGGACCGAAATCTTTGGAAATTGTTGTGATGATGGCTGCACCAGTTGGTGTAACTAATTCTTTTCGTATATCTGTTTGTCTGATAGGGAAACCATTAAGCAATTCCATTGTACCTGGAACTGGTACAGGCATTAAACCGTGTGCACAACGTACAAAGCCGCGTCCTAAAGATAAGGGGGATGCGTATATGTCTTCTATACCAAGGAGGGATAACCCTATTACCGCGCCAACAATATCTACGATGGAGTCAATACCGCTTACTTCATGTAAATGTACTTTCTTCTTGTCTTTGTTGTGAACTTTCGCTTCTGCTTCTGCGAGTCTATCAAAAATCAGTTTTGAAGTCTCCAGAATATCGTCATTTAATCCACTTCCATCAAGAAGTTCAAATATTTCTGAAAGGTGACGGGAAGGTCCATGGGAATGATCGTGATGATGGTGATGTCCAGTGGTGGTTTCTTCTGATGTTTCTACACAAGCTTGCGTACCGGAGATATTGTGCTTGATGGTTTTCTCGAAATGTAGTGTGAATTCTGCTTCTATGTTGAGTTTTGCTAATTGTGAAGACAGCTCATTGACATCTGCTCCTGCATCTACGAGAGCCCCGAGTACCATGTCGCCACTAATACCAGAGAAACAATCAAAGTATGCGATTTTCAATTTGTGTGCCTTCCGATTCCCATCCTTCAAGATCCTGTTTCTATCCCTTGATAGATTCGGTTTGAAACTACGAGGAATGCACTAATGACATTCCTCGCAGTTTCAAACCATACCCACCTTGAAGGCTGGTAAATTGCTTATTTTCGGAACAGTTCCATTAATAATTCTTTTGGCTCATGTCGTCTGAGTTTATTCAATGCTTCAACTTCAATTTGTCGTACACGTTCACGACTAATCTCAAGTTTTTTGCCAATATCAGCCAATGTATATTCAGTGCCATCGATTAACCCATATCGGAGTACAATCACATGTGTTTCACGTGGATTTAGAGTTTTATTTAGCACTTCTTCAATAGCTTCAATTTTTGAGAAGTTAACCAACTCAGTTTCCGGTGAAATTTGTGCATTATCAGGAATCATATCGCGAATCGGCACTTCCGGAGATGCTTCATTTATTGGTGCATCCAAAGAAATAGGATCTTTGGTTGCTTGTAGTATTTCATCAACCTTTTTCTCAGTAAGATCTACTTCACCTGCAATCTCTTTTAGAGTAGGTTCACGACCAAGTGTCACCGTAAGGTTTGACTGGATCTGTTTAATTAATCTTCGTGTTTCTCCTATATAACATGGCACCCGGATGATCTGCCCCTGTTGGTCTAATGCTCTTTTGATAGACTGCATGACCCACCAAGTAGCATAAGTACTAAAACGAAATTTGAGAGAATGATCGAATTTCTCAACAGCCTTCATGAGACCAATACTCCCTTCCTGCATCAGATCAAGAAAGGATAAAGAGGTCTTGTTGAAATGATGTTGTTTGGCAATACTTGCTACCAAACGAAGATTTGCCTCCACGATTTTCCGTTTCGTACCGTGAGACAGTTTGTCAGCACCGGTAAGTTTATCATATAGTGCTTTTACATGTGACCTTTCAGATTTGATCTTCTCCAATAAAGGATCTAAAGTACTTGGTGTCCAATTTATTATTGAGGTATGTTCATCTTCAATCGTAGTGACTTCAAGGAGCAAAGGTTGTGGCATCTTATTCAGAAGTCTTGCGATTTCATACTGAATTAGTTCAAAAGATTGAAATAAGTCTGTTTGTTCTTTCTCATCTAAGCGTGATGTGTTAGAATCTTCTATAGCATTTGAGATAGATTCATCCTGTTCATTAGTTATTACAGACACTTTTCTGATACTTTGCTTTACCTCATCAATACTTGAACGTATCTGAAGGCGTGCAAAAGTACTGAACTTTTGGTCATTATCAGGTGTCCATGTTTCAATAGCTTTGATAAGACCAAGATAACCCGCTTGGATAATTTCAGGAATTGAATCCTTATCATAATCAGGTGTATTGACATATTTCTCAATTAGGTGTAAATTTCCCATGAGAAGACTTGTTCTGATATCCATCATTTGATCTCTCTTTTTCTTTATATTGGATAACAAGTCATCAATATATTCAATATTTGAAGATAGTTGATCAATTATAAGTCCATGATCAGTTTGATGTGGCTTGAATATGCCTTCAGTAGATCTACGACTTTTTGATGGGAAATCAATCAAGTTTAAAACCCAAAGGGGGAGTTGTTTGAAGTATCGTTTAAATGTTTCAATACCTTTTTCATAGTCCTTAAAAAGTTCCTTCTCCTGTTTTGCTCCTAACAAAGGGGTTTTCGCAATAGTCTGCAGATAGGCGAAAGTCTCATCTTTACTTGATGATGGAACTTCATCTCTTTTACTATCAGGAGGTATTATTTCATAATCAACTTGATCAGCAGTGTAATAGTTTTTCATTTACGTTCCCTCGTACTTAGGTTTAGATACTCCACATACATCCATTTAGCCTTCTATATAGGTGATAATAGAACGAATTAAGATAGTATTAATTCAAAACCTAAATGTAATTTTGTATAACTTAGTATATAATATCTTCCAGAGTCTTTTTCTTTATGTAATTATTATCTGTGTAAAAATCTGTAATCTACTTATAATTTAATTTAATGGAGGCATATATGCAAGAAAAACCGAACAATGATGTTTTAAGACGTTTTCAATCTGGTGATACATTTTCAAACGAAGACCTATCAAATATAGATTTGTCAGACCAATCGTTAGTTGGTATTGATTTCTCTGGTGCCAATTTGAGTGGGGCAACCTTAACAAATACTGATTTAACAGACGGAAATCTTAATGACGCTAACCTTGAAGGTGCTGATTTATCAGATGCTATACTATTAAGAACTTATTTAGTTGGTGCTAACCTGACAGAGACCACATTAGAAAACGCTAATTTATTTGGTGCTTTTTTAAGTGGAAGTTTACTTTCAGGCACTAATTTTCGCGGTGCTGATTTACGAAGAGCAACTCTTGGATGTCCAAAATGTATTCCAACAGCACCTTTTGGAAATTTAACAACTTTCGAGAATGCAAACCTTGAAGAAGCAATATTTGGTGAAATAAAGTTAGATGGAATCGTTCTACTGGGAGCAAATTTCAAAGGTGCATATCTATATGAAGTAGACCTATCCGAAGCTATCTACCGTGAATCTGATCTTGAAGGTGCAATCACAAGACAAGGTAGAAATTAATAAAATATAAGTGTTTTTAACAAAAGAGAGTCCCCACGGTTCTAACTATCTATTGTTAGACTTATACTTTATATTACATGAACTACGCGTTTTACCACGATACACATTTGCCTGGCATCAGTTATATGTGACGATTAAATATCGAATTAGTTTACAGTTGACTATTGAAAGGTTATTAGGACGTATCACAGGCAATTAATTTCCGTGGTTAGAATCCGTCCATAATGGTTTAAATCAACCTCGAATCTCCTTGTATGATTCACAATGGTTAGATAGCGTAGCTACTAAGGCTTAGAGAATCTTTCAATTTCGAATCACAAGACTATACGGTATTTAATAGTAACACCAATATCTGGAAAATTATGCAAAAATTTGCTGTTCACATAAATTGCTATATATACCGCCTTTAGCCATGAGCGATTCATGGGTTCCACTTTCCGCTAATTTTCCATCACTTATTACCATTATTCTATCTGCTCCCATAACAGTTGTCAGGCGATGGGCAATTACAAAACTTGTTCTTCCTTCCATCAGATTCGATAAAGATTCTTGTATAATTGCCTCTGATTGTGTATCAAGTGAAGAAGTTGCTTCGTCAAGCACGAGAATTGGAGCACCTTTCAAAATTGCCCGTGCAATAGAAATCCGTTGTTTTTCACCTCCAGATAAATATCCTCCTGCCTCACCAATTGAGGTATCATATCCATTAGACATTTTTCTTATGAATCCATCTGCATTAGCCTTTATGGCAGCATTAATGACATCTGTACGGGCAAATTTGTTCGAACCATATTGTATGTTTTCAAGTACTGTTCCATCAAATAGAAATGTCTCTTGTGGTACAAGAGCGATGTTCTGTCTTAAGGATTTCAAAGAAACTTGGCTAATCGGAGTATTGTCAATATATATATTCCCTGAGCCTGGGGTATAGAATCCTTGAAGTAAGTTCACCAAAGTCGTTTTACCACTGCCACTGTGTCCAACAAGGGCAATTACCTCACCAGAATCTACTTTAAAGCTTATATCATTGATTACAACACTGCTATCATAGGAAAAACTAACGTCTTGGAATTCTACATTACCTTCAATGTTTTTAAGTTCGACCTCCCCTTTTATAATATGATGATGTTCTTCCTCAAAATCAGCTACGAGGAAGACACGTTCAGCAGAAGCGATACTTTGTTGCAGAACATTGTTAACACCACCTATTGTTTTAATGGGTTTATACATTAAACCAACCATTAAAATATAAGCTGCAAACCAGCCAATATCTAATTTACCATCAATGACCTGCCAACAACCAAGCGCGAATACCGACGCACTTCCTATTGCTGCCATCCAATCAATAACGGGGGGAAGGAGTGAAGCAAACCTTGCACGACGTATTGCTGAAGTATATTGATCAGAAGTCGTTGATCTGAACCTATCTAATTCTACATTTTCGGCTGTAAAGCTCTTAATAATGTTAATACCTGACAAGGTTTCCTTGAGTTGTGTGTAAATATCAGAACTACGTTCCTGTATTTCAGTACTTGCTTTACGAACTTGGGTTCCAATCCTTGAGATAAGATAAGCAATCAAGGGTAGAATAAGAAGTGATAAAGCAGTCATTTGTATGCTTTTATATAACATTACAGATAGGAATAAAGTCACCTTTATTATCGCACGCAGGATGGATGCAGTAGAGGCAACAGCTTGTTGTAATATCCTGACATCTTCGGTGACACGTGTCATCACATCACCACTATGATGTTCTGTCAGTATACGAAGAGGGGCATTTATTATTTTTCCATAAAGTTCATTCCTAACCTGAAGGCTTACCTTATTACCGACTCGCTCCATAAGGAAGTCACTCCAGTATACGAATATACCTTGAATAAAGACTAAACCAATTGCTCCGCCTAACAACCCTAAAAAGAAGCGAATAGCAGTACTAACATTGGTAAATGTAATCTCATACCCATTAAAAAAACCATCGTTATGAAAAAGTTGGAATACTACCGGTTGTACGGACTGTCGATACCCTTCAAGTGCTTTTAAGGCATTTAGGGTATCAGCGAAGATTTGAATACGTCCTAATTCACATATTGACACTATCAAAGTAAAAGCCATAGCTATAGCAATAGATCCTTTGTATGGCGTAATATAAGATAGTAATCGTCTTTGTATGTTGTTTTTATTCAAACCTATATCACCTTGATTATCTACTTCTGATAGTGTTATCAATCAATCTCAGTATAGTGATAATTACTAAATTGAAGAACTTTAGTCTTTTCTGTAAATTCTGGTTTACACCTAATATTGAGTACATTATTTTGAAAATCTATTGATGTAATTAATCCTATTCCAATGGTATTCCCTTCTTCATTCAGTATTCCCACAAGGACATTATTTAAGAAATCTGGTTTTTGTATATGAAGTTGTAATAAGCTTAAATAGTCTTTTATCTTGTTAGTTATAATTGTAGGTAGAATTGTTCGCGTTATGATTTTTAGGGAGCGATCTCCCCATTCAGCATATTCAACTTCAATATCAGCTAAATCTGTAAGTATCTGAAGTTCTTTTTCAGTTGCTATCCGTCCATTGAAGAATAGGGTTCGCACGGCTCGAATTTGTTCAAACGATACTTGTTGAAGTGTAGTGTCTTTGAAATATGTTGCGAACTTTTCATTTCGATTATCTTTTCGCTCAATTCTACTCTTTGGTTTAATTTCTTTATGTAGTAATAAATAATGTATATTTACATGGTTGAAATTGTCATTGTAACCAACGATCTGCTCAAATTCCCTTTTTCTGCCTATGCATACTATGTGTTCTGGACCAATCAATTCAATCTTTTGTTGTTTTAACTGCCATCCCAGACTGGCATGTAAATATCCAGATGTATCAATTACAACAAAATCCACATCTCGCTTATGTGCAGCTTCTACCATTAACCGTGTTCCGGTGAGAACATATAATAGATTTCGATGTGGAGATGTATCCCCTACAAAATATAGTGAATCTGGAGCATCTATAAAATGTTGGAATTTCTCTTCTACTGGTTTAACATCAGATTCATTTTCTATTGGCTCGTAGATCTTCATACCGATTGTGGTAGGAGGTCCGATCTGTGATTGTCCGACATCTGTATCAACAAAACCAACTTTCAATCCTGCAATACAGGCAAAATCAATTAGATATCGACAGAATGTTGATTTTCCAGAATCTGTTGTACCAATGATAATGACAGTCTGTTTAGACTTAACAATTTGTTTGGCAAGCCTACTCCAGTCAGCATTTATATTATAGGATGGATTCATGGGTGAAGCCTTTAGTTTCCAAGGCTAAGTTCATAACGGAAGGTGACGCCGGGTAGGTTAAGGACTTCTTCTATATGTGTATTTGGGTTAATTCCTAAGAGTTGTTGTATGAGTGAAGGTTTTCTCTGTTTCCTGACGACTCTTGGTTTGCCTTCAATATCAGCAAGGTTTGCAGCATATTTAATTGCATCTGGAAGATTACCGAGTTCATCAATTAGTTTATGTTGGTGTGCTTGATTCCCAGAAAAGATGCGACCATCAGCAAGTTTCACAACTTCTTCCTTAGAGAGATTTTCTTTACGAGATTCGTAGACTGTGTCTACAAACTGGTTATATACATCATCAACTGTACTTTGTAGGATAGCTTTTTCTTCATCAGACAGGTCGCGAAAAGCAGAACCGGAATCCTTGAATTCCCCACTTTTAATGATTCGTTGTTCTAAACCAATTTTCTCATATAACCCTTTCATCTTGGTAAACTGCATAATTACACCAATACTTCCTGTTAAGGTGCCAGGATTTGCGAAAATAGTCTTTGCCGCACATGCAATATAATAGCCACCTGATGCTGCGGATCCACCCATTGAAGCAACAATGGGTTTTTTAAATTTCTTCAATTCATTATATATCTCTTGTACGGGGGCAACGCTACCGCCTGGGGTATTTATACGTACTACAAGTGCTTTTATACTTGTGTCGTCTCGGTAGGTGTGAATTAGTTTAATGTACGAATCAGATTGTGTGATAATGCCATTTATATCCAGAACTGCGACTTTTTGACCGATTGGTGCAGTTGCCATTACAAAGCGAAGTATCATGGAGATCAAGAAAATCACAACAATAACTGAGAGAATTATGAATACACGTTTTCTTTTCATTTGAATAGTTGATTCAAAATAATGTGTTTAGGCAGAAGGTTTATCTGCTTTGTTTGTATATGGCATCTCTTTAGGTGGAAAGAAGACAATCCAAAATGTCTTTATTAACCATCGAATATCAGAGAGAAACCTATATGTTGAAACATACTGAAGATCCAATTCTAATTTTTGTGGCATTAACTCATGAATATAATAATGTTCTGGATCATTTTGTTTCTTAAGTTTCAATTCCTCATTTCTGTTAGCAACCTGAGAAGGTCCTGTAATACCCGGTCTCACCATAAGAACTATCATCTGTTCTTCGGTATAATATTTCACATAGTCTGGTGATTCAGGTCGGGGACCTATAAGACTCATTTCACCTTTCAGAACATTTATAAGATTAGGTAGTTCATCTATTTTTGAAAATCGTAAGAATCTGCCTATAGGTGTGACTCGTGTATCCCCATGAATTGTGAGACCGCCCCCGATTTTATCCGCATTATCCACCATCGTCCGAAACTTATACATCTGAAAAACTATTCCACCCCTACCTACTCGCTTAGCTTTGTAAAATATTGGTCCTGTAGATTGAATTTTTGAAAGAATAGTTCCGAGTAACAGAATAGGTGATAGAAGGAGTAATGCAACACCAGAGAAGAATATATCAAAACATCTCTTTGGCCAAGAATTGAGTATAAATTGCTTAACGGTGATATGCATAATCTCAAATACAGTATTTTCTCCTAAGTGTTGAGAAGTCTTATCTGTCAATTGATAATTCATCAATCATATACTCAATCTCATTGATACATGATAAGGTGTTAAAACTATCTACACATGGTGTCTTACACCACCCTATACATGGACCTTACACAGCTATATCACTGGATGTTGAATCACGCTCATCTGTATCTTGTGTGTTTTTCTTAAGATGTCTCGTAATATCTGATTGATCATACTGGTGTGTCGTCTGTATATGTGCCCTATTAGGTTCGTATGTAGGCACTAATTCTTGGAATTTCTCTATAATACCATCAATATCCAGATCATTAGCCAATACAGACAGATCATTAATCTGTGATAATAGTGTTTCTTCCTCAATCTTTTCTAATTGAGCCACAAATATACGTTGATGCTTAGTTGCGGTTACACCTTCTTGAGGTGTAAGAAGTTCTTCATAGAGTTTCTCACCGGGTTCTAATCCTGTGAAGGCAATTTTTATGTCTTTATCTACTTCTAAGCCTGATAGTCGTATCAAGTCACGTGCGAGATCCAATATCTTAATGGGTTCACCCATATCCAACATGAGTATTTCCCCACCGTTTCCCATGGCACCCGCTTGTATTAGGAGCTGAACAGCTTCGGGAATCGTCATAAAGTAACGTGTTGCTTCACGATGTGTAACAGTAACAGGACCTCCCTTAGCGATCTGTCTTTGGAAGTTAGGTAACACACTTGCACGACTGCCAATTACATTTCCAAATCTGACAGCAATGAACTTTGTTCCGTTCCGATTTGCATTACATTGTATAAGTTTCTCTGTTACACGTTTTGAAGCACCATAGACACTCGTCGGATTAACAGATTTATCTGAAGAAACAAGAATGAATGCCTCAACGTGTTGTTTAATGGCTGCATCAATTAGATTTTGTGTTCCTAATATGTTATTCTTGACAGCTTCATCAGGATGATTCTCCATGAATTTAACATGTTTATGGGCAGCTGCATGGAAAATAATATGGGGTCGGTACCGTTTTGTTATTTGGAATACTTTGGCATTATCTCTAATGTCCCCAATAATTAGTTCTCGATTTAATGTTGGATCTGATTCCCGTAACTCCATATCAATATGATATAAACTGTTTTCACCTCTTCCAAACAGAATAAGAAGTTCAGGATCAAGTTTTGCGACCTGCCGACAGAGTTCTGAACCGATAGACCCCCCTGCACCTGTTACCATAACGCGTTTACCAGAAAGGTACTTTGAAATCTCAGCTAAATCAATTGGTACTGTAGACCTGTTAAGTAAGTCTTCTAATTCCACATTTCGGATATGATTTATACTTACCCGTTCTTCAAGAATAGCATGAATACTGGGAACAATTTTAAATTGACAACCACGGTATTCACACTGTCGCATAATATCTTCTATTTTACTTCCAGTCGCGGAAGGCATGGCTATAATCACTTCTTCAATTTCACGTTTTCTTGCAATGTAAGTAAGATCTCTTGTTGTTCCAAGAACTTCAAGTCCTGCGATACTCTTTCCGACCTTCTTTAAATTATCATCAATGAATCCTATAGGGAGATAACCCCGTTTTGGATGGCTCCGTAATTCCCGTAATACACCCACACCGGCGACCCCCGCTCCAACAATTAGGACTTTGGTCTGCGGTATTAAACCATCCTTTTTTCTTCCATCATTAAAGATATTATACGAGAATTTAACACCACCTATAAAAACTACATTATAAAAACCATCTATTAGGAAGAAACTCCAAATATCGAATCCATTTAAGAAGAAGGATAATATGATAAGCACTGAGGTAGATACACCAATTGCGTAAATTAAGGTGCGGAATTCTTTTACACCTGCATATTCCCATATGGGTTTATAGAGTCGAAAACATAAATAGGTTGCAATACGTACTAATGTTACAAAAGTAGCAAGGAAAATAATTAGTTGTAGACCTGAAATACTGGATAGGATAGAACTCTGTCCAAACTCTCCCAACACATCAAAGTTAAGCTGTCTACAAGTGAAATAGGTTAATATAAATGCAAGATTAATAAGTAATAAATCAATTACAATAGAAGAACTCCACTTTATTTTGGATTTTTCCATATTACCTCCTATTTAATGAATTTCTATAGATATAATTGCTATAAGTCAACCGTGATTGTGATGTTAGATCTTGGCGTATACCTGTTCTAAACGGTTAACGAGTACATCCCAATCATAACTCTGTTCAACTCGTTTTCTACCTGCATGAGCAAGGTTTCGTCTGTGCGTAGGGTTCTCTAAAAGGTCAATAACCTTGTTTGCAAAAATTTCTGGTGTATCTGCAATAAGTAGATCAGATTCAAGATCTGCTTCTAAACCCATCGCACCGATAGAAGTTGTAACAACAGGTGTTCCCATAGCCATTGCTTCTAAGTTCTTAGTTTGTATTCCTGATCCTGCACGTAATGGCGCTACAAAAACTGATGCCTTTTCAAAATAGGGACGAATATCTTCTACATATCCCGTAACAATCACCCCTTTCTGTTCAGCGAGTCGTCGCACTTGTTCCGTTGGGTGATTTCCAACAATATAGAATTCTACATCACTATGCTGTTCCTTTATTAATGGAAATATCTCATTACAGAAATAGGTTACAGCATCAGAATTGGGAAAATAGTTCATTGTCCCAGTAAATAGTAAGTTCTTACCGTTTGTTAAGTTCTTACCGTTTGTTTCTGGAATATCCCCTTCAATAGATTCAGGTTCTGGGTTTGTCGAATCATCCTGTTCTGGAATAGGTTTATAGTAATCAAGATCAACACCCATAGGTACAACTGAAAGGTTAAGATTTATATCTTGCTTGAGTAGGTAATCCTTGTCAAACTCGGCAACAACAGTTCCAGAATCAAAAGACTTCATTATCTCAACTTCATACCGACGTACACGTTTTTCCTCCAATTTTACTAAAAATCGTTTTGGACTGCAATCTAATTCTGCTCTTCGACTTAAATTGAGTGCTAAGGAGTCACATAAATCTAGTACTTTCGCCATACCGTTTGCTTTTGACACATATTGTCCCATACGGAAAAGTTGGGCATGAATCAATTCAAATTTCTCTGTAGAAAGTAAGTCATTTACGACCCTTTGCATCTTCGGATTGTACCAATAATGCAATTGTAGCGGTAGTTTTGAGAAACAGTGGATAGCTGTATTAAATAATGCATAAATCTTGTTAAAACGTACCCATTCAACTCGTTCACAGAATGTCTCTAACTCTTTAACAGCCTCAATATCAACATCTGATTCGCTAAAGAATACAAGCGTAATCTTATGGCGTTTAGAGAGTTGTTTGATGATATTATAGGATCTAATTCGGTCTCCTCGTTGAGGAGGATAGGGGCATCGTAAGCATAAAAAAAGAATTCGCATTGAATGGTGTTAACTTCAATTAGTATTGGGATTGTCAGCATTCGGTAATTCAGCTTCATCAATAAGCATAACAGGAATACCATCTCGAATTGGGTATCGTCTCTTACACTCTCCTTGACATACAAGTTTTTCATCCTTCTCAATATGCACTATTTTACCTTTACATGCTGGACAAGCAAGTATCTCAAGTAAAGTTTGTGAAATGGTATTTGGTTTCTCAGAATTCAATTTAGTTCTCCAAGTTGTATTAAGTTGGATAGATCTTCAAAAATCAGATAAGGGGGATGTCGCAAGTCTAACATATATTATTGTCCATGACACTTCTTGTATTTCTTTCCACTACCGCATGGACACCGTTCATTTCTACCTACTTTTGGTATGTTCCCCATTGCCTGTTGTGAAGCAAATTCTGCTGAAGAGCTTGAACTGCCTTCTGCAGGTCTCCGGGGTAGTCTTCTACGTTGAGCACTTGAACGTCTTGGCGGAACATGACGAGTAGGTGCAGCACTCACCTGCATCTTAAAGATGAACTCACTCACCTGTCTTTCAATACTTTGATACATGGATTCAAAAACCCCAAGTGCTTCATTCTTAAAGACAACAATAGGATCTTTACCACCATACCCTTCAAACCGAATACCGTATTGGATATAATCGATATTATATAAATGCTCTTTCCAATGACTGTCAATTCTATCCAAAACAAGAAGTCGTTCAAGTAACCGCATATCCTCCGCCCCCATCTCAGATTCTCTCTGTTCATAGGCAGTTTTAATTTCAGAAAGAATCTGATCATTGAGATCTTCAATGGAAATATCTTTTAAGGGTGTTTTAAAATCTGCTGAAATGGGGAAAGCAGTGGTTAACCACTTAGAAAATTGTTCTAATTCTTCAGTATCCCGCTGTCCTTTTTCAGGAATGACCTCATAGATCTGATCCTCAACAACATGCTCAATCATTTCCCAAACTGTATCCTTTGGATTGTCATTGGATAGAATTGTGTCTCTTAGGGAATATATAGTATTACGTTGAGCTTCCATAACATCGTCAAATTTGAGAATATTCTTACGAATTTCAAAGTTCATTTGTTCAACGCGTGTTTGTGCTTTTTCTATGGACTTTGAAACCCAAGGGTGTTCCAATGGGATATTCTCATCCATGCCAGCTCGAGTCATAAATCCCTGTAATCTCTCCGATCCAAATTTCTTCATAAGATCATCTTCAAGTGATAGATAGAATCTTGATGAACCTGGATCCCCTTGTCTACCAGCGCGTCCTCGCAATTGGTTATCAATTCTCCGTGAATCATGTCTTTCAGTACCAACGATATGAAGTCCACCTGCATTCAGTATATTTTCCCGATTTTTATTACATATTTCTTCAGCATCAGCAAATGCAGTTTTCCATTCATCAGAATCTTCATAGTTCGAATTAAGATCTATTTTTTTCTTTCGTAAGGTTTCTTTTGCCAAGCCTTCTGGATTTCCACCTAATAAGATATCTACACCCCTACCTGCCATGTTGGTAGCAATCGTAACAGCACCCGGTATCCCAGCTTGTGCAATGATGTCTGCTTCGCGAGTATGTTCTTTAGCATTCAACACTTGATGTTTTAAATTTCGGTGTCTTGCTCTTAGAAGTTTACTGAGTTTCTCTGATTTTTCAATAGATGCTGTTCCGACCAAGACTGGTCGTCCTTTTTCATGTTGTTCAGAAATATCTGCTAAAACAGCATTATATTTTGCATCTTCTGTTTTATAAATTTGGTCAGGATTGTCAATCCGGATCATTGGTTCATTTGTTGGGATAACAGCGACATCTAACCCATAGATATGGGCAAATTCGTTTGCTTCTGTAGCAGCAGTCCCTGTCATTCCAGCGAGTTTATCATACATTCGGAAATAATTCTGATATGTAATTGTTGCAAAGGTCTCATTTTCTTGAGCAACTCTCACGCGTTCTTTCGCTTCGATTGCTTGATGTAATCCTTCACTAAGACGCCGTCCAATTTGTTTTCTTCCCGTGAATTCGTCAATTAGGATAACCTCGCCGTTTTCAACAAGGTAATCAATATCTCTAATGAATAGATGATGTGCCTTCAAAGATTGATTGACATGATGTACCAGCATAATGTTTTCCGGTTCATAAAGATTTTCAATTCCGATAAGCCGTTGTACCTGCTCTATCCCATCATCTGTTAGGGTTATATCTCCTCTGGATTTTCCTTTTTGGTCAATTTCATAGTGTTCTTCATCCTTTAGTTGGGTGACAACACTATTAATTCTTCGATAAAGTTCGGCAGGTTTATCCGATGGATCAGAGATAATCAGTGGTGTTCGTGCCTCATCAATGAGTATACTATCGACCTCATCAAGAATTGCATACTTATGACCTCTTTGCACTTTCATATCAGTCGTATGTGCTCTGTTATCATTTAGATAATCAAACCCGAACTCACTATGTACACCGTAGGTAATATCAGCCTTATATGCAAGCATTTTCTGTTCATGAGGCATTAAACTCAGAGTTAATCCCACGGACATTCCAAGGAAGTTATATATTCTCCCCATCCATTCGGCATCGCGTCGTGCCAGATAGTCATTGACTGTAGCAACATGTACGCCATTCCCAGTAAGTGCATTGAGATAGACTGCAAGTGTCGAGGTTAGGGTCTTCCCTTCACCTGTTCTCATCTCAGCAATTGACCCTGCGTGTAGTGCTGCACCACCGATGATTTGTACATCATAATGACGTTGTTTCAATGTACGTACTGCTGTTTCACGAACAACAGCGAATACATCTGGTAGGATGTCATCAAGAGAAGCACCCGAGTCTAATTGTTGACGGAAGTAAGGGGTCTTGCCTTGGATTTGTGCATCAGATAATTCCTTTATTTCAGCTTCCTGTTCATTGACAGCATTAACTATATCTCGGAATCGTTTAACATCACGATCCTCCTTACTCCCAAAAACCTTAGTCATTACTTTTTCAAACATGTTATTCTATGAATAATCATCTATACAGACATTACAATAGATTATCAGACCATAGATAATGGCTGTTGTAATAGATGGCAGTTTAATATTATTCATCTCCTATAAGTAGTGGTGCTGGTTCCACTGGTGCAACTTTTCCTATTGTTTCTATAAGGTTTAATCCGTCAATTCTTTTTCTAATGATTGTATATATTACTGTTGTTCCAACCGATGCAATTGAAAACAGATAGGCAATGATAACCCCGACTATGCCAATTACTGTAAATGTGGTTAATATTCCTGAAATGGTTGCAGAAGTTGTCAAAATTGGATCTTGAGATACGTTTATGCCAATGATTGTATTTATATCTGAATAAAAAAATGAAGATAGTTTTTGTAGAGATCTACCTAACCAAAGATTAGCATTTCCTAAAGATTGTTCGATAAACGTGGGATGTAGATAATGTATAGGTAAGAGTAACACTATAAATCCTACCAGACAAAAAATCCCCCATATAGGAACAAGCACAAGTTGTAAGATAAATAAAAGGAAACCATACCCTATGAATCGCCAGGGTTGATTCCATAATACAGCAAAAAGTTGGTATATGGTTTCAAATGAATCGGCATTTGTCGTCGAAATCACTGCAGGAATAAAAAAAAGACCAGAAATCATTACTGCAGTAATATATGCTATTAGTAATCCAAATATAAAGGCTAAAGGCATAAAAAAAGATGATACGACTAACAATGTCTTACCAATAATAGGTATTTTGCCTAACAACCCAATACTGAGTAGAATCATAAAGATAAAAGCCAGAATAAAGAGCAAACCTAAAAACGATCCGATAACTGTCTTCCAATGATGCTGTAGGAATTTGAAGGAAGCACCAACAGAATAGAACTCTTCTCCACGCAATTGTTCAATGGTAATCTTTGATGCCATAATACTCGAAAAATAGAAGATGAAGGCAAAAAGAATTAGACCTATCCACAGTGTTGTCGAGATTAAGGGAGTGAATTCGCCACTACCAAAAGGAGGGACAGGTAGCAAACCGAAAGTTTTCCAATACTCTTGTACTTTTTCACCTTCCGCAATATAAAGCGTAAGATAGAATAGAAGTTCATACACCAGGTACGCGAAGAGGATTCCTATAAGGTGTATTCCTATCCGTCTGACACTAAATGCCTTTCGACTAAACCGTAGGATATCCGTAAAGTTGAATTGGAACTGTTCCATACTTTTGCTAATTATTCTTAAGATGTAGTCACTAACTGGTAACGGAATCTACATACATGTTATCTCTTGTGTAGAAGTTAGTAATACCAAAGAATATTATCATAATTCCTGTATTCTGTCAATTGTATTTGGTTGTAAGTCACGGTTATTCATGAGCTAAACATTGACAATTTCTGTCTAATCAGATATTATCATTCAAGTTGATATGGACAGAAATATTGTTGATAAATCTCTTAATCCATTTTACACAAAACAATTCGTTGCAGATCTTTGCTGGAACTACCTAACAGAAACATTGACATCGGTTAATCGTACCGTCCAGCAAATGTATTTCGTTGAACCATCCGCGGGTACAGGTGCTTTTTTCAAAAGATTACCGGTTCATCGTAGATTCGGCATCGATGTTGCCCCAATGTGCGATCAAGTCTTAAAACAGGATTTCTTTCAGTTAACATACCTTCCATACCCTTCAGATGAGACAATCATTGTTGGAAATCCTCCATTTGGCAAACGTGGTAAAATGGCAATCGCATTTTTTAATCACGCAGCTAAATTTGCAGATATAATTGCATTTATCCTGCCAGTGAATTTTCGTAAGTATATTGTCCATAAGCAACTTGAAAAAAGTATGCAGTTTATTAGAAGGTTCCCCTTACCAAGAGATGCTTTTCATCTCAATTCAGGTAAAAGTTATTCAGTAAATACAGAATTTCAGATTTGGACAAGGTTACCCTGTAGCCTGGATGATATGCGAGAGCATAAATCCCTTCCTATTAAACATCAAGATTTTCATATCTGGCAGTATAACAATACAAAAGGTGCATTAAAGGTATTTGACAATACCTTTGATTTCGCTGTACCTTGTCAAGGATGGCAGGATTATTCACGGCGAGAAACCGATGAAAAACAGTGTGAACGAAACAAACAGTGGATTCTTCTCAAAGCAAATAATCAAGACGTTCTGGACAGATTACACCATCTTGATTATAAACTCTTGGCGAGAGAATGTGGGACTGCGGTACCTGGTTTTCGGAAAGGGGACCTTGTGAAAGCTTATTCTGACAAATTTGATTTACACTCTTCAGGATAGGATTATATGCGTCTCAGGTGGATTGTCAGGTATGTACTACCAACGGTCTTGGCTGTAATTGTATCTTATCTATTATTAAAAGAGATTGACATCTCCGAAATCCCTAAAACATTAAGTAGAATCTCAATAAAAGCACTGTTAATCGGTTTTGCGTGTTATTGTTTGCTTGTCATTGCAAAGACGCTACGTTTTCGAACTATATTAGGACTCAAGACGAATCTGAACCGTCTTTTACCCATACTTGCATTACACACATTTTGGGGTAATTTTTTACCCATGAGGACAGGAGATGTATCTTATGTGTATTTAATGCACCGACACCAGAAAGTTGAGGCTACACAAGGAATTGCATCCTTAATGGTAGCGAGTATTATTGATCTTATGCTGTTGATAGGATTAATGGTTACAACTTCATTATTATTGCACGCTAAGATTAGTGGCAAGTTATCTTGGACGTTTCTCTACCTGATGCCATTACTGATTGGATGTGCTGTTTTAGTAATAGTGAGTCTTGCATGTTTAGCACCTAAATTCTGTATTTCATTGGCTGAGAAGTTTGGTAAACCGTTACTAAATTTCGACAAGAAATGGCTTACTTGGTTTGTAAATAAAGCTTTATCAATCGTTTCTGAAATAACTTCGTTCCGTTTCAATCTACATTTTTTAAAAATCTGGTTATATTCGTTGCTTTGTCTTCTGATACGTTTTGGATTCCAATGTTATCTGGTATCAGAGATGGGAGTAAAAATCCCTCTAACTGAAGTACTTTTTGCACTTGCGTTTACGAACGTATTCAATTTATTACCTATACAATCAGTCGGGAACTTTGGCACAACAGAATTTCCATTCGCATGGTTATTACACTATTTTGGTACACCCCTTGAAAATGCTACTGTAACAGGATTTAGTCTTCATATTTTGATTTTACTTTATTGTCTACCTTTAGGGATTTACGGTGTAATTATGAAAAAAGCGTATAGTAATGACACTTAGTCCATAATTGAATATCTCTATGTAAATTGGAGGATATGAAATGAGAATCATTGACCCTCATGTACATGTTTGGAAAAACGACCCTAAGTTTCCATGGGCACGGGATCGTAATGGTCCTGAGGAAGATGCAACACCTGAAATGTTGCTTGAATTAATGGATGAAAATGGTGTAGAGAAAACTGTTCTGGTTCAAGTAATTCATTACTTATGGGATAATAGTTATGCAGCAGATGCAATGAAAAGGTATCCTGATAAATTCATGGGTGTTTGTAGAATTAACCCTGAAGACCCGGATGCCCCAGACCACCTAAGCCATTGGACAGAAGATGAAGGTTTTCACGGTGTGAGATTAAGTCCTTCTGTTGGTGAAGCTGGAGACTGGTTTACTGGTCCACTCATACCACCAATTTTTAAACGTGCAGAACAGCTTGGAGTGCCGTTACTCTTACTCACAAGGGCTGAACGATTGGCAGATCTTGTGCCACTGTTGGAACAACATCCAGACCTTAATGTAGTAATAGATCATATGGCGGATTGTTCACCTGAAGACCCCGATAAGCTACAGTTATTGTTAGATCTTGCTCAATTCCCACGGGTATATGTCAAGATTAGCCATACATGGTCAATATCACAATCAGATTATCCGTGGGCTGATACACACGAAATGGTCAAGAAAGTGTATCATACTTTTGGTGGATCTCGAATGATGTGGGGAACAGATTGGCCCGTATGTTTAGGTAAGGCAACCTATGCACAAACTCTATCTGTTGTAAAGGATGAAATGGATTTCTTCACCCCTGAAGATAGAGAATGGGTGCTGGGAAAAACAGCACTACAATTATGGAATTTTTCTTCATCTTGATTATTTTTGCTATCTGATATATAATTGGAGTATAAACGCATACATAAGGTAGTATTGGTTATGCCATTTTGTCCACAATGTAAGACTGAATTCAAGCAGGACATCACAGAATGTATTGAATGCGAAGAAGAACTTCTTCCGAGTATAATTCCTGCCCAAGTTCCAGAGGCTGCGGATTGGCATGTAGTTGAATCCGTGCCAAATGAAGTTGCTGGGTATATCCTCAAGAGTGTGTTAGAGGATGAAGGCATCCATGTATATTTGCGTAGCAATGAGAATCCTGTTTACGGTGGACTTAAAGCAAACCCCAGAAAATCTGATTGGGGTGATCTACTTGTACCCAGATATGCTATACAAATTGCTCGTGAAACACTCAAATCCTATTTTGATTCATTAAAGGAAGAATAGCATTTACTGATAAAATAATGAAGCAGGAGCTGTTTGACCAATTAGAAGAAGTTAAAACTCCTATTGACACAAGCGGTAAAGTTTACATAAATGGATATCGTCGATCAGGAGGAACTTTCGTCAAATCGCATTGGAGAAAATTGCCTAAGAAGAGAATCGGGCTCCGTACAAGCAATCCCACATCAAAATTTCAGTTAATATTATTTAAATCGGTATGATTCCTATTGAAATGAATTACATATTATACAAGTTCAGATTACACACTATCCACAAAAATCCATCAGGCTAATAATATGATCCAATACATTCAAAGTTTGCGAGATACAAAAACTCTTTTGTGTTTCTTGCAGACTTTTTATTTTTTTGTCTTATTACTTATAACTACTTCTTTAAATGCTGATATTTATAACATCCGGAATGGGGATACACTCCTGATAGCCGTAATAGGACAACCTGAGTATACCCATTCTGTCAAAGTACGCGAAGATGGTAGAATTAGTTATTTCGGCGGTGATTTTGATGTCTCCGAAAAAACAACCGAACAGGTCAACAAAATCATCAGAGATTTTCTAATAACCAAAAAACTTGTGAATAATCCTGTGATAATGGTATCTGTTATTTCAGAGGAGAATAGAATTTATGTCGGAGGTGCTGTCAAGAATCCCGGACGGTATAGCATCTCTCCAGAATCCGATGTTGATTTATTTAGAGCTATTTCCTTAGCAGGAGGCATGACTGAAAACGCTGATAGACGAAAAGTACAATTAATTCGACATAAGTCTTATGTCGAATCTGCTAAAAACACTGCCAACCTAAGTGTAGAGGCGTTTGATCTTTCAAATGTTACTGAGAATCTTGAAATCAGGGTCAATTCAAACGATTTAGTCTATGTAAACCTTCTTAATGAAATTGAAGTGCAAGGTGAAGTGAAGATACCGGGAAAACTTTTCATTAAAGGCAAGAGTAGTGTGCCAGACATATTAGCAAGGGCAGGTGGCTTTACAAAGGAAGCAAATGTCAAGACACTTATTCATGCAACCCGAGATGGCACACTTACAGAGTTTACTGTTTCCGAAGAATTTTGGAATGGAACAGACAATCTACCGGAGATTTCTATAAATGATGGTGATGTGTTATTTGTTCCAAATCGTTTTAAGCTTGAACCCGTTTATGTAACAGGATATGTCCGTACTCCCGGTGCTCAATCCGTTGAAGGACCGGTAATCATTCAGAAAGCAATTGCATTAGCAGGTGGATTAGAGAATACAGCAAACAGGAAAACATTTCACATCCATCGTAAAGATGGAGAAACTGAAGTTCACAATTTTCAAGTTGGATCAAACACAATTCTACTTTACCCTGGTGATATATTAGAAATACATAAGAAATTTCAAGTCAATTGGGGGTTAGTCAATACGATAACCTCTACAGCAATCGCTCTTACGTATTTTCTTTTTAATACTTTCAGTAATTAGATAGTTTTGATGAATGAATCCTACTCAACCACACTATAAATATAGCCATGTCAGACAACAATTCACCCATCAAATCTGGTATCCGAGATAATTTGCTTCGTGGTACAGTTCACGAATTTTTGGAACAGGAAATTCAGAATGGTTCCGAACTCTCCATTGTTTCCGCATATTTCACAATCTATGCATACGAAAAGATGCAACACCATTTAAACAAGATAGATGGACTGCGTTTTCTCTTTGGTGATCCCGATTTCGTCAAACGGATGGATCCAAACAACACAGACAAGAAATCGTTTGATATTACCGATGAAGGTCTAATGCTCAATCAACAACTCAGACAGAAACCGTTAGCAAAAGCTTGTGCTGAATGGATAAAAGATAATAAGATAGAAATTCGATCTACTCGGGAATCAAAACTGATACACGGAAAAATGTATCATATCACCAATAACGGTGTTGAGAAAGCTATTCTGGGTAGTTCGAACTTTACTGTACGGGGACTCGGACTAAGCTCAAATACCAGTAACATTGAACTCAATCTGGAAGTAGATAGCGACCGTGACCGAAATGACCTAAAGGCATGGTTCGATGAACTATGGAACAATGATGAACTGGTTGAAGATGTTAAAGATAAAGTACTTGCAAAACTAAAGCAGATAGGACAAGATCACCCACCAGAACTTATCTATTACAAAACACTCTACGAACTCTTCCGTGAAGAAATTGAGACGCGACAAACGAATGATCAGACGCTTGAGGATGTTCATCTGTATGATATGAAGATATGGGAGAAATTATATGCCTTCCAAAAAGATGGTGCCAAAAGTGTTATCGCTCGGTTATTACGACACAACGGGTGTATCTTGGCGGACAGTGTCGGCTTAGGAAAAACATATACTGCTCTTGCTGTCATCAAGTTCTTTGAATTGCGGAACGAACGCGTGCTTGTTCTCTGTCCGAAAAAACTACGAGAGAACTGGGATCTCTATCCTGCATATAACGCCCAAGACAACAACGAATTTCTTGATGATAAATTCACTTACACCGTGTTATCACATACAGACTTATCACGATACACGGGAGAATCTGGTAGCATAAAATTGGAGAACTTCAATTGGAGTAGTTTTGATCTCATCGTAATTGATGAATCACACAACTTTCGTAACGATAGCAAACAACGGGTGGATAGTGAAGGTAATCCCCGTCATACCCGCTATTCCCGCCTATTAGAAGATGTCATCAAGGATGGCACAAAAACCAAAGTGCTGATGCTTTCTGCAACACCCGTCAATACGTCTCTCACTGACCTCCGTAACCAAATATATCTCATGACTGAAAAACGAGAGGATGTCTTTAAAAATTCTTTAGGCATCAGTAATATTGGTAATCTCATCAAACTGTCACAGAAAGCGTTCAAGGTATGGGAAGAAAAGGGTACAAGAAACAAAACAGAACTCTTCAAAACTTTAGGGGTGGACTTTTTCCAACTACTCGGTGGTGTCTCTATTGCACGGTCACGCAAATTAATCAAAAAATACTATGCCGATGAAATTGAAAGAATTGGGAACTTTCCTAAACCACAGAAACCAACAAATCGACATCCACAAACCGACCTCAAGGGTGAACTGTCCTACAAAGCTTTGGCAGACCAGATTGGTGATTTTGAGTTAACCATCTATAGACCTTCCAGTTATGTTGTGAGTGAAACTGCAAAGGAACGTCTTGCAGATGAGAAAAAACGACTTCGATTCAATCAGGAGGATCGTGAAAAGTTTCTTATCGGTATGATGCAGACCAACTTCCTGAAACGGCTTGAAAGTTCGGCACACTCACTCTCCGAAACCCTTGAACGGACTATCAACAAACATGATGAGATGATAGAAAAGATTGAACGGTTTCAACAGAACAAAGATATTTCCAACGCACAAACAGATATCCTCCCCGATGAAGATGAAGAAGATGAGGAATTTTTAATTAACCGAGCCAGAAATCCTTATCATCTAAAGGAATTGGATTGTACACGTTGGAAACAAGATATTAGTAAGGATAAACAAACCCTAACAGCGGTATGGAACAAAGTCAAATCTATCACTCCCTCAAGGGATGGAAAGTTAAAAGAGATTAAGGCAGATATTCTGAAAAAGATGCAGGATCCCAGAGAAGATAAAAATGGCAACAAAAATCGTAAACTACTCATTTTTACCACCTTCAAAGATACCGCAGAATATCTGTATGACAACTTATCAGAACTTACCTCCGAATTGAAACTTGAGATGGCAATGGTTTCAGGGGACAAGACACAAACAACTTGTGGACAAAACAACTTTAACGCTATTCTCACAAACTTCGCACCGTGGGGCAGATTACGCAAGAATGAGGCACAGAACAACATTGATCTCCTCATCGCTACCGATTGTGTATCTGAAGGACAAAATCTACAAGATTGTGATACAGTGCTAAACTACGATATACACTGGAATCCTGTCCGTATCATTCAACGTTTCGGACGCATTGACCGTATCGGTAGTCGAAACACCGATATTAAAATGATTAACTACTGGCCTACCGAAGATATGGAGGTGTATCTACGTCTTCGAAATCGTGTTGAATCGCGTATGGCACTTGCAGATGCAACCGCAAGTGGTGATGATGACCCGTTAAATGAATCGACGTATGAACAGGCACAAATGGAGCTTAACTTCCGGGATAGGCAGTTAGAACTCCTCCGTGAAGAGCCGTTTGACTTAGATGACATGTCTGATGGTGTCGTGATGAGCGATTTTACTCTGGATTATTTCTTCGCACAGCTGCTGAAATATCTGGAAAGGAATAGGGCAAAACTTGACGCAACCCCTGATGGGGCTTATGCTGTCACAAGTAATCAAAACAATCCAACCGAAAATGGTGTGATCTTCTTCCTCCGTCTACAAACTGCCAGCGAAAACAGACAGGAGAATACTGCAAGTCCTATCCATCCCTATTATACGGTTTATATACGAAATAATGGTGATATCCGATACGGATGTATCAACGCGAAACAGGTGTTAGATCTGTTTGAAGCATCTGCCGTTGGTAAAGAGAATGTTAATGATGATCTATGTCTACAGTTTGACCAAGAAACAGAATATGGTGAAAACATGGAACATTACAACAAGTTATTGGACACAGTCATTTCACATATTACACGTTCACATACGAAAACCCAGACCCATGCTCTTAGGAGTGGAAGTCCGCGCGATACTAAACTTACCCCCGCATCCAAAGCACCGCAAGCTGCAGCTGATTTTAAATTGGTAACGTGGTTGGTCATCAGAACACCGCAATCTTGACTTTTTTATTATGTATGGTATCCTCTCTACTATAGTTTGGACAGTTTTAAACGAAACACATTTCTCCCCGCGAATCAATTGAAAAACTGCAAAACTACAGATCCCCGATCTTATATTATATCCTCTTCTCTCCTCTTCTGTAGGAGGGGATTCCGATCCCCGATCTTACATTCTTTTTTCTTCTGTGGAAGGCTTCAGAAGAGTCTAATACTTAAATTGACACCTATAGTGACAAAAAGTTTACACATCCCACAGATCAACAATCTTGATTTATATCATGGTGTATGGTATTATATTTCAAATTGAAACTATAAAAACTGTAAACCCCGTATGGCAGTTGCAACTAAAGGATCTGCAGTTGTCCCAGAAAATGTAAGCACTTAACATAACATTTAAATAAAATAAAGAAGGATACACGTTTAAATAGAACTGCACAAACCGTAAGAACTGATCCGTAAATAATCCAAAATAGGGTGGCACAAACTGCCACCCTATTTTTATAGAAACGTTGGAACATAACGAATGAATAAAGAAACGATCAAATCCGCATTGGCAGCAACGCAAAACGGAAATCTGTTAGAAAAATCAAAAGAACTCCTATCGACCTTAGGTTACCGCAGTGATCGGACCTTGGGTCTATCACGGTCTGTAGATGATTTTTTTGAAGAATTCCCACCGGTAAACCCGAACACCAAATCCGAACAACATTTTCGTGAGAATGCTGAATCGGTACAGATCATATTCCAAGTGACAAAAGACGAAATTGTGGATGATCCTCAATTGAATCTTCTTGAACCCAACAATTTTGACAAAGGAAACACACAATGTTTTCTTTTTTGTGCAGTTGAACTTAAAGATGACGTTTACTCACGCACAAAATATGCCGAGTTTACACGTGAAATTAACAAACGGTTGAACGCACCGACTGTCATCTTATTTCGTACCGGAGATCGTCTGACAATTGCCTTTGCCGATCGCCGTCCAAGCGAAACTGACGAAACAGTGGATGTACTCGGACAGGTTACCCTTATCAAAGACATCCGACTGAACAATCCACACCGCGCACATCTGGATATCCTCTCCGAACTTTCACTTGAACAGTGTATTAAATGGATGGACGACAACAAAAAACTACAAAATTTTGATGGGTTGCTGGCAGCATGGCTCGCTAAACTGGATACCGAAGAACTTAACAAAAAATTCTACCGGAAACTGTTTGCATGGTATGAATGGGCTGTTGAGACGTCAAGATTTCCAACAGATGAAAACCAAGTTATCAAAGCAGAAGAACATGTCATCCGTCTCATCACCCGTCTACTCTTTATCTGGTTTATCAAAGAGAAAGGCTTGGTCGCGGAGGAACTGTTTAACAGAATTGAAGTGCTTGAGACATTAGATGAGGATGACTTTGAGAATGGGGATTCCTACTATCGTGTTGTACTACAAAACTTATTTTTTGCTACGTTGAACACGGAGATTGACAAACGCGAGTTTAGCAGGGGAGGTAATACTAATCATCGTAATTTCTCTAAATTTCGATACAAAGATCAAATGGACGATCCAGATAAACTGTTAGTTCTTTTCTCAAAAACTCCGTTCATCAATGGCGGTTTGTTTGATTGTTTAGACTCCTTTGATGCAACAAGAGATGGTGGTTATCGTATAGACTGCTTCTCGGATAAGCAATACCATAAGCTATCTATCCCAAACCGTGTCTTTTTTGATGCGCAGCAAGGACTGATCCCACTCCTTGAACACTACAAATTTACCGTTGAGGAGAACACACCTATAGATCAGGAAGTGGCACTTGACCCAGAACTCCTTGGTAGAGTGTTTGAAAACTTACTTGCTGCTATCAACCCAGAAACTGGAGAAACAGCGCGTAAGATGACAGGTTCCTACTACACCCCACGCGCGATTGTGGACTATATGGTGGAGGAGACGTTGGTGGCTGCGTTGTCTCAAAAATGTCAACCGACTGATGGCAATACTGATGACAATGATGTCCCTTGGGACGAACGATTACGTTTCCTTTTTGACTATGCAAAGATGTTTGACGATGCAAGTGAATGGTTTGATGACAACGAAACGGACGCGATTGTGAAAACAATCTCTGAACTCAAGATATTGGACCCGGCAGTGGGTTCTGGTGCGTTTCCGATGGGTGTGCTTCACAAGTTGACGTTGGCATTACGTCGACTTGACCCAGATAACATCCGATGGGAAACATTGCAGAAGGAACTGGCACTTAAACGTACAGAAATTGCTTATGATACACAGGATGACGAACAACGTCGTGATGAACTGCTTGAAATTGATGACACTTTCAAACGATACCGTGATTCGGATTTCGGACGGAAGTTATACCTGATTCAAAACAGTATCTTCGGTGTAGATATCCAACCGATTGCCTGCCAAATCGCTAAGCTCCGCTTTTTTATCTCGCTTGCAATTGAACAGGAACCGGACATAGACGCGGGTAACTTTGGTATCAAGCCGCTGCCGAATTTGGAGACGCGGTTTGTTGCTGCGAATACGCTTATAGGTATTGAGG